>NZ_JBWSOR010000008.1:0-162729 GCF_056629435.1 Nocardia sp. TBRC8007 | reverse complement strand
AGACCCGGCGTCCGCTTGTCCGGATCATAGAAACGCCGCCAATCCCACCGCTCAGGCGGAACCTCCCGCACCCCATCCCGCTTGTTGATCACGAAATCCCAGAACGACTCCGCAGACTCGATACCACCGGCATAACGGCAACCGATACCAACAATCGCAATATCAGACACATTGACTCCTGGACAAGAAGACATGCCGCATCCATATTCCGATTGTGGTGGCGGAATTCTCGGACGCAAGGCAACGCAACAATTTGTGCCAGACAGCCTCTCTGCTCTGGCATCAATGGCGAATCTATCACCGATTGTTAACTTTGTGCGAGATCGAAATGATCACTGCGGAAATACGAAATGGTATTGCCATTGTCTCCGAATGTATCGTTATGGCGACACATCCGTATTCATGTAATTTTTGTTCTGAAATCAGGTTGAAGCGCAGATGGTGAGGATCTCGGAAGTGGCCGTGGATCAGGCGAACTCACTCGTGCTGAGAGCCCGAGACGTAAACGGTCAAGGGCGGAAAACCATTGAAGGACACCAACGAATAGCTCGCGGTATAGGCGCCGGTATCGAGGATTCGAATGCGATCACCGGCTCGCAACGTGGTGGGTAGCAGGACTCGCGTGCATTGGTACAGGACATCGTCGCCGTCGCAGGTCGGACCGGCTACTACTGCCTCGTCGATGGGATCGCCGTCTCGGTCGGTGACGAAACGGTAGGAGATGTGATCGTTCTCGGTTTCTGCCATTCCGTTGTAGCGGCCGATATCGAGATATATCCAGCGTCGTCCGTCCGGCGCGGTGCGGACGCTGACGATCTCGGCGTGAATGGTGCCTGTCGAACCGACCAGAGCTCGGCCGGGTTCGACGATCAACCCGGTATTGTCGGGAAGGAATTCTGCTGCGGCGTGCCCGATCACCCCGGCGATCTCATTGAGTGTGGGTGTGGAGTCGGCATAGGGGATCGGTAGCCCGCCACCGATATTCACCGTGTCGGTCCGAATGTCTTTCCGCGCCAATGCCTCGACGATCTGGCCGGCCTGTTCGATACCGATTCGCCAGGCGTCGGGGTCCAGTTGTTGTGAGCCGACGTGGAAGTAAGGTCCTGCGACGGCGAGCCCGAGGTCCCTGGCCCTGATCAGCAGCTGTACCGCTTCACCTGGGGTGCAGCCGAACTTCGTGCCGAACGGGGTAGGCGATTGTGGAACTGGAGCGAGGAAGCGGCACTCCACTTCGGAGTCGGGTGCATGCTCGGCGATACGTAGGAGATCGTCCTCGGTATCGAAGGCGAAGCGGCGTACACCCACGGCGTAAGCCTGAGCGATGTGGGCGGTCTTCTTGATGGGATTTCCGTAGCACAACCGTTGTGGCGCTATCCCGAGCCGCAGACACAGATCGATCTCGCCGATACCTGCGACGTCGAATTCCGCGCCCTCCTCATCGAGGAGGCTCAGCAGCTCGGGCACCGGACTGGCCTTGACGGCGAAGCGAATCGTCGTCGCGGTGCTTACGTGCGCTGACAGCGCGGTATCGAGCATGCGGAAGTTCTCTCGCGCACGTTCGGGTTGGATGACAAGGTACGGTGATTCGGGCATAGCGGAATCTTTCGCTAGGGCAGCGGGGATAACGTCAGCGGTTCTTATCCGGTAACGAATCCGTCGAATCCTTGATTCGCCGAAGCCGTTCCGACCTTGGACAAGATCGGTGATCTGTAAGGGTGCGGGACCGGAGGACGGTGTCGGCTCAGTAGGCGGACACGGAGACATCGTCGAATACGACCTCGCCCGCGGCATCGGACTCGATGAGATCGACCACCGCGTCGATCGACCAGCCATGATCACCTGCCGGATCGTCGAGCACCTGCCGCACCCGCCAGAATCCCGGTCTTCGTTCCAACTGGAACAACTGCGGGCCTCTGGCATCGTGCCCGGTTCCGATCCGTTCGTACTCTGAGAAATAGTCCGCGAGCGCCTCGGCCCAGTCCAGGCCAGGGCTCAGTTCGGTAAGGGCGTCCCAGTGTCGCAGGGCGGCCAGTTCGACGCGGCGGAACATAGCGTTGCGGACCATGACGCGGAAGGCGCGCTCGTTCGCAGTGATCGGGCGCACCGCCTCCGCGCCGAAAGCGAGCTGATCGGTGTCTGCCTCCACACCGGGGTCGGTCAGCTGTTCCCATTCGTCCAACAGGCTCGAATCCACGTGACGGACGAGTTCACCGAGCCATTCGGTGATGTCGTCGAGTTCCTCGGTGCGCGCGGAATCGGGCACTGTGCGTCGCAGCGCGCGATAAGCATCCGCGAGATAACGCAGCACCACGCCCTCGGAGCGGGCCAACTCGTAGTAGGAGATCAGCTCCGTGAAGGTCATAGCGCGTTCGATCATGTCTCGCACCACCGATTTCGGCGCAGGTGCGAACTCCGACATCCAAGGGTGCCCGGCCCGGTAGGTCTCGTAGGCCGGTTCTATCAGTTCGGCCAGCGGTTTGGGCCAGGTCACCTCTTCGAGCAGCTCCATCCGCTCGTCGTAGTCGATGCCGTCGGCTTTCATCTCGGCGATCGCCTCGCCACGCGCCTTGTGTTGTTGGGCCATCAGCAGCTGACGCGGATCTTCCAAGGTGGATTCGATGAGCGACACCACGTCGAGGGTATAACTCGTGGAGTCTTTGTCCAGCAGTTCCAGCGCTGCCAGCGCGAATGGTGACAGCGGCTGGTCGAGTGCGAAGTCGCGTTGGAGGTCGACGGTCAGGCGGGCGCGGCGACCGTGCTCATCCGGTTCAGCCAGCTGCTGCACTACTCCGGCGTCGCGCAATGCCCGATAGAGCCGAATGGCGCGTAGGATATGCCTGCGCTGGGCGGGACGAGGCTCGTGGTTGTCTTCGAGTAGGTGGCGCATGGCGGAGAAGCAGTCGCCCGGCCGGGCGATCACGTTCAGCAGCATGGCGTTGGTAACGGTGAAGCGCGACACCATCGGCTCAGGTTGCGCCGCGACCAAGCGGTCGAAGGTCTCTTCGCTCCAGGAGACGAACCCTTCTGGAGGTTTGCGCCGCTGTACCTTGCGCTGTTTCTTTGGGTCGTCACCGGCTTTGGCGAGCAGCCGGGTGTTCTCCACTTCGTGTTCAGGTGCCTGCACGACGACGGTGCCCATGGTGTCGTAGCCGGCCCGGCCCGCACGGCCGGCGATCTGGTGGAACTCGCGGGCCTTCAATCTGCGGGTGCGCACACCGTCGAACTTGGTCAGGCCGGTCAGCAGGACCGTGCGGATGGGCACATTGATGCCGACACCGAGAGTGTCTGTGCCGCATACCACCTTCAACAGACCCTCCTGGGCCAGCCGCTCCACCAGGCGTCGGTACTTCGGCAGCATGCCCGCGTGATGTACCCCGACACCATGTCGAATCAATCGCGACAAGGTCTTGCCGAAGCCCGCGGCGAACCGGAACTCGCCCAGTGCTTCGGCGATCGCGTCCTTCTCGGCGCGGGTGGCGAAGTTCATGCTTGTCAGCGCCTGTGCGCGTTCGATCGCGGCAGCCTGGGTGAAGTGCACCACGTACACCGGGGCCTGGTTGGTGGTGACCAGTTCTTCGAGAGTTTCAGTGATAGGGGTGCGGGCATAGGAGAAGCTCAGCGGCACCGGGCGTTCGGTGCCCGCGACGATCGCGGTGGAGCGGCCGGTGCGGCGCCGCAGATCGTCGGCGAAGAAATCTACCTCGCCGAGGGTTGCCGACATGAGTAGGAACTGGGCGCGGGGTAGTTCCACCAGCGACACCTGCCAGGCCCATCCGCGGTCGGGTTCGGCATAGAAGTGGAATTCGTCCATCACGACTTGGCCGACGTCGGCGTCCGCGCCCTCCCGCAGCGCCAGATTGGCCAGGATCTCCGCGGTAGCGCAGATGATCGGCGCTTCCGGATTCACTGCGACGTCGCCGGTGACCATGCCGACGCGCTCAGCGCCGAACACTTCGCAGAGCGCGAAGAACTTTTCGCTCACCAGTGCCTTGATCGGAGCGGTGTAATATGTGCGCAGGCCTTGGGTAAGGGCCAATAAGTGCGCGCCGAGCGCGACCAGAGACTTTCCGGAACCGGTTGGTGTGGCGAGGATGACATTGGCTCCGGAGGCCAACTCCAGCAACGCTTCATCCTGAGCCGGATACAGCGGGGTGCCCTGTTCGGCGGCCCACATCCCGAACGACTCGTAGAGCGCGTCAGCGTCGTTTCCCGGGATGTCGAGCAGTTCGGTCAGGTCCACTCCCATCACCCTACGGCCTCGCTGCCGAGTGTACGCGTGGGGGCGACCGGATCGCCTCTGAGTCAGCCTCGTTCGCCTTTGTCTTCGCCGTTGTAGCCGCCGTGCTCGGCGAGGAATCGCTCGAATTCGGCACCAAGTTCTTCACCACTGGGCAGCGCGCCGTCACCGACCAGCAGGCTCGACTGCTGCTCTTGGGCGGTGACGAAGCTGTCGTACTGTCGTTCCAACGCTTGTACGACGGTCTCCACCTCGGCATTGCCCGCGATGTGCTCATTGACCTGCTCGCGTACTCGGGCGGCGGCCTCGCCGAGCGCGGCCAGCGGAATCGTCAGACCCGCATTGTCCGCGACGTTCTCCAGCAGAGTCTGCGCGGCTTCAGGGTAGGCGGTCTGCGCCAGGTAGTGCGGGACGTGCACCGAGAAGCCCACCGACTCATGGCCGTGTTGGGCCAACCGGAATTCGAGCAGAGACGACACGCTCGCAGGCACCTGGAGCTCACCCGGCCAGCGCTGATGCTCCGAGATAAGGTCGCGATCGGAAGAATGCGCGGTGATTCCGAGCGGTCGGGTGTGCGGGATCGCCATCGGGATCGCGCTCAGACCGATGCTGCGGCGTACGCCGAGTTGTTCGGCGAGCAGGCGCACCGCGGTGGTGAATCTTTCCCACCGCAGGTCCGGCTCCAGACCCGCGAGCAACAGGAACGGGATGCCCGCGGTGTCGCGCACTGCCCAGAGGTTGAGTTCCGGCTCGGCGTAATCCGAGAAATGGTCGGACTTGAAGGTCATGAGTGGGCGACGTGACCGATAGTCCAGTAGCTCGTCCACATCGAACGAGGCGACCAACTCGCTTTCGAGGCTCTCACGCAGGTGCGTGGTGGCCAGTCGCACCGCGTGGCCTGCGTCGGTGAAGCCTTCCAGTCCGTGCACCAGGACCGGGCCGGAGCCGTCGGCAGATGACAATTGGGGAGCGGGGAACTCCAGTTCGTACATTCGCGACTTGTAGTCCATCGCGTACTCCTTCCTGCGCGGTTCCTGCGGCCCGGACATGCACCTCACGCGCAAGCGCCGCCGCCTGCCCGATCTTGCCGCCGGCAACGGCACGCGCCGAGCGGTCGTCCGGAACGGGACCACTATCCATTGTCCCCCATACCGCCGACAGTTATCGCACACGGCCTGGCATTGCTCGTTCCTCACCTCAACAACGGCACCAGCCTGCGCATTCCCGATTCCGCGGTGTGGCGTCGCAGACGGGGTGCCCGACCTTGGCACAGTAGGTGAGTGACCGTGGCGGATTCGATACGCAGACAGTTCGGCTGTGCCGTACTCGGCATGGGTGTGGTGTCGCTCGCCGGATGTGGGTCGACTGTGTCCGGGTATCCGGTCTCAGCGGCGCCTACGGCCGTGCCACAGCACGTGGATGCGGAACTGACGGCTTTGCTGCCGGATCCGTCGCAGTTTCCCGCGTCGTATGCGGCGGTGGTGTTGCCACAGCCCGCAGTGGCTCAGGCGGCAGGAGATCTGGACGGTATGGGTCGGGGTGCGCGGGTGAGACCCAGCCGATGCGCGCCTGCGGAGCGGGGCTTCCGATCGGGCAGTATGGTGATGGCGGTCGGCTCGGACGACGTCACGCGGGCCACGTTGACCATTGAATTGGCGCGTACCGACGAGCCTTCGGCCGCGTTGCGCGCCAGGCTGACCGAATGTGGATCGGTGCGCGTCAACCGTGCCGGCACCACGACTATCGTGACGACCGAGTTGTATTCGCCACCGCAGGTCACTGCTGACGACGTTGTGGCGTTGCACAGGACTGTGCGGTCCGCGTCGGGCGGTGCCGGGCTGATCAGGTCGATGTGGACACGCATCGGTCGAATCGGGGATGTGCGGGTTTCGGTGACGTACATGTCTTTCGCCGAGGGTGAACCGGATTCCGCGGCGCTGGATGCGTTGTTCTCCACTGCTGTGCGGAAAGTGCGGGAAAGATAGCGGGCGCACACTTGGTCAGCAGTCCGAGGTGGCATCATAGCAGGCGCCACCGACAGTTCTCGAGTCCCGACAGTCTCGTGGGGGAGTGATGCACAGTGCGCAGCGCATTCCCCAGGTCGGCTGAATTGCCAGGTCGGTACTCAGGAGCCGAGGACGGAGATGGGGAGGCTAGTGGCATGACCATTTCCGCGACACCTTCTCCCGTCCCTGAACCAATCGATGCCGAGCGTGCGGGCCGCGGTAATGCGCCTCGTCTCCTCTTACGCAGCGGAAGCACGAGGGCCTGTCCGAGTTCCGGCCGTCCTGGTTCAGATACCGCCGTGGCCCGAGCTCGAAAAGTCCGGTGTTGTGACAATCCAGCGCCTTTCGCCCGGGAGTCACCGGAGCGCACTGTTCGCGTGGATGATCCAGGGGATCTGATTACCGCCGTCCCCGCGATGCTCGGGTTCACGCCGGAGCGGTCGGTGGTGGTGTTCGTCCTGCGGCACGGAGTCGTCGGCGCTGCGGTGGTCGATGCGGTAGTGCGGTTCGATCTGGATTCACCTGGTGGTGGGAGGGCGCCGGTAGACACGCAGGCCGCTGCCCTGGTGCGGATCTGTGCGCAGGACGGAGCTAAGGAGGTGCTAGCGGTGATTGTCGACGATCGTATGTGTGCACCGGAAGGCGACCAGGACCCGCGGCACTGTGTTGCGGAGAAGCCGGCTGATGGGCATCTCGGCGCTGCGCTGACCGGCGCGCTCGGTCGGCGATTGGCCGCATGCGACATCACGCTGGGCGGGGTATGGGCGGTGCGCACGATCGAGGCCGGGCAGCACTGGTGGACGCTAGCCGGTCCGGAACGCCGTGGTGCGCTCCGGGATCCGGCCGCCTCGCTGGTGGCGGTGACGCACGTGCTGGACGGTAGGCCGATTCGCGGCCCGCGATCCGAGCTCGTCGAGCTGGTTGCCGTTGATCCGCAGAAACGCACCGAGGTGGCGGCATGTCTGGAGAACGCGCTTGCCCTGGCCCATGAACAGTACGCGCTCGCCGTGCGTCGTGGCGATCCGAATGGATATAGCAGGCAGGCATTGGAGGGCGTCCTTTGGCAGATCGCGAATGTCGAGTCCGGTGCTGTGCTCATGGCGCCAGAACTCGCGAAAATTACTGTTGCCCTTCGTGCTAGAACTGTCCGCGACATGATGTTCGCCTTGACTGTCGGTGATCACGCCGACGCGGCCGAGACATTGTGGGGCATGCTGACTCGCGCGCTCTCCGGCATCGATCGCGCCGAAGCAGCCACTTTGCTCGGTTATAGCGCCTATGTTCGCGGCGACGGCCCGTTCGCGGGTATCGCGCTCGAGGCCGCACTGGACGAGGAGCCGGGACATACGATGGCGGCGCTGCTCGATAACGCGTTGCGTCTCGGCATGCGTCCGGACCAGGTGCGTCGACTCGCCCGTAGCGGCTACCGGATCGCCGCGGGCCTCGGCATCGACCTCGGTACGCCTGCGTCATAGTAGGCAGGCACGGCCGAATTATACCGATTCGGACGCATATTTCAGCGGCAGCCAGGTCCTGGATCGTTGTATTCGGGACTTTGCCGAGCTGCGGAGCCGGTTACTTCGCGCTGTGTGCGCGGGAGCCCAGTGACTGCAGGAATATCCAGGCGTCGGTGACGATCTCATCGAGGTCGTTGTGTCGCGGACGCCAGCCGAGCTCGGTGATGGCGCGCTCGCTGGAGGCGATCAGTACCGCCGGATCGCCGAGGCGGCGTGGGGCATCTCGCGCCGTGATCGGCAGTCCGGTGACGCGCTCGCAAGCCGAGAGCACCTCGCGCACGGAGAATCCGGTGCCGCTACCGAGGTTGTAGATCCGGTGGGTACCTGCTTTCGAGGTGGTGAGTGCCAGCAGGTGGGCTCGGGCGAGGTCCAGGATATGGATGTAGTCGCGAACCGCTGTGCCGTCCGAAGTGGGCCAGTCGGTGCCGAAGACCGAGATCGCTTCACGGTGTCCGGCCGCGACCTGCAGCACCAATGGAATGAGATGTGTTTCCACAACCCGGTTTTCACCGAGAGCACCATAGGCGCCCGCGACATTGAAATATCGTAGGCTGGTCGCGGCCAGTCCGTGCGCGATTGCGTAGGAGGTGATGGCATGGTCGATGGCCAGTTTCGACGCACCGTATGGATTGGTCGGCTTGGTCGGGGCATCCTCGGTGATCGGTATCTGGTCCGATTCCCCGTAGACGGCTGCCGTGGAGGAGAAGACCAGACGCGGTGTGCCCGTTCGCCGCATCGCCTCCAACAGTTCGAACGTCTTCACCACGTTGCCGTGCCAGTACTTCTCCGGCTGCTGTACCGACTCACCGACCAGCGACTGGGCCGCGAAATGCAAGACACCGTCAAAGGGTTCGGCGTTCAACAGCGTGGGTGCGGACACCGCCACATCCCCCTCGACGAACCGAGCACCGGAAGGAACTCCATCCACGTTGCCGGTGGACAGGTCGTCGACCACGATCACCTCGTGCCCGGCCTCGCACAGCACCTGCGCGCAGACTCCCCCTACGTATCCAGCGCCTCCCGTGACCAGAAGTTTCACGCGTCAGACCAGCTTCACCCGAACGGCGTGGGCCATTTCATCCGACAGTTCGAAACCACTATGACCCGGTACGGTGATGACGACCGAGTTCGGCTTGGTCTCGACTGTAACGCGCGCGTCGGGCACTACGCCCGCTTCCCGTAACCGGCCGATGACCTCCGGGTCGGCCTGGATATGTTCGGCGAGTCTGCGCACGACGACAGCGTGTACCTTGTCGTGTGGTAGATCCGACAGCCGCACCAGCTTCTCCTCGGAGGCGGTCCTCGGCATGATGCCGAGCTCGTCCAAGCCGGGGATGGGATTGCCGTAGGGGGACGTGGTCGGGTGGTTGAGCACTTCGACCAGACGGCGTTCGACGTCCTCGCTCATCACGTGCTCCCAGCGGCAGGCCTCCGCGTGCACGTTCTGCCAGTCGAGTCCGATGATGTCGACGAGCAGTCGTTCGGCCAGCCGATGTTTGCGCATCACCGCGACCGCCATACTGCGCCCTTTCTCGGTCAGCTCCAGATGACGGTCTCCTGCGACCAGCAACAGACCGTCGCGCTCCATCCGCGCTACGGTCTGGCTCACTGTCGGGCCACTTTGTTCGAGGCGCTCGGCGATTCGGGCACGCAGAGGCACCACGCCCTCCTCCTCGAGATCGTAGATGGTACGGAGATACATCTCCGTGGTATCGACCAGATCCTTCACCTGTTACCCCTTCGTCGGCACGGATTCTACCTACGAACGACGGCACTTTTGTGTGCCGGATCGTGTCGTTCCGCGCTGCGCGCGTCTTCTCCGCCGGCACCCGATACCCGGCAAGCGGTCGTGACCGTTGTCGCTTGTATTTGTACTGCATACGAACGTTGCGCGGAGTCCTGCGCTTCCCACTAGCGTTGCGAGCATGGACACTGCACCGCGCGGCGAATCCCCGGCGGCGGCTTCACCCGGTAGGAGCGGTCCGGGCGCCGTTGTCTGGACTGAGCGGTTTCTGGACTACACCTGGACCCCGGAGCATCCTATGCAGCCGGCGCGCCTCGAGTTCACCATGGCGCTCGCGGGCGGTCTCGGATTACTGGAGGGGGTCGAACTGCTCGAGCCCGCTGCCGCGGAACGAGCGGATCTGTTGCGTATCCACACGCCTGAATATCTCGACGCGGTCGAACACGCCGTGCAACCGATCGGTTCGCTCATCGCACCGCCCTATGGTCTGGGGTCCGCGGACAATCCGGTATTTCCACGCATGCATCAGGCGGCGTCCACAATCGTCGGCGGTACTTTGGCCGCGGCCCGTGAGATCGCGGAAGGCCACACTGAACGTGCGGTGAGTATCGGCGGCGGCATGCATCACGCACAGGCCGATTCGGCTGCCGGATTCTGTATCTACAATGACGTCGCCGTGGCCATCTCCTGGTTGCTCGACCACGGTTTCGACCGTATTGCCTATATCGATGTGGACGTACACCACGGAGACGGGGTGCAGCGGGCCTTTTACCACGATCCGCGAGTGCTGACCATCTCGGTGCATCAACATCCCGCGACCTTGTGGCCCAACACCGGGTGGCCAGAGGAGACCGGTACCGGAGCGGGGGAGGGGACATCGATCAATCTGGCGCTGGTGCCTGGCGTCCGAGATGCACAGTGGTTGCGTGGTTTCCACGCGGTAGTCCCCGGCGCGGTGGCGGCTTTCCGGCCACAGATCGTGGTCAGTCAGTGCGGTGTCGACACCCACCGGGAAGACCCTCTGGCCGATTTGGAGCTCACTGTGGACGGCCAACGCGCGGCCTTCCGTGCCATGCGAGAGCTCGCCGACCAGTACGCCGAAGGACGCTGGCTGGCTGTAGGGGGCGGTGGATATGGTCTGGTCCGGGTGGTGCCGCGAGCCTGGGCACATTTGCTGGCTATCGTCCTGGACCGCGATATCGACCCGGCGACATCGATCCCACAGAGCTGGATCGAGACAATCCGGGTCGCGGCGCCGCGGGCAGATCCGCCACACACCATGAGTGATGGCGGGGACATCGCCTACCGCCCTTGGGATGGCCCTGACGGCGGAGAGTTCGGCGATACACAGCTCGACCGCATTCGTCGTGCTGTCGATCTGGCGGTACTGGCCACCCGCCGGGCGACTTTCGGGCTGCTGGGTCTGGACCCGGAGGACCCTCGTGACTGACTTTCCCGACATGCTGGGCACTCCAGCCCACCCGCCTTCTCCACCGCAGCATTGGTTCGCCGACGTGCTGGCTTCCGATGGTGGCGTCGTGCGACTGCGGCCGATAACCCCTGACGACGTCGAACGACTGCGGCGATTTCATCACACGCTGTCCAACCGCACCAGGTATCTACGGTATTTCGGTCCATACCCGAGGATCTCGCCAAGGGAGCTCTACCGGACCACGCATCTGGACTACCACGATCGGGTCGGTCTGGTGCTGGAGCTGGGCGAGGCGATCGTGGCGGTAGGCCGCTACGAGCTGCTGAATCGAGGTGGGCCGAGGGCCGCGGAGGTAGCATTCGTGGTGGCAGACGGGCACCAGGGCCGAGGGCTGGGCTCGATTCTGCTGGAACACCTGGCCGGCGCCGCTGCCGAGAACAAGATCGAAACCTTTGTCGCCGACGTGCTCGCGGAGAACAGCGTGATGGTGACAGTTTTTCGCGACGCGGGCTATCAGGTCGCGCGCAGCAGAGACGGATCGGTCCTGCATCTGGAGTTCGATATCGACCCAACCGAAGCGCTGTTGTCGGTGCGTGATTCGCGCGAGCGTGCTTCTGAAGCACGAAGCGTGGGCAATTTGCTGGCCCCGCGGTCGATCGCGGTCATCGGCGCCACCCCTGCTGCCGGGCGGATCGGTAGAGTTGTGCTGGCCAACTTGCTGTCGGGTGCTTTTCAAGGACCGATATTCCCAGTGAACCCGCATCACAAGTCTGTGCGCGGGGTGCGCGCGTACGCAACCGTGCGGGAAATCCCGGATGAGATCGACCTCGCAGTGATCGCGGTGCCCCCTGCGGCGACCGCGTCGGTGCTCGACGACTGCATGGCCAAGGGCGTCAAAGGGCTTGTGGTGTTGACTGCTGGATTCGCTGAGACCGGTCAGGGCGGTGTCGAGGCTGAACGCGAGTTGATCGCCGCCGCACGCGGTCACGGGATGCGGGTGGTCGGACCGAGTGCGCTCGGCATCGCGAATACCGACCCGGCAGTGGCCATGAACGCGACTTTGGCTCCGGTGCTTCCCGCGCGGGGGCGAATCGGATTTTTCTGCCAGTCCGGGCCATTGGGTTCGGCCATTCTCGTCGAGGCCGCGGCGCGCAATCTCGGCTTGTCGACATTTGTGTCAGCGGGTAGTCGCACCGATGTCTCCGACAACGACCTGCTGCAGTACTGGGACAGCGACCCGAGTACCGATATGGTGTTGTTGTACCTGGAAAGTTTCGGCAATCCGCGCAAATTCTCCCGGATCGCGCGCCGGATGGCCAGGAGCAAGCCGATTGTCGCAGTGAGCAGTGGCCGCTTGACGGCTCAATCGGCAGGGGATATGGATCGTTCGATCGTCCGGGACCTGTTCGCACAGGCGGGCATAGTCCAAGTCGATTCGATCGCTCAACTCTTCGACTGCGCCGCTCTGCTCGGTTATCAACCACTGCCAGGTGGTTCGCGGCTGGCAGTAGTCGGCAACAGTGCGGCGCTCAGTTGGCTGGCCATCGGCGCGGCTCGAGCCGAAGGGCTGCAGATCGCGGAGCCGGTGAATCTAGGGCCTCAGGCGACGCCGGGCGCGTATCTGGATGCGCTGGTCGCGGCTTTGCGTTCGGACGAGGTCGATTCCGTCATCGTTATTTTCGCACCACCGGTACCGTCGCCGACCGCCGAGTTCGCCGATGCGATCCGCACGGCGGCTGCCATCGTGCCCAGTGTCGAGAAGCCGATTCTCACCGCCTTCGTCGCTGCGCACGGGACCCCTGACCTGCTCGCGGTGCGTGGTCCTGGTGTCGACGCGGTCCGAGGGATTCCATCGTATCCCGATCCTGAGCGTGCCGTGCGGGCACTGGCCAGGGTGTGTCGGTATGCCGAATGGCGGACCAGACCCATCTCTTCAGTAGTACGGCCGCATGGAATGAATACCGACCGCGCCCGCAGGTTGGTATCGGACTGGATGGCTGGATCGGGCGGTCGTTGGCTCACTGACTTGGAGACTGTGGAGTTGCTTGCTTGCTATGGCATTTCTATCGTGGAGTTCCGTGAAGTGCATACTGTGGACGAGGCGGTAGCTGCAGCGGAGGAGCTGGGCTATCCAGTGGCGGCCAAGGCGACTGGTGAACTATGGCGGATCAGACCGGATCTGAACGGCGTTCGACTCGATCTCTGGCGACCGGAAGCGGTGCGGCAAGGGTATGTCGACCTGGCCGCGCTGTGTGGCGATCCTGTTCTGCACATCCAGAAAATGGCGACCAAAGGGGTCGGCTGCATCTTGCGCGTGCAAGATGATCCTTCTTTCGGTTCGGTGATCGAATTCGGCCTCTCCGGCCCGATCATCGAACTCCTCGGCGATCGTGCCTACCGGGCGTTGCCACTGACTACCGACGAGGCGACCGCGCTGATCGACGCTCCACGCGCCGCGCCCTTGCTGTCCGGGACACCGGCGAGTCCGCGCGTCGACAAAGCCGCTCTCGCTGCATTGGCCCAGCGCATCTCGGCCCTCTTCGATGATCTGCCGGAGATGCGGGATCTGTATTTCGACCCCGTGCTGGCCTCGCCGAACTCGGCCGAAATCGTCTACGCGCGTGGACGTATCGGCCCGGAGCCGAGCCGGTTCGATTCCGGGCCACGCCGACTGGGGTGAGAATGTCGGGACAATTCGCCGACCGGGCCGTGCTGAGCCCGGAGGGGCGGGCTCAGCACGGCCCGGACAGCGGGGGGTGATCGCTGTGGCAGGCTCATCGAGCTCAACCCGGGGCTGTTTACGAATTACGAAAGGCTTCGATGCCGCAGTGGTGATCAGTTGGCGGTGGTGATCAGCTGGCGTAAGCCCGTAACCGGTCGGCTCGTTCTCCCTTGCGCAGCTTCGACATCACCTCTCGCTCGATCTGGCGCACCCGCTCCCTGGAGAGGCCGAAGAGCTTGCCGATCTGGTCCAAGGTACGTGGCTGACCGTCGTCCAGACCGAAACGAAGTCTGATGACCTGCTGTTCTCGTTCATCGAGGGTGGAAAGCACGCTACGTACATCGTGATGCAGCAGTCCTGCGATGACCGTCGACTCGGCCGAAGTCGCCTCGGAGTCTTCGATGAAATCACCCAGCGGGGCCTCTTCGTCGTTACCCACCGGCATATCCAGGCTCACCGGGTCGCGGCTGTGGTCGAGCAGATCGGAGATCTTGTCGACCGGAATGCCTGATTCGGTGGCCAGTTCCTCATCGGTGGCCTCCCGGCCCAGCTGCTGATGCAGTTCGCGTTTGATTCTTGCCAGCTTGTTCACCTGCTCGACGAGGTGGACGGGCAGGCGGATGGTGCGGCTCTGATCGGCCATACCGCGGGTGATGGCTTGCCTGATCCACCAGGTGGCGTAGGTGGAGAACTTGAAGCCCTTGGCGTAGTCGAACTTCTCCATGGCCCGGATCAGCCCGAGGTTGCCTTCTTGGATGAGATCGAGCAACGGCATACCGCGGCCGGTGTAACGCTTGGCGAGTGAGACAACAAGTCGCAAGTTGGCCTCGAGCAGATGTGACCTTGCGGCTTGGCCTTCGCGCACGATGATGGCCAGATCCCGCTTGCGGGCGGCCGACAGCCGCTTCCCGGTCTCCAACAGATGCTTCGCGTAGAGGCCCGCCTCGATGCGCTTGGCCAGCTCGACCTCGTCGGCAGCCGTGAGCAGTGCCGTCCGTCCGATCCCATTCAGGTACACACGTACTAAATCGGCGGCGGGGCTCTGGGCATCGAGGTCCGAATCGCTGGCGCGCACACGAGTTGTGGCGGGGCTTGTCATGACTTGCCTCCTGTCGGTGGTGTCTCACTCCGATCAACGGACCCGACAGGAAGAAAGTTCCCCGCTACCGCAGGCATAAAACGCTCTGAACTGCGGCTTTATCCACTATCGTCTGAGAAGTTCCTGAGAAGCGACCGGAGCGCGGAACAACCTCTGGCCGAGGCCTGGTGAGTGCCGTGCGACTACACCGGCCGGATAAATCCATGCCGCACCAGTCCGATAACCACAGCCAGCGCGTCAACCGCGAATTCGTCGGTCACTTCGGCGAGTCCATGGGCGAGCGCCAGTAGTTCGACCAGTTCACGTAACGGCATACCGTCGGCACGCATTCCTGCCAGTAGTGCGGCGATGGTCTCGTCCACCTCGTGCTGCCAGCGCGGGCCGTCGCCACGATGCAGTCGCACTACCTCGGGCGCCCAGCCGTCCTGGCTCGACAGATACACCCGCTGCAGGGCGGTCGCTTTGTCGACCGCGAAACGCGCGGACCAAGCGAGATCAGGGTTCGCTGCCACGGCCCGCAGCCAGGCCGAGCGCTCGAAATACCCGACGGCCTCCAGACCGAGCGGGTCATCGAAGCTGTGGGTGAGGTCCTCGGCGATCAATTCGGTCGGCTCGTCGGTGGCGCGTAGGTAGACGAAGCCGAAGCCGATGCCTTCGACGCCTGCGGTTTCGAAGGCATCCAGCCAGTTTTCCGCACGGGCGTGAACGGCCGGTTCGCGCGGATCCAAGCCCGCATCGCGCAACCAGGTGCCGACATAGAGGGCGGGGTCGGCGATATCGCGCTGTAGCACCCAGGCGTCGACACCGTGTGCAGGCAACCAGGACGAGACTCGCCCGCGCCAGTCTTCTCCCTCGACGTGCACCCATGCGGCCAGTGTCGTTCCTGTGCCCCCCGGGGCGAGCAGGTCCGCGACCTGCGAGATCACCAACTCGCTTGCGCCGTCGAGCGCGAGTCCGGAGTCGCGATAGGTGTGTTCGATCCGGGCCGGACCCACCACGAACGGAGGATTGGCCACCACTTGGTCGAAGCGCCTGCCCCGAACCGGTTCGAACCATGCGCCTTCGACCAGTTCGATGTCCAGCTCGTTCAGTGTGGCAGTGGCTTCGGCCAGCCAGAGCGCACGGGCGCTGACGTCGGTGGCGGTCACGCGCTCAGCGTAGGAGGTGGCGTGCACCGCCTGGACTCCGCAACCGGTGCCGAGGTCGAGCACGGTGTTCACCGGACGGGTAGGCGTGGCGCGCAGTAGCGAGAGCGAGGCATGGCCGACACCGAGCACGTGGTTTTCGGTCAATGTGCGCCGACGCATCGAGTTGTCCAGGTCGGACAGGATCCACCGTGTACCCGCACCCGTGTCCAACGGCCGGAGGTCGAGTGCGGCCCGTACATCGGTGCCGGTGCGGTCCAGCAGGCCCGCGGCGACCGCGCGATCGAGATCCACCGGCGCTAGCGCGGCGGCTACCTCCGATTCGGGCAGCGCGTCACCGAGCAGTAGCAGGCGGATGAGCGTGCCCAGCTCACCTGCCCTTCGTGCTGCGCGGCGCACGGGAACCGGCTCACCGCGCCCCAGTGCCGCATGCGCGTCACCGAGTACCCCGAACAGTGTGTCGGCATCGTAGCCGACTTTGGTCAGGGCGATCCGTAGGTCCGGACACAGTGCGGTGAGCAGCGATCCGGTGGCGGTTGATCGGTTCGTCATAGGCACATCGGTTACTGTGCCACTGCGAAGAACTGGCATGGACCAGCCCCCACTGCGGTAATGCGCCAGGAAGCGACGAAGCCGCACACCAGGCCTGCGCGACGGCAGCCGGAAAGGCGATTCAGCGACCGTTGGGATTTCGGGCGGTGACGCAGTACGGTGTGCCACTCGGGTCGCTCAGGACGATCCAGCGCTCATAGCGCCGGAGCACGGTCGCCCCGAGCTTTTCATGCCAGGTGGCGGTGGCCTCGATATCGTTCGTGGCCAAGTCGACGTGGGCGCCGGCGGGCCGGTTCTCGTCGAGACGTTGCAACATCAGCTGCGCGGGCAGCTGCTGTTCGGCGCGCAGACAGGCGAACTCGGGTCGCCCGCTGGGCTGATAGGTCCAGCCGGTCAGCGATGTCCAGAAATGGGTTTCGACCTCATGATCGGCAGGGCCGATATCGAGACAGATCTGATCCAGGCGCGACAGCGTGCCGTCGGGACCGCGTACGGCGGGTCCGGGCGTGCGCACAATTCGGCCGTAAGAAGTGAAACAGAAGTTCTGTCCACCGGGGGAACGCAGCACGGCATAGTCCGGGTGGTTGGCGACCAGCTGGGCGCCGAGGTCGAGCCCGGTACGGACAGCAGCTGGAATGTCCTCGACATCGAGGTCGATGTGCGTGCCGCCGAGGCCGGTCACCGCCTGCATTTTGGCACTCGCTGTGGCGAACAGCGCTGGGTCGGGCAGGAGGGTGAGGAACTCGTCGTTCGCGCCGCGGCGGGGCGAAGGCCGAGTATCGGTGACGGCGGACCAGAACCTCGCGCAATCATCGAAGCGTTGCGCAGGACGATCCAGGAAGATCCAGATCCACCGAATCATGTTCGCTCCTGTCCAGTTCCCCGCAGTACCTTAGGTCTGCTCACCGAGCTTGTCGAGCAAGGCACAGTGTTCCGGCGAGTGGTGTGTCGGCCTGCCGGATATCGGGCGAGCGATGGTGGCGCACCATCACGGGACGGCAAGGAAGATCCGAGGCAGCAGCGGTGGATCCGGTGGGCGTGGCGGCGGCTCAGCTCTCGATGACCCTACGCGGCCCGGACTCGAGGGCGGTGCGCGGCCGATCCCATCGGCTGGGTTCGTCCTTGCGGCGGGGCGGGCGGTCGTTGGCGATCAGCACCGCGATCCAGGGCAGCGGGACGGACGCGACGATGATCAGGATGGAAAGCAGCGGATTTCCGAATGCGCTGTAGGCGATCGCGGCGAGGATCAAGCACGGAATGCGGAACGCCATGATAAGCGTGTATCGGCGCACGCGGGCGCGTTGCTGATCCTCCAGAGAAGGTGCCGCCGCTGTGATCAGAGCTGGGTGTTTGTCGTCGTTTCCTGGGAAGTATCCGGAGTAACGGTGGGGCTGCGTCGGCATCGTCACGTCGGGGTGCTCTGCGCGGTCGGGGCCGTCGGCGGATTCGGAGTCGCCGTGCTGCTGCATACCTCTGAGTCTTCCACTAGTGGAGCATCCGCGCATACACCGCGGTAGGTCTCCGATCCTTTGATGCGGCATCATGGAATGCGTGAGCACCGACACCATGGTTCGTCCTGATGCGACGACCGACGAGACAACGGGCGACGATACCCCGAAGTTCTTCCATTACGTGAAGAAGGACAAGATCACCGAGAGCGCTGTGATGGGCACTCATGTGGTCGCACTGTGCGGAGAGGTCTTCCCGGTGACCCGTTCGCCCAAGCCTGGTTCTCCGGTATGTCCGGAATGTAAGAAGATTTACGATGGCTTGCGTAAGGGTGACTGAGGTCGGGATCCGGACATTGCGAACTTCGCGGACCGACATCACGGCGCGGAGGCGCGGTACCGGCGTGTATGGGCGGGTCGTCGGTGTTCCGGTCGGCAGCGTGTGATGCCTATCGTGTGGGTTGCGCCGGTTTGGCGACACGCCGTACCGGACCGCTAGGGTCGTCTGCGTGACTGGCTCGGGTGGCGCTGCTGCGGTGGGAGAAGTGGAAACGCTGGGCGATTCGAAAACCGCGGGCAATGTCACCACGGCCAGGCTTCGTACCTGGCAGCGTCGGGCGTTGACGAAGTATTTGGCGACAAAGCCGCGGGATTTCCTAGCGGTGGCCACTCCTGGGGCGGGGAAGACCACGTTCGCGCTGCGCGTGGCTGCGGAGCTGTTGGCCGACCGCACCGTGGACCAGATCACGGTGGTCGCGCCGACCGAGCACCTCAAGCATCAGTGGGCCAGGGCCGCGTCCAGAAGCGGGATCGCGCTGGACTCGCGGTTTTCCAATACAACTGGTGGTACGTCGGGTGACTACCAGGGGGTTGTCGTCACTTATGCGCAGGTCGCCGCACATCCTTCCCGGCATCGAGTGCGCACTGAAAACCGCCGTACGCTGGTTGTTCTCGACGAGATCCACCATGCGGGCGATGCCAAGAGCTGGGGTGATGCGACAGCAGAGGCGTTCGGCGACGCTACCCGCCGCCTAGCGCTGACCGGAACTCCGTTTCGCAGCGATGACAGCCGGATTCCGTTTGTCGTCTACGAGCCTGATGAGTCAGGCTTCCCCAAATCACGTGCGGACCATTCCTATGGCTACGCCGAGGCTCTCGCCGACGGCGTGGTGCGGCCAGTGGTCTTCCTGGCGTACTCCGGTGAGGCGCACTGGCGCGACAGTGCGGGGGAGGAGTACTCCGCGCGTCTCGGCGAGCCGCTGGGCGTCGACCAGATTGCCCGAGCCTGGCGCACTGCGCTGGATCCGGCAGGCGACTGGATTGCCGCAGTGCTGCGCGCCGCCGACACCCGGTTGCGCCAGAAACGAGCCTCCGGTATGCCCGATGCCGGTGGACTTGTGATCGCCACCGATCAGGACCGGGCTCGCGACTACGCCGATTTGCTGGAACATATCTCGGGTGAGCGGCCGGCGCTGGTGCTCTCCGATGATCCCTCCTCTTCGAATCGGATCGCGGAGTTCGGCAACAGCACGCAGCCGTGGATGGTCGCGGTGCGTATGGTCTCGGAGGGCGTGGATGTGCCGCGCCTCGCTGTTGGTGTGTACGCGACCAGCGCATCCACTCCGCTGTATTTCGCCCAGGCGATCGGTCGCTTCGTCCGTGCTCGTAGACCGGGCGAAACCGCGAGCGTGTTCCTGCCCTCGGTGCCGATACTGCTGGATCTGGCCGCGCAGCTCGAGGTGCAGCGTGACCATGTCATCGGTAAGCCCCACCGTGAGAAGAATGGTTTCGCAGACGAACTGCTGACCGAGGCGAACAAGCAGAAGGACGAGCCAGGCGAAGCGGAGAAGTCTTTTGTCGCATTGGCTGCGGATGCCGAACTCGATCGAGTGATATACGAAGGATCCTCCTTCGGTACGGCCACCTTGGCCGGGAGTGACGAGGAAGCCGATTACCTGGGTATACCCGGACTGCTCGATGCCGAGCAGATGCGCGCCCTGCTTCGTGAGCGGCAGGCCAGGCAGGTGGCCGACCGTAGTACGGTCGTCACCGAACCGGGCTTGGGGCCTGCGGTGGCCGCCGCTGCGGAACGTGTCGCCACCGCCGATCGGCTGAGTGAACTTCGAAGAGAGCTCAACAGCTTGGTGGCGATGCATCACCATCGCACTGGTAAACCGCACGGCGTGATACACGGTGAGTTGCGCCGCGAATGCGGTGGTCCGCCCACGGCGCTGGCCACCGCCGAACAGCTCGGCGAGCGCATCGCCGCCTTGCGCCGGAAGTAGCCGGGTAGTGCTCCCGACTACCGCGGCAGCGGACGACCTGTGGGTCGCCCGCTGCCGGAGGAAACGGTGTTCTGTTGTCCGATGTTGTTGTCTCAGGACGCGAGGAGCGGGATCAGAGCTGGGGAGCCGACTCCGTGTCGATCACGGCGTCCAGCTCGCGTAACCGATCCATGTGTTCATTCGCGTGGTGCTGGCAGAAGAGCAACTCTCCACCCGTGGGCAGTACGGCGCGCACCCGGGCGGCCGCCCCGCAGCGGTCGCAGCGGTCGACCGCGGTCAGTGGGGTGCTTGTCAGGGTTCCTGGCATGACTCCTCCGTCCTGGCTCCCGGTCGGGTTGACCGTTTGCCTGGTGTGGGGCCCGTGGTCACTCACCACGAGCTCGCTACCGCTACTTCCCAGCAGGGGTACGACTACTCTGTCAGACGTTCGGGACGGGGGACTTTGTTCCCACGAGTGACGCAGTGTGTTTTCGATAACATGACCAGGGATATCACTACAAGTGAGTTCCACAGGCCAAGCTCTCGAAGAGCACTCGATCATATCTCGATCGGCCGATCCAGTTGTCTACCGGGAGATTACCCGTGATCTACGACACTCACACGCTTGTTCACCTATGTACTTCGGACGAGTGGCTTTCCGCTCGGCAAACAGATGGATATCGCGCGCCTTCGCTGGATGTGGCAGGGTTCATCCATCTGTCGGCGCCGTACCAAGTACACGTGCCCGCCAATCGGTTGTTCGCGGGCAGGCGCGATCTGGTGTTGTTGTGCATCGACCCGAACCGCGTGGAGTCGCCGATCAAGTGGGAGCCCGGCGAACCAGACGATCCGGAGTCGATGCTCTTCCCGCACCTGTATGGCCCACTGCCAGTGGGGGCGGTTGTCGCTGTCGAACGCTACCTGCCTGGCTCGGACGGAACATTCGCTCCGCTCGTCGTGTGACCACCAGTAGCGAAACTCGCGCGCCACGACGGCAGTCCGAGCCCGCGATCGTACGTCGAGTTCTATCGGTATTCACGGGATGTGCGTTCGGACCATCGTCTCGCTGATGAACAGCTTGCGCGCGATCTACGCGTCGGCCAGGCCGTCGCCGAGATGGCCGAGCCCTTCGCGTTCCGTTCGGCGCGTTCGCGCCATTCAGCCGGACCCGGTTGCGACGCAGTGTGTCTCGATGACACGAGAGCCGCGATCGCTACCCGGATCACCATGACGCACTCGTGCAGCCGAGCGACAGCTGGGCGAGCACTTCTCGGCTGCCGGAAACCATTCCGGCACGGACATTTCCGGCGAGCGCGGCGGTGCGCTCGCGCGTGTTCGCCAGACCATTGTGCCCAGTCCGCACTGATAAGTGGTGTGACCGTACACTGCCTTCTTGCGTCACACTGCCTTCTCGCGTCGGAAGAATGGCGCTGAGTATATCGCCGACAGCACGCCGAACCGTCACCGCAGTGGCACCTGGTCGCCACGTTCGGTCAGCGCTGACAAGCCTTGTGAGATACCGGGCCATGTCCTCGGCTGAAGTGCCATCAGTCGAAGTGATGACCGAACCGTTTACCGATCCGCACATCCGGTTAATCTGGAGAGCGTGAACGTGGATGTCACCGCATTACCCGGAATTGGTGTCCGCAAGGACTTCGAAGTCCGATCCGGTCGCCGAATCGGCGTGGTCGCGCATCGTGATGGTGATATCGATCTGATCGTCTCCAAGCTCGACGATCCCGATGCCTGCGCCGCGCAGATCCCGTTGACCACCGACGAGGCGGCGGTACTCGCCAACCTGCTCGGTGCGCCACAGCTGGTCGCCAAGCTCAACGACGATCACCGCGACCTGCCCGGGATCACCACCCGCCAGCTCCCTATCAGTGCGGACTCCCCCTACTACGGGCGTGCTTTGGGGGAGACCGAGATGCGTACCCGCACGAAGGCCTCCATCGTCGCGGTGATGCGGGCAGGGCAACTACACCCCTCACCCGGCCCCGATTTCATTTTCACTACCGGTGACCTGCTCGTAGTCGTCGGTACCCCGGAAGGGCTCGAGGCCGCCGCGAAGATATTGACGCACGGTTGAGCTGTGACGAGAACTGCGTTCGGCCTTGATCGAGCGCGGAGCGGTTTTCGCCTTCGTGTGTTGGATCGCGTCATGGGCCGCGTGGCCGTGTCACCGATCCCGCAGCCGTAGTGTCCTGATCAGTCTCGTGTTTCCTCGGCCCGCTGAACGGCAGTGCGATCGGCTCGGCGCCAGAACAGGGTCGCGGCTGTGCCGGTCGCCAAGCCGATCACGGCGGCACACAGATGGCCATAGTCGGTGAATGTGGGATCGAGGTACAACGCGGTGCCGAACACGATGACAGTCACCGTCGCCCATACCAGCCGTGCCACGCCACGGAGCCGAAATGCCAGTGCCGCCAGGACGGCCGAGAAGCCGTAGCTGGTACCGACATCCGTGGCGACAGCGATCCGCAGTGGTATGAGGCCGCGGTCGATAGCGTAGGCGATGCCGGTGACAGTCAGCAGCGTCGCCCCGATATGTCCGATTGTGAACAATAGAATCCACCGCGCAGTGCCCAGCCACCGCTCCGCGTACGCCATGACGACCAGCAAGCCGGCAATGGCAGTCCAGGGGAAGTCGCCCCCGGTCCAGAATGCCGAGGCGACCAGCACCTGTACCGGGTTGTGTCGCATATTGTGCAGATTGGTCGAAGCCGAGAAGATCAACCTGCGCTCCACTGATTCCCCCACCCCACGCAGCGTCCACCAGGTGACGAAGACCGTGAACGCATATGCGGTGCTGGCGGGGGCAGCTCCCAGCTGTGCTCGCAGTGCGGGCAGGATTCGCCGCACAAGACCGGGGTGGCGCAGCCATACCCATCTCTTGTGGAGTTCGGTGCGTAGCTCGATGGTCTGCGTCCAGGGTGACCGCCACCCTTGCGAAGCCGAGGACGAGGAAACCATTCCGCAAGTCTGCCGCGCGAACGTGATCGAGTTGCCACCGGCACCGTGGTGCTGTTGGCGTGATAGCCGCGCTCGGTGCGGAAACGTTGTCGGCTTCCGGAAATCTTCTGGTCGTGGCGCTCGGCGCTGGTGGAGGGAGCGGCTCTCGTCGTCGCGTGCGTCGCGGTAGTGTTCACTTCTGGCCAGCGTTCACTTCTGGCCGACTCGACTTCCTGGCCGACTCGGTGGCCGCGGGCAGGACACTCATGGCTTTCTGTGGCCGCATGGCTTACCTTGGCCTCTATAGTCGCCATCGTCTGATGGTGAGCTCGCCGGACATGGAGTTCGCGATACTCGCCCATGCCGAGGGAGGATCTGGAATGAGCCGCTACCTCCAGCCGTTACGCGGGATCACCTATCGCTTCGATTGTCTGGTCGAACTCCTGGCCAAGGCGACCCCACTACGCAGTGGCGACCAGCTCGCCGGTTGCGCCGCGGAATCCGACGCCGAGCGCGCCGCCGCCCAATGGGCGCTGGCCGAGGTAGCACTCACCGAGTTCCTGCTCGACCCCGTGGTGCCGTACGAGACCGATGAAGTCACTCGGCTCATCCTGGATACTCATGATCGCAGTGCGTTCGCGCCGATCGCCCATCTGACTGTGGGAGGTTTACGGGATTGGTTGTTGGCCGTCGCCGCGAACCAGGACGCGGCAGTCGTACTGCGCACGATCGCGCCAGGACTTACGCCCGAAATGGTCGCCGCGGTCAGCAAGATCATGCGCAATCAGGATCTCATCGCGGTCGCTCGCGCCGCCGAGGTGACCACCGGTTTCCGGACCACCATCGGCTTGCCGGGAACCATGGCCACCCGCTTACAGCCCAACCACCCCACCGATGATCCGCGCGGTATCGCCGCCGCGGTACTGGACGGACTGTTGCTCGGCTGTGGCGATGCGGTGATCGGCATCAACCCTGCCGGTGACTCGCCACAGACCACTGCCGAACTCTTGCGCTTGCTCGACGAGGTACGCATGCGCTTCGGCATTCCCACCCAATCGTGTGTGCTGTCGCACGTCACTACCACGATCGGCTTGATCGAGGCGGGTGCTCCGGTAGACCTGGTGTTCCAGTCCGTCGCGGGCACCGAAGGCGCGAACGCGGGGTTCGGGGTTGATCTCGCCCTGTTGCGCGAGGCGAACGAGGCAGGCCGTGTTCTTGGCCGTGGCACGGTCGGCGACAACGTCATGTATCTGGAGACCGGACAGGGTTCGGCGTTATCGGCCGACGCACACTGGGGGACCGGCGGTTTTCCCGTCGACCAGCAGACTCTGGAGGCCAGAGCCTACGCGGTGGCACGCGAGCTGGACCCGTTGTTGGTCAATACCGTGGTCGGTTTCATCGGTCCGGAGTATCTCTACGACGGCAAGCAGATCATCCGCGCTGGGCTGGAGGACCACTTCTGCGGCAAACTGCTCGGCTTGCCGATGGGGGTGGACGTCTGCTACACCAACCATGCCGAAGCCGACCAGGATGACATGGACACGCTACTGACTCTGCTCGGCGCGGCACGCTGCGCTTTTGTCATCACAGTTCCCGGTGCCGACGACATCATGCTCGGCTATCAGAGCCTCGGCTTTCACGACGCACTGTATGTCCGACAGGTGCTCGACCTGCGCCCTGCCCCGGAATTCGAGGCGTGGCTGGCCGGCTTGGGCATGGTTGCCGCGGATGGGCGGGTGCTTCCGATGGAACCGCTCGCCTCGCCGCTACGCGCTGTAGCGACCACTCGATGAGCTCGCAGGACCAGCGGCCGATGCCGGAAGCTATCTCACCGAGAGATGCCGCGACGCAAGCGTTCTGGCAGGAACTCCGTCGCACGACCCAAGCGAGAATCGGTCTCGGCCGCACTGGCGACGCATTGCCGACAAGACGTCTGTTGGAATTCGGCGCCGCGCATGCGGCCGCGCGCGACGCTGTTCATCAGCCGTTGGATGTGGCTGTATTGGTCGAGCGGGTGGATGCGGCCGGTTTCGGCGTTGCGGGGCACGTCCGCAGCCGAGCCCGAGACCGCGCTGAGTACTTGCGCAGACCGGATCTGGGAAGGCTACCGGCCCAGGGTTCGCTCGAGTCTCTCCCCAGCTCGGATGCCGATATCGGATTCGTGCTCGCCGACGGTCTCTCACCGCGCGCGCTCAACAACCACGGACAGGCCACATTGGTCGCGCTCGTCGAGGAACTCGCGCCACACTATCGTCTGGCCCCGCCGGTGATCGCTACACAGTCGAGGGTGGCGCTCGGTGATCACATCGCCGCGGCCATGGGGGTGGCAACGGTGGTTGTGCTGATCGGGGAGCGTCCTGGCTTGTCGGTTGCCGACAGTCTGGGGATCTACCTGACCTATCTGCCTCGGCCCGGACGCACCGACGCCGACCGCAATTGCGTCTCCAACATCCACCCGCCCGAGGGGTTGAGTTACCAGCAGGCCGCGCGGATCGTCGGGGGTTTGGTCGCGGGTGCCCGGTCGCTCGGTCGCTCGGGTGTCGACCTGAAGGATAGGTCGCGTGTCGACGCAGTGGGCTCCGGTGTGGTCATTCCGATCGAGAGCTGACGACCATGCAGGCGCTGAGAGTCCTGATACGAGCCCATCCTGGTATGAGCCGCGGAATATCTGGTTAGCGGCCCATACCAGGGATGATCAGTCCAAATAGTCGCGCAGCACCTGTGAGCGACTCGGATGGCGCAGTTTGCTCATTGTCTTCGACTCGATCTGGCGGATGCGCTCACGGGTGACTCCGTACACTTGGCCGATCTCGTCGAGGGTGCGCGGTTGGCCGTCGGTGAGGCCGAAGCGCAGCCGGACCACGCCTGCTTCGCGTTCCGACAGTGTCTCCAGCACCGATTGCAGCTGATCCTGGAGCAGTGTGAAGCTGACCGCGTCAACTGCGACTACAGCCTCGGAGTCCTCGATGAAGTCACCCAGCTGGCTGTCGCCTTCGTCGCCGATAGTCTGGTCCAGCGAGATCGGTTCCCGCGCGTACTGCTGGATCTCCAGCACTTTCTCCGGCGTGATGTCCATCTCCTTGGCCAGTTCCTCCGGCGTCGGCTCGCGGCCGAGGTCCTGGAGAAGCTCGCGTTGGATGCGGCCGAGTTTGTTGATGACCTCGACCATGTGTACCGGAATGCGGATGGTGCGGGCCTGGTCGGCCATGGCGCGGGTGATGGCCTGCCGGATCCACCAGGTGGCATATGTGGAGAATTTGTAGCCCTTGGTGTAGTCGAATTTCTCCACCGCGCGGATCAGACCCAGGTTGCCTTCTTGGATCAGATCCAGAAACGCCATGCCGCGGCCGGTGTATCGCTTGGCCAGCGAGACAACCAAGCGCAGGTTGGCCTCTAGCAGGTGATTCTTGGCCCGGTTGCCGTCGCGGACGATCCAGTTGTAGTCGCGGCGCATCGCTACCGGCAGCTTTTCGCCCTGTTCGGCGAACTCGCGCACCTTTTCCGCAGCGTAGAGGCCCGCCTCGATCCGTTTGGCGAGTTCGACTTCCTCCTCGGCGTTGAGCAGCGCGACCTTGCCGATCTGCTTGAGGTAGGCGCGGACGGAGTCGGCCGAGGCAGTGAGCTCGGCGTCTTTGCGGGCCTGCCGCAGCGCCTCCGATTCTTCCTCGTCCCAGACGAAGTCGCCGGAGGCTTTGTCTGCCGCGGTCGGCTCGCCGACCTCTTCGGCCTCGCCTTCTTCGCTTTCGGCGACATCGGCCAGCTCATCGCCATCGGCGAGGTCTGCTTCGGAAACCTCCAGGTCACCGAGATCTTCGAGGTCGAGCGACTCGTCTTCCAGCGTCTCGTCGGTGCCGGGCTCGCCATTGGGTGCCGCCTTCTTGGCCGCGGCCTTTTTCCCCGGAGCTTTGGTCGCCTTCTTGGCCGCCGTCTTTTTGGCAGGAGCCTTCTTGGCCGCGGCTCTTTTCACCGGAGTCTTCTTCGCGGCAGCCTTACGGACCGGCCGTGCTGCGGTGATATCTGTGGAGTCGGCGTCGGCCGATTCGGCGGTCTGACGGGTATTCGTGGCTACCACGTATGCCCTTTCGTGACGGTCTCGTGCGGCGTCACGCCAGAGTGTTGTTCCGGCGGAGCGATCTGTCGGGTTTCACCGGCGGAGGGCCGGTCGGGTTTCACCGGCTCAGCCGGGCACGTTCCATTGTAACGATCTAACCAGGGTACCCATGGCGCGATGTCGAGAACCGCATATCGGTGCCGCCCGCGCGCCTCAAGGCGTGATGCCTCTGTCGATCGCCATGGCGGCGCCGACGATGCCCGCGGTATTCCTCAAGTGTGCGGGAATGATCGGGGTTCGGTTGGTGAGCAGGGGGATCCACTGGTCGGCGTCTCGGCTGATGCCGCCACCCGCGACGAATACGGTGGGGAAGAAAAGATTTTCCAGCGCGGTCAGCACGATGCTGACCTGGTCGGCCCATTGCTCGTAGGACAGATTGTCGCGCTCTTTCACCGAGGCTGCCGCGCGATGTTCGCAGACCATCCCGCCGATCTCCAGGTGGCCGAGTTCGGTATTGGGCACCAGCGTGCCATGGTAGAGCAACGCGGAACCGATGCCGGTGCCGAAGGTCAGCAGCAGTACCAACCCCGCGAAATCCTTTGCCGCGCCGTAGTGGTCCTCGGCCAGGCCCGCCGCGTCCGCATCGTTGAGCACGGTGATCGGCCTGTCGCCGAGCCTATCGGTGAACAGCGTCCTCACGTCGGTTCCGATCCAGGCTTTGTCGATATTGGCGGCAGTGCGCGCAATGCCGTCGATCACCACTGCGGGCAGAGTGAGGCCGATCGGCCCGTCCCACTGGGCCTCGGCGACCAGTTCGGCTACGGTTCCTGCGATGGCCTGCGGCGTCGCGGGCCGCGGCGTCGGGATCTTGATTCGCTCATGGACCAGCTCGCCGGTGGACAGATCCACTGCGGCGCCCTTGACGCCGCTGCCGCCGATATCGATACCGAATGCGTGTCCCCGAACGGACATGGCAAACCCCTTGCTCCCTGTGCCGGCCGGTGTGCGGGCAGCATTGTCGTACCGGGCTTATCGCGCCGTGGCCGAGTACTGCGATGGGGTGCCCGCCGTCGGCGCTGTGTTGTGCACGACAAGAGTAATGCGGCACAAGGGTTGGGCGTTCGGTAAGGATCTGTGATGCGATGGAAGGCGTGCCGGAAACCCCATCGTCAGTGTCCGAAGTGCCCGACCGCCCCTTCGATTCCATCGCCTCGATCGTCGCGCGGGGGGACGAGGCCGATCTGCGTCGTATCGCAGTAGATCTCGCCGAGAGCGCTGCCTCTCACATTCGCACCCGTCGTCCTGAGGTATTCGGACCGGTCGGTTCGTGCGCCGAAGGCGCCGTACGAACCAAAGGCCACGCGACCGACCCGGTCACCATCGTGGATACCGAGGCCGAGGAGCTGATCCGGCGAATGCTCGCCGAGCAGCGCCCCGGTGACCCGATCCTCGGTGAAGAAGGTGGCGGCAGCATCGATGACGCGAGTGCGGACAAAGTTCACTGGGTGGTGGATCCGATCGATGGCACGGTCAACTTTCTCTACGGTATTCCTGGTTACGCGGTTTCGGTGGCCGCAATGCGAGGTGGGCGACCGGTCGCGGGCGCCGTGGTGGATGTCGCACGGGCGGACACCTATAGTGCGGCGCTAGGTCTCGGTGCATTGTGTGTCGGTTCGGCAGGGACGGTGGAGCATCTGGTGTGCACATCCGTCGAATCGCTCTCGATGGCATTGGTGGCTACGGGGTTCGCCTATGGCAAACAGCGCAGAACCGAGCAGGCCGAACTGGTCGCGCGGGTGTTGCCGCACGTACGTGACATCCGGCGCTTCGGGGCGGGCGCGCTGGATCTGTGCCACGTCGCGGCGGGCCGGGTGGACGCCTACTACGAGCACGGCCTCAATGTCTGGGACTGGGGAGCGGGTGCGCTGATCGCCGCGGAGGCGGGTGCGCGGCTCACCTTGCCCGCCGCGGCAGCGCCGGGCGACGACGGCGACTTGGTGATGGCTGCCGCACCCGGCATCGCCGATGAACTCGTAGCGCTCTTGGACCAGGTCGGCGCAACCGAGCCGATCCCCGATCGCTGATCAGCAGCGAGCTTGTCGGGCGGCGCTGAGCAGCGCGGTATCGATCGCCGGGGAATTGCCTGGTGCGGGGTTCTTCAGCGAACGCAGCACCTCCTCCGCATCGGTGCTCGGTCGGATGTCCTGCTGGAACAGTGAACCGAGTACCAGATCGACCGTATCGTCCTCGCGTCGATCCTCGATCAGTTCGGCGCATGGCGCGACGAGTTGTACCGCGGCGGCGGCTGGACGACCGTTCACGCCGAAGCGGATCTGCCCGGTGCATTCCAGATCGCCGTTGATATAGACCGAATCGTTACCATATTGCGTACCCGGAGTACTGGCGAAGCCGAGATCGCCGAGCTGGGCCGCGACATGTGCGGCCTGGCCGCGCTGGTTGTTCGCGTTCAATACGCGCACTTTGCTCATCGCCAAGGGGGCTGGGTCCACGTCTTGTAGCCGGTTCGCTCCGACTCGCCTGCCGAGCGGAGCCGGTGGCGGTGCGTCGGGATCGGTGGCGGCACTCGGAGAATTGCAGGTCATCGCGGTGCGGTCGGTGTTGTGCGTCCGCATTGCCGTCCCCCAGACGATTCCGGAGAGCACGATGAGAACACAGAGCATGATGAGCCAGGGGAGTGGGCGGCGTCGGAGGAAGGGTCTGCCCCGCGAGTCTGTCGCGCTGCCTTCGGTGATCAGTGAAACCACTCGTGCACTCTACGAAAACGTGTCCCGGATCGCGCGCAAGGTCTCGGTATGTTCCGTGGATGGTGACGATTGTCCCTCAGTTTCGACTCTCCTGTGTTTTGATTGCGCCTTTTCTGTCACGGTCCGCTATTGTCTGGCGGCCCAGATCGAATCACCGGTGGTGCATCAGTGGTAGTTCGCGGGAACAAGAAGGGCATGTCCTGCGTTTACCCAGCGCTATCGGGAGTGGGTCGATGTGATCCACCCTGATAGGTGACCGGTGCGCGTGTGACGTGCACCACCGGCGGGGCGGTGCTGGTCGCGTCGATTCGGAGAGGAATCGGGTGTGAGCGGACCGGTCCGGGATATACGGAGTTAGGACGAGGGGAAGACGACATGGCAACCGACTATGACGCACCGAGGCGCACCGAATCCGATGATGTGTCGGAGGATTCGCTGGAGGAGCTGAAGGCTCGTCGTAACGAGGCACAGTCTGCCGTCGTGGATATCGACGAATCCGATACCGCGGAGTCGTTCGAGCTTCCCGGCGCAGATCTGTCCGAGGAAGTGCTGACGGTTCGTGTGATCCCGAAGCAGGCCGACGAGTTCACCTGTTCCAGCTGTTTTCTTGTCCACCATCGGAGCAGGTTGGCCAGCGACAAGAACGGTCAGATGATCTGTATGGATTGCGCCGCTTGATCGCCGGTAGATCCGACACCGCCTGATCGCCGGTAGATCCGACATCGTGTCAGTCCGCGCTCGGAAGGCCGAGCGCGGCAAGGACCTGCTCTGGTCGCCGCGTGCTGACCAGCCAATACGGAGTCGGATCATCCGGGTCGTCGAGTACGAGCAGGACCATCGATCCGACCCAAGGGCGATGGCTGATGTAGGCGGCAGGGTCGAGTTGGCGTCCCAGTGCCGCGCTTTTCGCCGCAGGGCCGACCACAGCCGCGCGGGCTACGAAATTCACCGGCAGATGTGCGCGGCCGGCGTGTAGTTCCGGTGTGCCGGTCGCGTCCGGTGCCACTTCGACATGGTGGCGGCTCAGCCACAACAGCACCCAGACCGGGACCGGGAACAATGCTACATAGGGCAGCCACGCGCGCAGTCCCGACGCTCCCATGTGGATCTCCATGGCGAGCAGGCCGGTGATGGCGAATGCCGCCGGCCACCACCAGATCGGCACCCATAGGCGCTCACGGTACATGGGCGAGCGCTGTTTCTGATCCATGATTATGGGAGTAGGCTGGTCCGACACGAGTCAACACTAAGTCACGAGGGGAAATAGCCTGCGCGTAGGCTCGTCCACCGTGAGTGCATTTTCACCCATACCGATGCTACGGCTGGACCCAGGTATCCCCATGCCCACACGTGCCCACCCGGACGACGCGGGCGTGGATCTGCGCACCACGCACGATGTGATCCTGCAGCCAGGGGAACGGGCGTTGGTCGGTACAGGTATCGCCGTGGCGCTGCCGGTCGGCACGGTAGGGCTGATCCATCCCCGTTCCGGTCTGGCGGCCAAGATCGGGCTTTCGGTGGTGAACACTCCCGGCACTGTCGATGCCGGATACCGAGGCGAGATCAGAATCTGTCTGATCAATCACGATCCGCTTACACCGATCAGGCTGTGCCGCGGTGACCGGATCGCGCAACTGCTGGTGCAGCGGGTGGAGCTGGTTGATTTCGCGGAGGTCGATACGCTCGACGAGACCACAAGAGGGGTGGGTGGCTACGGATCCAGTGGTGGTCACGCGAGCTTGACCACGCAGACGGCAGGGGCGGGCCGGGCAACCGGCAAGGAGGCATGATGGGCATGTTCGGGAAGAGAGACAAGTCGTCGAAACGGCGCACGCGGAATCGGTACGATGAGGTGGGCGATCACGTCGCCGATGACGTTCCGGGAGACTACACCGACGTCTCCGCAGACTACACCGACATCGAGGGCTACACCGACGACGAGGCGGTCGACGACGAGCACGCGTACACGAGGGTGGATGTCGACGCCGATACATCGCAGCCCCGACCAGGACCGTACGACTACGACGATGTCTCCGAGCTGGTCGCCGCGGTGGCCGAGCAGCGGCTCGACCTCGGGTCGATACTGTTGCCGGTTCCTCCGGGGGGGCAGTTACAAGTCGAGATGACTCAGGAAGGATTGCCGCAGGCAGTTCATCTGGCGATCGAGCAGGGCCGCATCACCGTCGCGGCCTACGCTGCGCCCAAGTCTCCGGGCCAATGGCGTTTGGTCGCCGCGGATCTCGCCGAGTCGCTGCGCAAGGATGGGGCCGAGGTCTCGGTGGAGAACGGGCCGTGGGGCCGGGAATTGCTCGCTGTTACCGAAGGTGCGGATCTCCGCTTCATCGGCGTGGATGGCTACCGGTGGATGGTGCGTCTGGTCGCTGCGGGACCTTCCGGCGAGGCGGATGAAGACAGCCCGCTGACAAAGGCGGCGCGCGCCATCCTCAGCGAGACAGTGGTGCGGCGCGGCGAGGATCCGTTGCCGGTGCGTGAGCCGTTGCCGGTGGTGCTGCCGCAGCAGCTGTCCGAGCAGCTGGTCGCAGCTCATCAGCAGCAGCTGGAGACCCAGCGGCAGGCGGTGGCCGCGGCGCAGTCCGGGCCACAGCCGGTGCTGTCTCAGCACCTGCCGGAGGGCCCACGCCGGGGCACGGACGGATCGGCCATGCAGCAGCTCGGTCGGAACTGAGCGCACAGTCGCGACCGATGATCACACGAATTCGCGAACCCAATCGAAGGAGCCGAGCCCCTCGTGTCCCAGTATCGCGGGGTCAGCGCCCAGCTGGTCCAGTGTGATCCGGTGCAGGTGCGCGCGTGGGGCCAGTGTGGCCCACTGCTCGGCCACGCGCACCGGATGCACTGGGTCGTCGATCGCGGCGACCACAGCGATCGGCCGTTCGAAGGCGGCCAATAGCTCGGTGGGGGGCCAGACGTAGTTCGCGGCCTCTTCCAGTGCCTCGGGGAGATGCGGCCACTGCGCTCGCCATGATCGGTTCAGTGCATCCGAAAGCCATAGCGGGCTGTCGGCGCGCATGCGATCGAGTACTGCCGTCAGGCCATCGGAGCGCAGCTGCGCCGCAGTGGCCGCGGCACTGAGCGCAGCAGGACAGGTGGCGGTGTCCGGTCCAGTCCAGGCGGGTAATGCCGCGACGACCCCGGCGATCCGATCCGGGTGTTCGGCGGCCCACTCCAGGGCGACCGCGGCGCCCAGTGAAATCCCTGCCGCGATCGCTGGCCCTTGTCGGGTCGCCGCGTCGAGGCCGGTCCGGTAGCTTGCGACCACCTCGCGTGGATCCGGTTCCACCGCGATCAGATCAAAGCCGCGTGCCGCGCAGGCGGGCCCGAAGGCACGCTTGCTGAAATGGGCATCGGATCCGGTACCGGGTAGCGCTACGATGCGAAGGGAAGGTGCGGAGTCGAACATCGGATCGAGCGTAGCGAGGGTGGCCGGGACCCATCTACAGTGGCGGTGTACGGCCTCGGTAGGCTGTGCGATCGGAATCCTCACGATGGTGTGCGACCCACGCCATCTGCTTTACGCAGGAGAGCGTGCGCAATGTCATCCGCAGCCTCAGGGTATTTTCGTCGTCTGGGCCGCAGGCTGACCCAAGATATCGATCAGTTGGATGCCGAGGAGCTGGCCGAGACGTCCGAAGCCTCTGGAGCGTGCCCGGCATCGGAGTGCAGGCGAGGTGACGAGGCTACGATGGTCGGTAGGCTACGTAGCGTCGAAGCGTGTCCCAAGTCTGTCGGTGCCATCGTGCAGGCGGAGTTCTTCGACGGCACCGACGCTATAACCCTGGTCTGGATCGGGCGCAGGCGCATTCCTGGCATCGAGCCGGGGCGGCGCATCATGGTCCGTGGTCGTGTAGGTGACCGTGGCGGCTGCAAAGTGATCTTCAACCCCTACTACGAATTGCGCGGGAACGGCTGACGTATGCCATCGAGCGACGACTTCGCAGGATCAGGTGATCGGTCCGGACTCGACGTACCAGATGACCAGATCGAGAAACGTCCCAAACAGACCCTGCTCGAGCAGCTGGGTGGTTTCAGCGGCCTGATCTATTCGACACTCCCTGTGGTCGTGTTCGTTCCCGTGAACAGTGTCGCCGGCCTGACCGCGGCCCTCTGGGCCGCACTCGGCGTCGCCGCCGCGATCCTGATATGGCGCTTGATACGGCGCAATCCCGTCCAACCCGCCATCTCCGGTTTCTTCGGTGTCGGCATCTGTGCTTTCATCGCTTACCGCATGGGCGAAGCCAAAGGGTTTTTTCTCTTCGGTATCTACACCAGTCTCGTGTACGCCGGAGTATTCTTCGCTTCCATCCTGATCCGCCGACCGCTGGTCGGCGTGCTCTGGGGAGTATTGAACGGCCACGGTGCGGTCTGGCGATCCGATCAGCGGCTGGTACGCCTCTATGATCTGGCCACCGCCACCTGGGTCGTGGTGTTCGCCGCCCGTTATGTGGTGCAGTGGGAGCTCTACGACATCGACCGAACAGGTTGGCTGGCGTTCGCGCGGATCACGATGGGCTGGCCGCTGACCGCTGTCGCGCTGGGTATCACGATCTGGTTAGTGCGTCGTGCGGGACATCTGCCGACCAGGACAGCGGTCTCGACCGACCCGGCCTAGCGGCGGACCTGCTGCCACTATCGGCGTATTCACCGCGGAAAGGTGAGGAAGACCCACCGCCGAGGTGAGGGTTTCCCCACCCTGGGGTGTCTGGCCGCCACCCGGAGTTCATCAGACGATCTATGCATAAGCCCCACACGCACTGATCGGCAAGGAAGGACTCGGACATGGCTACCGAGCACAACACCGCGGCGCGGCCCGAAAAAAGCAGTCCCGCTCTGCTGGAGAGCCGCCGGGTGTCGGCGGAACTGGAGCGGCTGATCGGTCCGGCGGCAGCGGGAGATCGCCAGGCAGTCGCCGAGATCATCCGGACTATGCATCCGTTGGTGCGGCGCTACTGCGTTGTGCGCTTGGGTAATACGGCGCATCTTCAGGTCACCGTGGATGACGTGGTGCAGGAGATTCTCTTGGCCACTGTCAACGCCATTCCGCGTTACCGTGATCAAGGCAAGTCGTTCCTGGCCTTTGTGTACGGTATTGCGAGCAACAAGATCGCCGACGCTTTCCGCCGCTCGCAGCAGCACCCCGCTTATCTGATGGCCGATGTCCCGGACCGCGCGTCCTGTGCTGCCGGACCTGAAGAGTGGGCGCTGGCCTCCGAACGACGCGCCGCCACACAGAAGCTCATGAAAGTACTGGCACCTTCGCATCGCAAGGTCCTGCTGATGCGTATCGTGCTCGGTTGGTCGGCGGCGCAGACCGCAGAAGCTATCGGAACCAGCCCAGGTGTCATCCGGGTGATCCAGCACCGTGCACTGAACAAGCTGCGTGCCGAGTTGAAGCCGGTGGCGTAGTTCTCTCCGCCGGACTCGGCGCTGACTGCTCGATCTACGCAGCCCAACTGGAGGGCTGTGGCCTTTGGAAGGCTATGGTCTGATGCCGTGGTTGGCGAGCTCCAGCCGAAGGTCTTCTTCGGCCTCCACCGAGGTCACGAACAGCAGTTCGTCATCGCCTTCGAACGGGTCATCGGGCTGCGGGACGATCACTCTTCCGCCGCGCAGGATCGTCACAAGGGCGGCGTCGCGCGGGAGGGTGAGTGTGCGTACCGGTTTGCCTGCCAGGGCAGTATCCGCAGGCAGAGTCATCTCCACCAGATTCGCCTCACCTTGACGCAGTGTCATCAGACGCACCAGATCACCGACGGATACCGCCTCCTCGACCAGTGAAGCGAGCAGCCGCGGAGTAGAGACCGCGACGTCCACGCCCCAGGAGTCATCGAAGAGCCATTCGTTGCGTGGGTCGTTTACTCGGGCGACTACACGACGCACCCCGAATTCGGTCTTGGCCAGCAGGCTGTGCACCAGATTCGTCTTGTCGTCTCCGGTGGCCGCGATGACCACCTCGCAGGTCTCCAGCCCGGCGTGCTCGAGCAGCGCCAGCTCGCATGCGTCGGCATGTACCCAGACCGCGTCCGGGATCGCGGTGGTGTCGATGTGCTCGAGCTGACGCTCGAGCAGCATGACCAGGTGCCCGGCACGCAGGAGCTCCCTGGCGATCGATCGGCCGACCGCTCCTGCTCCGGCGATGGCCACTTTCATGTTCAGTCCTCGCTCGCTGGGGGTTTCGCGGCCAAGGCGACAGCCTCACCCACGCTGCCGGACGCCGCGGCCACATACACGATGTCATCGGCCTGGACTATGGTTTTCCCCTCGGGAAGCAATCCCTGGCCGAATCGGGTGATGAACGCCACTCTGGCGCTGATGGCCTGCTCCAGGTCGCGTACTGAGTGCCCGCACCACTCTTCGTGCAGTGCCAGCTGCGTCACGGCAACCGTCCCGGTGGGATCACGCCACGTGGTGGTACTGGGATCGCCGATGAGCGCGCGCAGGAACCGGTCGGTAGTCCATGGAACCGTGGCGATGGTAGGGATTCCGAGACGCTCATAGACAGCCGCTCTTTTGGCGTCGTAGATCCGGGCCACCACCCGCTTCACCCCGAACATCTCCCTGGCGACTCGTGCGGAGATGATGTTGGAGTTGTCTCCAGAGGAGACGGCCGCGAACGCATCAGACCGTTCGATTCCTGCGCGTATCAGCACCTCTCGATCGAATCCGACCCCGATGACCCGTTCTCCGGGAAAGTCGGATCCGAGCCGGAGAAAGGAACCGGGATCCCGGTCGATCACAGTGACTTCATGGCCTACGCGGACCAGGGTGTTGGCCAGCGAGGAGCCGACGCGTCCGCATCCCATGATCACTACATACACCGTGTAACCTCGATCCTGGAACCCCGGTGGCCGGTTGGTTTCGCTGTAGGATCGAACCCTACCTCGTCGAAACGATCTCACCGGCCTCGCTCCCTTTCCAGCTGCCGGGCAAACCCGGGATCCGCACGCGCGATCCCCCCGCATGGGGGCCTATGCTCGCTCCAGTGTCCAAGTTGACGACGGCAGCGAAGCGAGTGCTGCTGGGCAGGCCTTTCCGCAGCGACTCGCTCGGTCATACTTTGCTGTCGAAGCGAATCGCGCTCCCGGTGTTCGCTTCCGATGCCATGTCATCGGTCGCTTACGCACCCGAAGAGATCTTCCTCATGCTCTCGGTCGCGGGCATTTCGGCGTATCTGTACGCACCCTGGGTGGGTCTCGCGGTCGCTTTCGTGATGGCGATCGTGGTGGCCAGTTACCGGCAGAACGTGCATGCTTATCCCTCCGGGGGCGGCGATTACGAGATTGCCACGACCAACCTCGGTCCCGATGCCGGTCTGGCTGTTGGCAGCGCGCTGTTGGTCGACTATGTGCTCACCGTCGCAGTCTCGACCGCCGCCGCCATATCCAATATCGGTTCGGCTATTCCCTTTGTCGCTACGCACAAGGTGCTGTTCGCTGTTGTGGCCATCGCCGTGCTCACCGCGATAAACCTGCGTGGTGTGCGTGAATCGGGCACCGCGTTCGCTTTTCCCACCTACGCGTTTCTGATCGGCATGTTCGCGATGCTCGGCTGGGGCCTGTTCCAGATCTTCGTGCTCGGCGACGAGTTGCGGGCCGAGTCGGCCGGCTTCGGGTTGATCCCTGAGGGGGAACACCTGTACGGCCTCGCATTCGTTTTCCTGATCGCGCGCTCGTTTTCCTCCGGATGCGCCGCGTTGACCGGTGTGGAGGCGATCAGCAACGGTGTGCCCGCCTTCCGCAAGCCCAAGTCGCGTAATGCGGCCACCACCCTGCTGATGTTGGGGACCCTCGCGATCGCGCTGCTGATGGGCATCATCATCCTGGCGCAGAAGGTCGGAGTCGTCTATGCGAACAACACCGCTGATCTGACCGGAGCACCGGCCGACTACCATCAGAAGACGCTCATCGCCCAGCTCGCCGAAACCGTATTCCATGGATTCCCGCTCGGGTTCTTCTACATCACCGCGGTGACCGCGTTGATCCTCGTGCTCGCCGCGAATACCGCGTTCAACGGATTCCCTGTGCTCGGCTCGGTCTTGGCACAGGATCGCTATCTTCCGCGGCAGCTACATACCCGAGGTGACAGGCTGGCCTTCAGCAACGGCATCTTGTTCCTGTCCGGTGCGGCCATCGCGTTCGTGGTGCTCTTCGGCGCTGAGGTCACCAAACTGATCCAACTCTATATCGTCGGCGTTTTCGTCTCGTTCGTGCTGAGCCAAACTGGCATGCTGCGGCATTGGTCCCGCCTGCTGCGCACCGAGACCGAGCCGCGACAGCGAGCGAGGATGAAGCGGTCGCGGGTGATCAACGCGATCGGTCTGAGCGCGACCGGGACAGTGCTGGTGATCGTGCTGATCACCAAGTTCTTCGCCGGCGCCTACATCGCAATCTGCACCATGGTCGCGATCTTCGTCGTGATGAAGCTGATTCGCAAGCACTACGACTCGGTTGCGCGCGAGCTGGACGAGCACGAGTGGGATGGTGTGCTGCCCAGCCGCTCGCACTCCATCGTGCTGGTCTCCCGGTTGCATCTGCCGACTCGGCGGGCATTGGCCTATGCCCGTGCTACCCGTCCGGATACCTTGGAAGCGGTCACGGTGAACGTCGACGAAGTCGACACAAGGGCACTGGTGCGGGAATGGGAGAACAGCGATATCACAGTGCCGCTCAAGGTGATCGAATCACCGTATCGAGAGATCACCAAGCCGGTCCTCGATTATGTGAAGCGGGTACGCAAGAACGCCCCGCGCGATGTGCTGACCGTGTTCATTCCCGAGTACGTGGTCGGTCACTGGTGGGAGCAGGTGCTGCACAATCAGAGTGCGCTGCGGTTGAAGGGCAGATTGCTCTTCGAACCCGGCGTAATGGTCACTAGCGTGCCATGGCAGCTGAGTTCGTCCGCGCGGGCGAAGACGCCCGGCGTGGCGGATGCTCCCGGCGCGGTCCGGCGCGGATACGGGGACCGGTCATGATGACTTCTATGGAGTATGCACGATGAGCGATTGGCGGACTCGCACGTTCGAGGTCAGGCTCGGGCTGCCAGGGCACGGCGGTTTCTGTGTCGCGCGATATGAAGGGCGTGTGCTGTTTGTCCGGCACGGGCTACCTGGCGAGTTGGTCCTGGCTCGAGTCACCGAGGACCGGGGTGGATCGTTCTGCCGCGCCGAGGTCATCGAAGTGCTAGAGGCATCGCCGGATCGGGTGCCCCCCATTTGCCCGGTCTCCGGACCTGGCGGTGCCGGGTGCTGTGATTTCTCCTTCGCCACGCCTTCAGCGCAGCGCGCGCTGAAGGCTACCGTGGTAGCCGAGCAGTTGCGGCGGCTGGCCGGGGTCACCCGCGATGTTCTGGTGGAGCCGATCGGCTCTGGCGAGCGGATCGGTGGGTGGCGCACTCGGGTCCGGCTCGCGGTCGACGCACAGGGGCGTGCCGGTGTACACCGATATCGCAGCACCGAGGTGATCACTGATCTACGGTGCCCACAGCCGGTCGCAGGGGCGTTGGAGGGTCTGGCGGAGCAGCGGTGGACACCGGGTGCCGATCTGGTGATCGCGGTGGACGGTGCGGGCATCCGTCATGTCGTCGAGCTGGCACCGATCCTGGGGACCGAGCCGAGTGTTGGCGGAGCTCAGCGCGGTCCTGAGGGGGGTGGCCTGCGATCGGATATCGGTGAGCGTGCTCGGCGCGCCCGTTCCGGTGGGCGTCGTGGCCGGCGTGTGGGCGGAGGTGGAAACGGTGATGTGAGACCAAGCGGCGCGGGGACCGCCGCGGAGTCCGCTCGACGTGTGGAAAGACGTGCTGCGTCCGCGCGGCGAGCCGCAGTACACGCGGCACGTGACGAGTGGGTGTTCACGGGCAGCGGGCGCGCGGTCGAGTACGTGGCAGGACGCCAGTGGGAGGTCGCGGCGACAGGCTTCTGGCAGGCGCATCGAGGTGCGGCGCAGCGCTATTCGGATCTGATCGCGGAGTGGTCGGGGCTCGGGTCTGGTGGGCGTGCCTGGGATCTCTACAGCGGTGCGGGTGTTTTCGCCGCCCGCTTGGCCGAACAGACGGGCAGATCCGGTGTAGTGCTCGCGGTGGAGTCCGCTCGGCCCGCGGTCGCCGACGGTGCCGCAGCGCTACGCGATCTGCCCTGGGTGCAGCTGCGCGCCCAGCGGGTGGAACGCTGGGTGATGGAGCATACCGATATGGTGCCGCCTGATGTCGTGGTGCTCGACCCGCCGCGTGCGGGCGCGGGCAAGGAGGTGGTCGGCGCGGTCAGCGCGAGCGGTCCGGTGCGGATCATCCACATCGGGTGCGATCCTGCGGCGTTCGCTCGCGATCTCGGCTTGTATCGGACAGCAGGCTATCGGCTCGCCGATCTACGCGTTTTCGACGCTTTCCCGTCCACTCACCACGTCGAATGCCTTGCGCTATTGCAGCGGTGAGTGATCAGTCCGCATAGCCGGGTGGACGGTGATCGCGGCGTGCGGATGAGTTCGTCGTGCTGGCCTGTGGGAAGCTTACGCGGATGTGGTCTACCGCTCGGTTTCGGACACTACCGCTCGGTTTCGGACACTACCGCTCGGTTTCGGACACTACCGCTCGGTTTCGGACACTGATACGAGCACCCCGGCATAGGTATCCGCCGAGTGCGATGTGGTCTATTTGCCCTTCTACCTGCGGTTTGTTTGCCTGTCTACTCCGAATCGCGACTTTCGTGTAGTGCGAATCACATCTTATTTCAGCACGATATCGGTTGGTTCGATTTTCAGCACGATATCGGTTGGTCCGATCGTTTTGTGTGAGCGCGCCCGCGGTGAATCCGTAAACTGACCGCATCAGATGTGCTGTCCGGAGGGAGCTTGTTCAGGTGGGAGTGCTTTCCCGGGTTGATACACCCGAGGATCTGCGTAGGCTGACCGCGTCGCAGCTGCGCGAGCTGGCTGCGGAGATCCGTGAGTTCCTGGTGCGTAAGATCGCCGCGACCGGGGGGCATCTCGGCCCCAACCTCGGTGTGGTAGAGCTCACTATCGCGCTACATTGGGTTTTCGATTCGCCGACCGATCCGTTGATCTTCGACACTGGGCACCAGGCCTATGTGCACAAGATCCTGACCGGTCGCAAGGACCAGTTCGATTCGCTGCGCAAGCAGGGCGGGTTGTCCGGTTATCCGAGCAGAGCCGAAAGCGTCCACGACTGGGTGGAGTCCTCACACGCGTCGGCGTCGCTGTCCTATGCGGACGGCTTGGCGAAAGCGTTCGCGCTGAGTGGGCAGGATCGGCATGTGGTCGCGATCGTCGGCGATGGCGCGCTTACCGGCGGTATGTGCTGGGAGGCGCTGAACAATATCGCCGCCGCCCCGGACCGTCCGGTGGTGATCGTGGTCAACGACAATGGTCGTTCCTATGCGCCGACCATCGGCGGCTTGGCCGAGCGATTGACGGCGCTGCGTACTCAGCCCGCTTACAGCCGTACGTTGGACGCGGGTAAGCGCATCTTGAAGGGCATCCCGAGGTTCGGTGAATCGGCGTATTCGATGGCGCACGCGGTGAAGGTCGGGATCAAGGACGCGGTCAGCCCCCAAGAGCTGTTCAGTGATCTCGGGCTGAAATACATCGGACCAGTGGACGGACACGATCTCGACTCGTTGGAAGCGGCACTACGCCATGCCAAGAACTTCGGCGGACCGGTCGTGGTGCATGCCGTGACACAAAAGGGTCGCGGTTACGCGCCGGCCGAGAATCATGTGGCCGACCAGATGCACGCCTGCGACCCCATCGACCCGTTGACCGGTGCTCCTGTCGGCAGTCCCAAACCGTTGAGCTGGACCGCTGTGTTCTCCGCCGAACTGATCGAGCAGGCTGAGCGTCGTGCCGACATCGTCGCGATCACCGCGGCCATGCCTGGGCCGACCGGTCTCACGGCGTTCAAGGAACGGTTCCCGGAGCGGATGTTCGATGTCGGTATCGCTGAGCAGCACGCCATGGCTTCAGCGGCAGGCCTGGCGCTCGGTGGCATGCACCCGGTGGTCGCGATCTACTCGACATTCCTCAATCGCGCCTTCGATCAGCTGCTGATGGATGTGGCGTTGCTGAAGCAGCCGGTTACTGTGGTGCTGGACCGTGCTGGTATCACCGGCTCCGATGGTGCCAGCCACAATGGCATGTGGGATTTGTCGGTGCTGGGCATCATTCCCGGTATCCGGGTCGCCGCACCGCGCGACGCGGCGACATTGCGCGAGGAACTGGCCGAGGCGTTGGCAGTCGGTGACGGCCCCACCGCACTGCGTTTCCCGAAGGGCGGTGTCACCGAGGACATAGCGGCTGTGGAACGGTTGGACGGCATCGACGTGTTGCGGATGGCTGAGCCGGAGAGTGACTCGGTGCGGGCCGTGCGCGGCGATGTCCTGTTGATCGCGGTCGGGTCGTTCGCGAAGGTCGCGTTGGCGACGGCGGATCGGCTCGCGGATGAAGGGGTTTCGGTCACCGTGATCGACCCGCGCTGGGTGCTACCGGTGTCCGACATCTTGCTGAAGCTTGCCGAGAGCTATCGGCTCGTGGTCACGCTAGAGGACGGTGGGCGGCACGGCGGAATCGATGCGACGGTGTCGGCTCGGTTGCGCGATTCCGGGGTGGATGTTCCGACTCGTGGCCTCGGAGTGCCGCAACAGTTCCTGGATCACGCCACACGAAGCGAGGTGCACACCGAACTCGGGCTGACCGCTCCCGATATCGCCCGCCGGATCGGTGGGTGGCTGGCCGCTCATTGATACCGTGGGGCGGGTCAGTCCGGTGGGGCGGGCAATGCGACTGCGAGCCTTGGTACCGACAGCTCCCGCTGCCAGGGGCGGGCTCCACCGAATTCGAGGAAACGGTCGACCGCAGCAGAGAGATCGGTGGCCGTATAGTCGGGTAGCCCGTCCCAGCATAGGCGACGGACCAGATCTGGCACGAGCAGATTCTCCACCGGAATCGAGAGCTCGGCGGATAGGTCTCCCATTGCGGTTCTGGCCCGGGTCAGGCGAGTGGCCGCGGCCGGGTCACGTCGCTCCCAGCGGTTGACCGGTGGCGGACCGTCGTAGGGTTGAGTCATCGGCGGCAGCTCGCTTTCCGGCAGTATGCGACCACGCTCCACAGCGGCGAGCCAGTCACGGGAATACCGGCGTTGCCGTGGCCCGCCGAACACTGGCAATGCGCGTAGTTGTGCGAGCGATCCGGGTTCGGCGGTCGCTGCGGCGATGATCGCGGCATCTGGGAGAATACGTGCGGGCGCGACATCGCGGGCGCGGGCCAATGTGTCCCGGGTGGTCCACAGCTCACGCACTATCGCGAGTTTCCTGGTCCGACGCAGGGTGTGAATTCCTGAGGTGCGTCGCCAGCGCTCCGCCTTCGGCGCGGGCGGATCCATCGTGCGGATATGTTCGAATTCCTGTGCCGCCCACTCGGTCTTACCCTGCGCTAGCAGGGCGTTGGCCACCGCGTCGCGCAGTTCGAGTAGAAGTTCGACGTCGAGGGCGGCGTAATTCAGCCAGTCGGCGGGCAGCGGTCGACTGGACCAGTCGGCCGCACCATGCCCTTTCCGCAGTGCGCGGCCGAGTAGCCGCTCTACCATCGCGGCGAGTCCGACTCGTTCGAAGCCGGCCAGTCGTCCACCCAATTCGGTGTCGAACAGCCGGGCAGGCCGTAAGCCGAGTTCGGCCAGGCCGGGCAGGTCTTGGTCCGCTGAGTGCAGCACCCACTCGAGATCATTGATCGCAGTTGCCAGCGGTGTGAGGCTGTCGGTGAGCGGAATCGGATCGATGAGGAACGTGCCCGCTCCCGCGCGGCGCAATTGGATCAGATACGCGCGTGCCGAATACCGGAACCCAGAGGCACGCTCGGCGTCGACGGCCAGCGGTCCGGTGCCCGTACTGAGCTGAATGGCAGCTGCGTTGATGCCGGCGGCGGTGTCCAGTACCGGTGGCACGCCCTCTGCAGGCGCGAGCAGAGGCATCGCGGCCGAAAGTTCGGATTCGTCTGGTACGGACATGGTGTTGAACTTTACGTGTCGAGGTGAGGGAACTGCCGCCCTATCGGCGCATTCGGATATCCGCGCCTACGGATCGGCTGCTATACCTCCGATCAACGAAGCCGCATTGGACCAGCCCTCATTGGTCCAGCTCGAGTCGAGCCAGGTGACGCACCATGTTCATCCCTGGTCGATTCAACCCTGGTCGTCGGCTACACCGGTCCGCAGTTGCAGCTGGGTCACCCCGGCAGGCGGTAACCCGGCGGCGTAGCCCAGCACCTCGCAAAAAGATTCCAGATGCGGGCGGAGGCCGATTGTGGCCGGAGTCCACGAGGCGCGCAATTCCAGTTGGTGCGCGCGCGGCGGGCCTGCGATATCGCCGTAGCGAACCGAACTGGTCGAGGTCACGGTGCCACCGAGCGCGGTGAATGGCTCGGTCCGCGATTCCAGCGCGTCTAGGAGCCAGCTCCATGCCACCTCGGGGAGGAGTGGATCGGTGGCCAGCGCGGCGTCGATGTCGGCCTGGATGTAGGCCACCAGACGTAAGGTGCCGTGCCAGGTGTCGTCACCGTTCGGGTCGTGCAACAAGATCAGCCTGCCGAAGGCATCGCCTTCGGAATCGACCGGAACCGCGGCGGCTTCCGGGGGTTTGACCTCCGCGCCGATGGCGTAGGAATACGGTGCGAGTCGTTGCGGTGGCCGAATGGGCGCGAGCTCGATCCGAGGATGCACGGTAGCGGTGCCCATCGCCTCGACCGCGGCGCGAAATTGAGCCGGCTCGCCATGGGGTCCCTCGGTCGGTGCGGCGCCGTCGCGGAAGTCGAGCGGTGTCACGAATGCTGACGGTAGACCTTGCGCACCCGGAGCAGTCGGAGGCGCGCCGCTGTGGATGGTGGAGCATCCGGGTGACCCCGCATCGGCCTGTCCGCTACCTCCGGCTCCAGTGTTCGTACCGATCCCGCTTACGATGGCCGGGATGAGCACTCATATTCGCCGCCGGCTGACCGATACTCCATTCCTGGCCGCCGCTACTGGTAGGCAGCCGAGCAGGCGTCCGGTGTGGTTCATGCGCCAGGCCGGACGCTCGCTGCCCGAGTATCGCGAGGTGCGCGCGGGCATCGGGATGCTCGAGTCGTGCTTCGATCCGGAATTGGTGTGCGAGATCACGATGCAGCCGATCCGTAGGCACAAGGTCGACGCGGCGATCTTGTTCTCCGATATCGTCGTTCCGCTCAAGGCGGCGGGGATCGATCTGGATATCGTGCCTGGTGTCGGCCCGGTGGTCGCTGCCCCGGTACGAACGACAGGCGATGTACGCGCGCTGCCCCGGTTGCGTCCTGAAGAGGTCGGCGCGGTTACCGATGGTGTGCGCTTGCTGGTCGACGCGCTGGATGCGACACCGCTGATCGGGTTCGCTGGCGCGCCGTTCACGCTCGCCTCCTACCTGGTCGAGGGCGTACCGAGCAAGAACCACGAGCGCACCAAAGCGATGATGTACGCTGATCCGCAGACTTGGCATGAGTTACTCGGCGTACTCACCGACATCACTATCACGTTCTTGCGGGCTCAGCTGTCGGCCGGGGTGGACGCGGTGCAGCTGTTCGACTCCTGGGCCGGTGCACTCACACTGGCCGACTACCGCAGCTTCGTGCTCCCACACTCGGAGCGGGTGTTCGCCGAGGTCGCCGACGCGGGGGTACCGCGTATCCACTTCGGCGTAGGCACCGGCGAGCTGCTGGGTGCTATGGGCGAAGCGGGCGCCGATGTAGTCGGTGTCGACTGGCGGGTGCCGCTGACCGAGGCTGTCCGCCGGATCGGGCCGGGAAAAGCGTTGCAGGGCAACCTCGACCCCGCCGTACTGTTCGCGGGACCGGCGGCGGTCGACAAGCAGGTTCGCCGGATCGTACGTGAAGCGGACGAGGCGATCACGCTGGGCGCTGCCGGGCATATCTTCAACCTGGGCCACGGAGTGCTTCCGGAAACCGATCCTGGCGTGCTGACCGCCCTGGTGGAGCTCGTTCACGAGCTATGAGGTGGGATCGGCAGTGTGATTGTGTTCGATCATGAGCGTGGTCCGCTCATCAGTGTGCGATGGACCACAATGGGAGTGAGTCGATCGATGGAAATGGCTGCGGCGCGCGATACGGTCAGGCTATGCGTATCGCGGTGATCGGTGGCGGAATCAGTGGCCTGGTGGCCGCGTATCGGCTACGGGTGTTACTGGGCCCGCAGGTCGATCTGCTGGTGCTCGATCGGGCAGAACGGCTCGGTGGCATTCTCTACACTGGCGAATTATCCAGGGGACCAGTGGATCTCGGTGCCGAAGCATTTATCGGTCATAGGCCGGAAGTGCCTGCGCTGCTGCGTGAACTCGAGCTGGAGTCGCAGTTGGTGACTCCAGCTGGACTGCGGCCACTGGTGTGGTCGGACGGGAGAGCGCATCCGCTGCCTGCGGGCACGATGATGGGTATCCCGTCGAATGCGGAATCGATGCGCGGGCTGGTCGATGCCGAGACGCTGAGCCGGATCGCCGCTGAACCGGATCGGCCGTTCAACTGGACGCCGGGCTCCGACGTCGATGTCTACCACCTGGTCGCCGACCGATTCGGCGTACAGGTCGCAGAACGCAGCGTGGATCCGCTGCTCGGCGGTGTCTACGCGGGCAGCTCGCGTTCTATCGGCGTGCGCGCCGTGCTTCCTCTCTTGGCCGCAGCTCTGGACAACGGTGCCTCCAGCCTCACAGAGGCTGTCGGTGCGGCGCTGCCACCTCCTTCGGACATGCCTGTCTTCGGCGGAATCCGGGATGGCTACCGGGTGCTGCTCGACGCACTCGTCGAACGTTCAGGTGCCGAATTCGTCACCGAGACTCCGGGAACGCGCCTGACCAGAGGTACGCACGGTTGGGTGGTGGACCCGATCGGTGCTGCCGATGCGGTAGTGCTGGCCACCCCGGCGCCGGTGACCGCGCGGTTGCTCACCTCCGTTGCTCCGGTTGCCGCGGCAGAACTGGCCGACATCGAATTGGCTTCATCGGTAGTGGTCGCGCTGGCATTGCCGAGCGATACCGCGTTGCCGCAGAACTCGGGAATTCTGGTAGCCACCGGTGAACCATTGCGTGCCAAGGCTTTCACGCTGTCCAGCCGCAAATGGCCCCATCTCGCACAACGTGGAACAGCTCTTGTCCGAGCATCTTTCGGAAAATTCGGTGACGACGCCATACTGTCGTGGCCGGATAATGAACTCGTCGACGCGGCTGTGGCGGATCTGGCCACGGTCACCGGTGTCGCTATCGAGCCGACCGCGGCTGTGGTCCAGCGCTGGCCCGGCGGCCTCGCTCAGTACGCCCCCGGCCACTGTGCCCGCGTCGCTGCCGCCGAAGCCGAGATCGCGACGCTGGATGGGCTCGCGGTAGCCGGTGCGTATCTACATGGTGTCGGAGTATCCGCGTGTGTCGCTTCCGCCGACGCCGCCGCGTCGCGGATCGCCGCGGGAGCGTCGCACGGTAACCAGGGGTTCTCGACTCGCCCGCAGGACATCGCGTACGTGAAGCCGTGACACGAGCCCGAGCGGATTCAGGGTGTCGGTGCGCCACGAACAGACGCTGCTGGAAGGTCTCAGCAGAGCGTTTTGCGGACAAGTGTCGAGTTCTATTGAGCGGGAGCGGTCTCGGCCCGGCAACGAGAGCATGAGCGGATCGATCCGCAGATATTCTCCGAAAAGCGTTGGACCACAAGTTCATTAACAAGACTAACTGGACTCGAACGCCTGCGGGATCGATGAGTGCCCTCGTCAGGTGCCGCAGTGGCGCACTGCGGCCGAGAAACTCGATGAATTACCGACCGAGGTGAGTGGCGCACCCGCCACCTGAAAACGCCCAGCGCCGATATAGGTCCCAGTCCCATCGGCTGACGCAGGGTGATGACATACCCGGCGCGCTGCTCGCCGAGACCACATTTGTTGTATCGCAGGGTATATGGTATGGCGGCGATCTCCGGTGACGCACTGGTATGTGCTATTGAATTGCGCTGAGTCTGCCGTTGGCAATTCGAGTGGAAGCGAAAATGCGCACAGATCGGGGTAATTAAGCACACGCGCTCAGAATGGTGGAATCAGCTAAATGCACCGGTAGCGTGAGCGTCATGCAACTTTCGCCCTTCACCGATATCGGATTACGCACCATCATGCGTCTTGCGGTGGACGACGAGACGGATTCCCGAGTGACCACCAAACTGATCGCGCGTCAAGTCGGCGCATCGGAGCGCCATGTCGCCAAAGCGGTTGCACAGCTGGTCGAACTGGGATTGGTGCGAGCTCATCGGGGACGGACAGGCGGGTTGTTCATCACCGCGGCCGGGCGTACCGCTTCGGTGGGCGAGCTGATCCGGGTACTGGAGGGTGATCGGGCTGTTGTTTCGTGCGGGGAACCGCATCCGTGTCCCATGGTCGGCGCTTGCAGACTGCGCCGAATCCTCGCCGACGCGAAGAAAGCGTTTTATAACGAACTCGATCGGTATTCGGTAGAGGAATTGGTCACTTCGCCGACTGCACAATTGCTGAACTTGCTCGCCTATTCTCCGGCGAGAATTTCCCCTGAGATGGAGGATGTTTCATGAACACCGATACCGTGATGCGTGCCGCGCCCGAACTGGAACCGCACCACGCCGAAGTGATCCGTGCCACACTCCCGTTGGTGTCCGCGAACATCGATCGCATCGCAGAGTTGTTCTATAAGACCATGTTCGAGGCCCATCCGGAGCTGCTCACCGATCTGTTCAACCGGGGCAATCAGGCACAGGGTGCGCAGCAGAGGGCGCAAGCCGCCGCAGTCGCCACGTTCGCGACACATCTGGTCGACCCGGAACTGCCGCACCCGGCGATCATGATGTCGCGGATCGCGCACAAGCACGCCTCGCTCGGGGTGACCCCCGCGCAGTACCAGATCGTGCACGACAACCTGTTCGCCGCCATCATCGAGGTGTTGGGTGGCGATGTTGTCGAGCCGCCGATCGCCGAGGCCTGGGATCGGGTCTATTGGCTGATGGCGGAAGCCCTGATAGTCGAAGAAAAGGAGCTGTACGACGCAGCGGATGTGGATTCCGGCGACGTGTTCCGCGATGCGCGCGTTCTGTCGCGTACCGATGACCCCGCCGGTGTGGCGATCTTCACCGTCGAGTCCGCCGATCCGACCGTGAAATTTCCGGGATTCATTCCAGGGCAGTATATTTCGGTCGGAGTTCGGCTGCCCGACGGCGCGCGCCAGTTGCGTCAGTACAGCATGATCGGCCTATCCGGCGACGGCACTTTGTCGTTCGCGGTCAAGCGGATCGAGGCGATCGATGGTTGTCCGGCGGGTGAGGTCTCCTCGTGGCTGCACGAGAATCTGCGTCCTGGCGACACGGTGCAGATCACGCTGCCGTTCGGCGATGTCGCTATCGATCCAACGGCGACGACACCGCTGATGCTGATCTCCGGTGGTATCGGTGTGACTCCAACGATCGGCGTGTTGGAGTACCTTGCCGCCCATGCCCCGAGCCGCGAGGTGTTGATCGTGCACGCGGATCGTGGACCGCAGACCCACCCGCTGCTCGATCGGATGCACGAACTCGCTGCCAGGTTGGAGAAGTCCACTGTCGAAATCTGGTACGAGGAACCGGCTCTCGGTGCCAGGCCCGGCCGAGTCGATCTCTCGGAGCTGGCGCTGCCTGCGGACGCCGATGCCTACGTCTGTGGCCCGCCCGCATTCATGCACGTTGTCCAGAGTCAGCTCCGCGCCGCGGGTGTCCCGGACGACCGGGTGCACATCGAGCTGTTCACGCCCACCGACGTGCGCGCTGCCGAGGGAATGGCACGATAGGACTATGGCGCGACTCGACTACCAGGCTCTCAACTCCACCATTCGCTACCTGATGTTCTCGGTATTCCAGGTGCAGCCGGGGGCACTGGGCGAGGATCGAGACGCCGCGACCAAGGAAGCCATGGCGTTCTTCGACGGACTCGCCGAGCGCGATGTCGTGGTGCGTGGCCTCTATGACGTCGCCGGGATGCGTGCCGATGCGGACTTCATGGTCTGGACGCATGCCGAACGTGTCGAGGATCTGCAGGCCGCGTACGCGGACTTCCGCCGTACCACCGAGCTGGGCCGGGTCAGTGCTCCAGTATGGAGCGTGGCGGCCCTGCACCGTCCCGCTGAGTTCAACAAGAGCCACGTCCCGGCTTTTCTGGCGGGGGAGGAGCCGGGCGACTACATCTGCGTGTACCCGTTCGTCCGCTCCTATGAGTGGTATCTGCTGCCCGACGACGAGCGGCGCGGTATGTTGGCCGAACACGGTAAGGCAGCGCGTGGCTACCCGGATGTGCGGGCGAACACGGTCAGCGCGTTCGCGCTCGGCGATTACGAGTGGATCCTCGCCTTCGAGGCGCCGGAACTGCATCGTATTGTCGATTTGATGCGCGATTTGCGGGCTACCGACGCCAGGCGGCATGTGCGTGAAGAAACTCCGTTCTTCACCGGTCCCCGGGTGGATATCGGGAAGCTGATCGCCGCCCTGCCCTGACACTGACTGCGCGACGTGGTGCGACCTGATCGGGTCGCACCACGTCGCGCCTCTGTGGTTTTGGGCTGTTTCGGCGCGGGCAGTGATGCCGACTGGTTGCCGACCCGAAGATTCCTGGCGGAATCTCGACCGGACTGGCGGATATGTGCCTTCGCGTACGGGCCAGGGGAGCTATCCCGCTGTGTCGTCCGAGGGATGTAGCCGCAAGGCGATGGAGTTGATGCAGTAGCGTTTGTCAGTGGGAGTGCTGTACCCTTCGCCCTCGAACACATGACCCAGGTGGCTGTGGCAGTTCGCGCACAGTACTTCGACTCGGCGCATGCCGAGCGAGTCGTCCGGTCGGAGGACCACCGCGTCGGAGGCAGCGGGATCGAAGAAGGACGGCCAGCCGCAATGCGAGTCGAACTTCTCGCTGCTGCGGAACAGCTCGGCGCCGCAGCCTCGGCACACATACTTGCCTTCGGTCGTGGTGTCGGTGTACTCGCCGGTGAACGGGCGTTCGGTGGCGGCCTCCCGCAACACTGCGTACTCTTCGGCGCTCAACTTCAGCCGCCACTCTTGCGAGGAGAGCCGGATCCGTGGCGTAGAGGGAGGTATATCGGCTTCGGAGCTCATGGCTCCACGCTAATACGGCTCTCCCGCATCGGCTCCGAACTCTGCTTGGGCTGGGGGTCTTCGGCGGTGTCAGAGGCATCGGGGACAGCGGCGGGTGGCTTCGTCGCCTCGCCGCGCGGGTCTGGGGCGGAACTCATCCATGCGGGATCGATCCCCAGCAGTAGCCGATTTTCTCGTCGAGCGGCGAGATAGCGGTCGCCGAGCACACAGAACACGACGATCAGCAGCAGACCCCAGCCGAAGGTGATGCGTAGGTACTCCAGGTTGCGCCCGACGTCCTGCCAACGGTCCAACAACCACTTGTCGTAGCTCATGAACCCGAAAACCGCCAGCCAGGCCGGCCAGTTGCGCAGTACCGAGTTGCGCAGCACCACCGTCATCAGGAACGGGAACAGCATCATCGAGTAGTACATCTGCCCCAGACCGTTGAGCAGGAATGAGGCTGTCAGCAATACCCCGGAGGAGGTGCAGACGAAAAACAGCTCGTCGTCGCGATAGTAGCGGTACAGCAGCCACAGCGACAGCAGCACGAGTACGCCGAACAGTACCCGCATGCCCCAGGACAGCCATGGTGGCAGGCCATAGTACTCACTGTTGCCGACAATCGAGCTGTTGAAGTAGTCGCGGGTTTCGAGCAGGTAGGGACCGGTCCGGGTGAAGAATTTCTCCGGATCCCGCGACAGTGGCCAAGCGATCGCGGTCAGTACCACAGGCACTCCGAGCGCGGTGATGAGCACCTTCCACTGTCGCCGCGCCAGCGCCACCAACAGTAGTGGCGCCAGTGTCGGTTTCACCGCGATACTCAGCCCGAGTGCTGCGCCTGCCCAGAGATCTCGTCGTTTCAGCAGCAGATGGATGAAGATCAGCTCAGCCAGCAGCACGCATCCGTTGATGTTGGTGAACACCAAGGTATTGATAACGGTCTCGGACAGGAACATCGCCAGCAGCAGAGCGGGCGCGGCGACCGAATTCAACGTGTAGCGGAACAGTCGTAGCAACAGATACCACGCGATAAGGATCGCGATGGCATTCAGTGCGATGAACAGCCAGCGCGATTTCTCGTAGTCGATCGCCGCGATCGGCGCGATGATCAGAGTTCCGCTGGGTGGATACAAGTAGTGCGGGTCGACCGAGTCGAAGTTCGCGGTATAGACCGGCCGCCCGTTCAGGAAGTCGAGTGATGCTTGATAGACCGGTTTGTAGTCATCGGTGATGAAACCGTTGACAGCTTTGATGAAGACCCGGTTCAGTACGGTCATGACCGCCAGAGGCCAGAGTGCGAACTTGATCACCTCGGCGGTGGTGCGAGCGGTTCGGGGCTCGAGCTGTCGAAGGAGCACTGGGGCACGGTACACCGAATCGGTTACAAGTAGTTGTCGGGACCTGCCGAATACGCCGCTCGACTGTAGTTCAGGCAGGGCAGGCAGTGCCATCGGCGGGGAGCGTGCCATCGCGCAGATAGCCGAGTACCGCCCGCTGTGCGCAGTCCGAGTGTGTAACCACAGGATGGCCGAAGCCCTGCCAGGTGAGCGCCGCGTATCGGGTGCCCGCAGCGCCCAGTGCGCCGGTCACCGATGACTGACCAGCGCTGCCGACCACCGGATCCGCGACCCCGCCGAGCACGAGCACCGGGATGTCCAGCCGCTCGGGCAGTTTCGGCGCGGTCGACACCGGCCAGGCGGCGCATTTCATCAGCGCTATGGCCGCCGCCGCACCGAATACCGGATATTCAGCCGCCCACGTGCCTGTGAGTTCGGCGACCTTGCCTGGAGGCGGCGCCAGAGTGGAGTCGGTGCACCGGTTGACGAACTGGCCGTCGTTCTCGGTCGCAGCGGACGCACGCGCGATCAGATTGCGCAACGGCCCCTGCTCTCCGCGTCTGGCCGCGGCGAGGATATCGGACAGCTCGCCGACCCGGTCAGCTTGGTCGCTGCGCGGGTTACCCAGGAAACCTGACAGTGCGGTGAGCACTGAGTTCGCTGAGATATCGCCCATTTCGCCTGCTCCGGCCCGGTGTACCAGGTCAGTGATCGCCGCGCGCGGGTCGTTGCCGAGTGAGCAGCCGACGCTGACGCAGCGCTGCGCGAACGCGGTCAGCGCGGCCTCGGCGCCCCGTACGGCGTGTTCGGTGAGAGTGACGGCGTCGGTGTCGACCGGCTCGGGGGAGTCGAGAATCAGACGGGCAAGGTGGTCGCCGTATTTGCGTGCATAGCTGAGCGCGACCTTCGCGCCGTTGCCGGCGCCGAGCAGCGTGATGTGCTCGACCTGCCACTGTCTGCGCAACTGCTCGATGTCATCGGCGGCGTGCGGTGCGTCGAAGGTGCCTTCGTAGGGCTGCAGGAAGTCCCGGCAGGCGATGGTGCCTTCCTGGCTGAGCGTCGTCATCCGGGCTACCGGGTCGCCGCTGCCCGAGCCGAATTGGGCGTTGTCTGCCAGACCGCGGCGGATCTCGGTCGGCAGGCAGTCGATCGGCTGCGAGGCGCCGATCCCGCGTCGGTCCACCGCGACGATCGGGCGGGCGGCCAGCAGCGCGCCGGCGGCTCCTACGGCCAGGCCTGCCAAGGTAGCGGTCGAAGACCGGTCCGCGCCAGAGGTGAGCACCAGCGGCGGCACATCGGTCGGAGTTCGCGTCAGCCGTGCCCGCAGTACGCCGGTGCGGAAGGTGCCGCGTACCGTCCCGGTAGCGTCGATCTGGGTCGAGTACTCCGCGCAGTCGAGCACCAGTCCAGCCGGCGCAGGGCCGAGCCCGAGTAGGTCCAGGGTCGGTTGGGTGCACTCGTGCCAGCTGAGATCGGTTTTGGGCAGCTCGGCGTCCGGTGGTGGGGTCGGGGTGACTGAAGTCGGCGCAGCACCTGTGACCGGCGGGCGTTGCACCGCGACGTCGGGACGATCCGACGGTCCTACACCGCAGCCGGCGGTCGCGATCGAGAGGGTAGTGGCAAGCACGGCGGCCCGAGTCCAGCGCATTGCTACAGCCTGCCAGGTTCCAGCGGCTGGTTCAGCGACGGGTCCACCGGGTGAGTACGGTGCCGTCGTCGTCCAGCAGGATATGCGCGCGGGTCATCCGAGTGCAGAATTCGCGCGGTGACAGGGAGATTCGCTGTGCGGTACCGCCGACGAGCACCGGTGCGGTGGTCACGCAGAACTCGTCGATCACATCGGCTTCCAGCAGTTCCCCGATCAGCTGGGGCCCGCCCTCGACCAGTACCCGCAGCAGGCCGCGCATGGCCAGTGCGCGCAGCAGGCCTCTGGGCGTTACCGCGAAGTCACCTGCCTTGATCACGTCGGCACCTGCGTCGATCAGCCGCTGGGTACGATCGGCTGGGGCGGCGGCGGTCGTGATGATCAGCGGTGGTATCCGGGTATCGGTGAACAAGCGCGTGCCCGGCTCGATCGCCGCGCTTGCTGTGACCACCGCGATCGGCGGCGGCGTGCCATCCGGATGGCCGCCGATGCCGCGTTCGTAGAATGCGCGCCGTCGGCGCGGGTCGGTGCGTGCTCCACCATAGTCCTCCGCCCGTGCGGTGCCCGCGCCGACCACGATGACGTCCGCGAGTTCGCGCAGTGCCATGAACACCATCTTGTCGGCCGGGGTGCCGAGTCCACCAGACAGATTTTCGCTGGTCGCCGCACCGTCGATGCTGGAGACGAGATTGGCGCGGACCCAAGGCGCGTCGAGTCTTCCGGGGAAGGCGTACAACTGTGCAAGGTGGTCCGGGCTCAGTTCTGTGAGCTGGATCGCATTGTGGCTACGCTGCATGACACCAGATCACATCATGTCTTTAGGCTTCGTTCATGCAAGCACGCCTCGTCGATCGTCATCCGGAGGTTCCGGCCGATCAACTCGTCGCCCAGATGGTGCCCCCGCCCATGTTCGACGAGGTGAGTTTCGCCTCCTACCTTCCCGACCCAGGAGAGCCCAGCCAGTCCGCCGCGGTCCGGAACGCCGAGGAATTCGCCGGTCGTGTGGCCGCGTTCGGTAAGGCTACGCGGCGCAAGGGCCTTTTTGGAAAGAAGAAGCAGGTCAGCGGTATCGGTCTCTATCTGGACGGTGGTTTCGGTGTCGGCAAAACCCATTTGCTGGCCTCGATCTTCCACAGTGCTCCCGCGCCCAGATCTTTCGGCACTTTCGGTGAGCTGACCAATCTGGTGGGCGCCCTCGGTTTCGGTAACGCGGTCGAACGGCTCTCGCGCAACAGCGTGCTGTGTATCGACGAGTTCGAACTCGATGATCCGGGCGACACCATGCTGGTCTCTCGGCTGTTGACAGAACTGTCCGCGAGTGGAGTATCGATCGCCGCCACATCCAATACCCTGCCTGGTCAGCTGGGCGAAGGGCGCTTCGCCGCTCAGGATTTCATGCGTGAGATCAAGAAACTCGGTGCCATCTTCGAGTCGGTACGTGTCGATGGGCCGGATTACCGCCACCGCGACCTGCCGCCCGCGCCGGAGCCGACCCCAACAGAGGTACTGGTCGAACAGGCTGTGGCAACGGTGGGCTCCACGCTTGATGAGTTCGATGCGTTGCTGCGACACCTGAGCACATTGCACCCGTCGAAATACGGTGCGCTGATCTCCGGAGTGTCGGCGGCGTTCATCACGAACGTGCACCCGGTTACCGATCAAGCGGTGGCGCTGCGTATTGTGGTGCTGGCCGATCGACTCTATGACGCGGGCATTCCGGTTACGGTGTCGGGTGCGAAGCTCGACGAGATCTTCTCCGCAGAGATGCTCGAAGGCGGCTATCGCAAGAAATACCTGCGAGCCATCTCGCGACTACTCGCGCTGTCGCGATTCGAAGTTGCCGTCTAACGCGGTGTGCCGCGACCTCTGGTGGGTTGGGCAGGGAAGACCAGCCGCATCACATAGTCATGGTGCCGCTGGTCGCCGACGGTAAACGTCCTCGCTCCGGCCACGGTGAAGCCATGCTTGGCGTAGAAGCGCTGGGCCCGGATGTTCTCCTGGTTGACCCCCAGCCACACTCCTGGATAGCTTTCATCCCGCGCCCACTGCAAAGCGGTTCGCATGAGTGTGGTGGACACCCCGGTGCCATGATGGCCGGAGAGCACGTACATCTTGCTGATTTCGGCTACCGGGTGCAGGCCGACCACTTCGGCCACTGCGGAATCCGAGGGTTCGCCCCCGACCAGCATCGCGTAGCCGATGATGTCGTCGTCCGCAACCGCCTTGAACACGATTCGCGCTGGATCGCTCAGGTATTCGCCGAAGCGCTCGTCCGACAAGGCGTCGGTGATGAAGCTCTCGATGTCAGCAGGCGCCGCGTCAGGAGGGCATGCGAGCGGAAAGGTAGCCGCTGCAATGCCGCTGAGGGCTTCCGCATCCCAAAGCCCCGCTCGATCGACGATAACTGGAGAATTACTCATTCTTTCATCCGCGCGCATGATCGGCAGCGTACTCGGCTGGAGACCCCAGTGGCTCCGAAGGCGGCGCCCGCGGTACAGCTGACTACCGGACGATTACTCCAGGCCGAGTTCGTGGTGTGTGCGAACGGTTTCCAGCAGCGCGTGCCCTTCCTCACCTCGCATGTGCGGCACAAATCGCCCGATGGGCGGGGTAGCTTCCGGTTGTACCGCCAGAAACGGGTGGTGATGAGACGCGCACTGGGTTGTCGCTCGCACAATGCCAGGATTCAGTCATTGCGTTGGTGATAATTCAGAGATGGAAGCGCTGGATATGAACCTGCTCGTGGCTCTGGACGCGTTGCTGGATACCAACAGCGTGACTCTGGCCGCGCAGCGCCTCGATACTTCGCCACCCGCGATGAGCCGGACGCTGGCTCGTTTGCGTCGAGTGCTCGGCGACCCGCTGTTTGTACGCGCAGGTCGAGCACTGGTGCCGACGCCACGTGCGCTGGAACTACGTTCCGAGGTCGGCGCGCTGGTCGCACGGGGTCGTGCGTTGTTGGCTCCGAGCGGTGCGGGCGATCCCACGGCGCTGCGCCGGGTCTTCGCGGTCCAGGTAGGCGATATGGTGCTTCCGGAACTGGCCGCGCCGCTGCTGGTCGCGGTGCGGGCCCGAGCGCCCGGCGTGACATTGCGCTTTGTGCCCGACACTTTCGAAGGTGCCGCCGCACTGCGGGATGGACGTATCGATCTCGAGGTCGGTGTGATCGACCAGAGTAACCCGGAGACCATGGTGCGCAGAGTGCTCGCCGATCGGGTGATCGGGGTGGCTACCGTGGACCACCCGTTGGTCACAGACCGTGTCACCGTGGCCGCCTACGCCGCAGCACGGCATTTGAGTGTTTCGCGCAATGGTCGCGTGCATGATCCGATCGACGACCGCCTCGCGCTGCACGGCCGGACACGCCAGGTGGTGGCCACCGTGCCGACTCTGACCAGCGCGCTGTTCGCGGTGCGCGGCAGCGATCTGGTCTGCCCGGCGCCTGCGGTGCTGAGCGCCGCTACGTTGCCCGCGATCGGGTTGGGTGTGTTCGAGATCCCGCTACCACTGCCGGAAATCGCCATCGGAATAGCTTGGCATCCGCGTAACACCGCCGATCGAGGCCACCGCTGGCTACGCGATCTCGTCCAAGAGACCTTGCTCGGCTCGGCGACCGCGGCCCGCTTATCGAGATGGCAGCATGGCGAGGGCATTCAGGAGACAGGAGGGGAGCTGGAGAGCCGGTAGCCGACCGGCCCATGTTGTGCGTCGACGCGTTCGGGTCGATGACCGTTCTGGGGCGTTTCACCAGTAGGCGGTCCGAAGATATCCGAGCGGTCGAGCGGAGCCGCCGCCGTCCGCTTGAGCTCATCGAGCATGGCCTGCAGTTTGTCGACATGGGTGTTCTCGACCGGTGCGCGATCTTCCTCGGCGGCGCGATGTGCGCCGATGAGCTCCACGGAATGGTCGCTGTTCATGGTCTCATTCTCGGCGGGACCGCGGCCTCGGTCCGGCTCGGTGCCCGCAGCGGGCATCACGGCGTCCTGATGCGCTGTGTTTTCGGGCGAGGAGTGCGCGGGCGGTGATGCGGCGGGTTCGCGAGCCACTGCGGGTGTCTGCTGCAGTCCGGGCTGGGCCGTCGCGGTGGGTTCACGTAATGATCGTATGGCGAAGGCTCGTCCCGATTTACGCGATGCCAGGTCGAGGCGCTGCGGTGTCGCTTCACGGGGAGCCGGCGCGGTGAAGCGACTGCGGGAGACAGCGTCCGATTTCGGTGCGGTCGCGGCGGGCTCGCTGGGCGGAGTGGATCCTTCCCTTGTGGTGGAATCGGATTCGGGTGCTGTGTGCACCGACTGTCGTGGGACGTCATGCGGCCGCGTGTCGCACCGGGGATCAGCAGGCGCGCGATTCATGCTCTGCCACGGGGCCGGTGCTGTTCCAGGGGTGTCTCGGGTGTTCGGGGTGCCCCGATCCGGCTGTCGCTCGGCCGGGGGTTCCGTGGTTTGGCTCGGCGTGCCCACACTGCTGGATTCCAGGTACTCGACTCTGGTATCGATGCCCGAAATATCTTGTCCGGTACGGAAAGCCCATGCCTCCAGCACGGCCAGCCGGTCCTCCATCGTCTGTTCGTTCGGCACGACGGGCGTGTCGTCTATCCGGGCCGCTATCGCGTCCAGCTTCTCGCCGACCTCCCGGAGAGCCGATGCGATACCCGACAACAGTGTGCCGATCGACTCGCCGGTGTGTTGACCGTGCTCCATCTCGTACCCACTTTCCCGTATCGGACCAGCCCGCATTCGGCCGGACGATTCTATCTGTCTGGTTGGACATTCGTGGCTTGCGAAGAATCGGCGCGCACCGATCCATTGATCTGATCGAAGCAGCGTAGGCCCACAGATTTTCGCACGCACAGCCGGAGTGGGCGGCGATCCGGTTTGTCCGTACGATTCGTCAGCGCATCGACTGGCTGTTTTCCTCGTGCACCAGGGTATGTGTCCGCACCACAGCGTATTTCGGCGATCAGGTGTTGTGACAGCCCGGAGGCGGTGCGGCGGGCTTGTCGGTGGCTACGGCGTATCCGGGCGGGGTTGGCGTGGCGAACGAACCTGACGCACCCTTGATCTATGGCGTGGGTCACCGGGCCTGCGGTGGTTTGTGCTGGAGTGGTCGCGTGAGAACGAAGCAGCGAGCGGAGATCTGCGGGCGCCGAGCGATGCTCGCCGAACTAGGTCTCGGGGACGGTTCCGGCCGGATACGAGAGTCGTCGAACAGCTATGCCTGTGCCTGTCCGGAATGCTCAGCCACACAATGGGATGTGCGGCGGCTCGAGCACTGGCTGTGTGGCAGGCTGCTCGCCTACGGGGCCGACGAAGCCGAGGTGGGTCGGCGCATCGGGACTCAACGGGTAGACGTCTACTGGCGCAAGGGTGATCGTAGGTATGCGATAGAGGTCCGTCGGAGCCCGCTGGAGCGCAGGCTCGCCCAAGAACACACTGCTCGGCTACGTGCCGCGGGCTGCACGGATGTGCTGTGGCTGTGCCCGCCCGGACACTGGGTACCGCATCTGCACGCGCTGGGTATCGCGGATTTCGCTCCCGCGGCGTGTGATTACCGCGCGATCAGCGGGGTGCTGGACACCGAGCATGCGATGGCTGCACCGAGGCGCGATCCGGTAGAACTGCGTAAGTTCATTGCCGGGTGGGTGCGCGGCAATGTTGTCTGGGGCTATCGGGATGAGCGCACAGGAGGCTGGGCCACGGTGAGCGACTGGGAACATCACACGAGGACACAGGCCGCTGTCCTCGCCAGGCAGCGCCAAGAGCTGGTCAACCAGCGCACTGCGCTGGCATTGACCCGGACATCGCTGCGGCACGAACAGAAGCACGTGGCGAAGCTCACCGCCCGGTTGGACCGTGCGGAGCTGGCCGCACAGGAACAGGCTGCCGCTTTGGCCGCCGCTCAGCGCTTGATCGCCGATCACCACCGGCTGGACACGGCCCTGCGCACTATCATCGCCAAGCTCGAGCAGACTATCGGCCACTGGCAGTTGACCACGGTCTGTGCAATGCTGCTGCTCGTCACGTTCCTGTTAGCGGCGATAGTGGTGCGCTGAGTCGGAAGGGGGCTCGCTCCCAACGCCATTCGTTGTGCAGAACCAGGGCGAGGAGATCCAGCATTTCCAGACCAGTTCTCGCGCGCACCGCGCATAGCTCGGCCCAATGTACCGGGCCGCGTTCGACCTGTTGCCGTAACATCTGCGCGCTCGCCGTGCGGACCGGTCGCGTAACCAAGTCGGGAATGCCGATGCTGCTACCGGTCCAAGTCAGCCAGCCCCAGCCGTTGGCGTGCGCGTACGCGCTGCTCGCGGTCGCTTTCACCCGATTGACATGGAAGCCGACATGACCGAGCGGCTCGACGTCGATCAGCACCACCCGGCCATCGGTGAGCCGGGCGGCGGCACTCGGATAGTGCACTCGCTCGGCATCGTCGAGGTTGTAGCGGATCATCACTGGTTGTTCCTGGAACGACTCGACCAATCCACTTACGTTGAGAATCCACAGTAGCCTGGCTTCCAGGCCGGAATCGAACGGTACTTCGCGGCCGACTTTGTTCAGGTAGAAGTGCCCGCGGCTGTTGTCGATGTCTGTTGCGCGCGCCGACGTAGCGGGGATCGGGGCCGCAGCGCGCATGGTGGGCCAACAGATTTGCCCTATCCAGCGGTTCAGCTGATCGGTCTCGCGCGGTTGGACATCGTGCAGTTTGGCCAGACGGCTACTGGTCTTCTTCTGCCAGGCCGCGATGCGTTGGGTGACGAATCCGGCGATCCGCTTCGCGTCCTCGGCCGCATGTCCGCCCAGCCGCAGTTTCAGGTACGACAGTTCGCCTGCGGCGATATCGGTGTCGGTCACATATGTCTCCACCAAGAGCGCGCGCACCAGTTTCCTATCCCTGGCGTCGAGCGGGTATCGGGTGCGCAACACCATTTCGGCGCGGTGCCCGGATTGTTGTGCCATCCGGATCAGCTGGCCGACCGCCTTGGTGTGCAGTTGTCGCACGCGATCCCGGGACAGGTCGTAGCGGACGCCGAGGTGAGTCAGGGTTTCGGGTTTCTCCCCGCCGATCCCGAGCCGAGCTGTGAGCAACTCGGCATCCTTGGCCTTGCGATCAGCCCGCATCGCGATCAACTCGCCGAGTGCTTCGTTGACCTCTTCGAGCTCGAAAGAAATATTGTTCCGCAGGTCGAGCGACTCGGGATCGGTGTGATCGTCAGGCGCCTGCCCCTGCGCAGCTTCTGGATTGATCGTCACGCGGGCAACCCCTTATCCGCACTGGTACTGTGCGGTACAGCGTAGCCTTCTTCGTGCCCAGCCGAATGCTGTCCCGAGGTTGGTCGGTGAGGTGACGAATCGGTTACGTCCTCCTCTGAGGAAGCCGGGAAACCTCAGAGGCTGCCGATACGCTTCATACCGCAGTGCGGGGACCTCACCGAACGGCACTGCTGGGCTGGGAAGGTCTTCCTGGATCGGGAATGTGACTATCGGAAGAAACCTCTGGCCGATTTCCTGGCCAGGGGCTATTTTCTCGATCTTTCTCTGGTGCGCGATACTGGGATTGAACCAGTATCTTTCTCTCTTCGGTCGCTGTGCGCAGATCCTGGATCTATACTCGATTTTGACCACCTGAACTGCTGATTTACCGTGTGACACTTGCTGACATCTGGTGTCATAGATAGACATTGGACGGGCATGGATTGGGCATTTTCGGCTCTATTGGGCACAGATTGGGCACAATGAGAAGGGGTGGCGATGGCACGAAAAGACGGCGAGTCCAAGCGTTCGTTCGGAACGCTGCGGCAGCTGAACTCCGGCCGATGGCAAGCGCGCTATACCGGTCCCGACTTGCGGCGCTATAAGGCTCCGAAGACCTTCGCGACTGATGACGATGCCAAAACTTGGCTGCGTGGAGTACACCGGACGATCAACGATGGTCTGTGGACATCGCCATCCGCGGCCCGGGCATCCAAATCGGGGTTCACCCTGGCGGAGTATGCCGACGAGTGGTTGAAGCATCGGATGGTCCGTGGTCGTCCGCTCAAACAGCGAACGAGGGACCACTACCGCGACCTCCTGGACGATCACATACTCCCTGAACTCGGAATGCTGCCGATACGGTCGATAACCCGCGAGGATGTCGAGGCGTGGTATCAACAGACGCTCGTGGACCGTCCCACGTACCGATCGCACGCGTACTCGCTGTTGCGGACCATTCTCGGCACAGCAGAGGACGAGCAGCGGATTTCGGTGAACCCTGTGCGGATCCGCGGCGCTGGATCTGTTGAACCTGCACATGAGGCTCCGCCTGCGACGCTCGAGGAGCTTGCTGTAATCGTCTCGAGCATGCCTGCGCGACTACAGCTCATGGTTCAGCTCGCAGCATGGTGCGCACTCCGATTCGGAGAGTTGACCGAGCTGCGGCGAGAGAACGTCGTGGTTGCCAAGAATCGAATAACGCTCAACATCCGTTCGGGTGCGGTCAGGACGAAGGACGGAAGGAAGGCGGAAACCACGAAATCACGTGCTGGTGTCCGACCGGTGACCGTCCCGCCGCATTTGCGCGACGATGTCATCGAGCACCTTCGCGCCCACACAGGCCGCGAGCGCACCGCTCTGCTCTTTCCGGCGAATCACGGGGGCTACCTGGCTCCGTCGACGCTGTATCGGCACTTCTACAAAGGACGCACAGCAGCGGGCAGGCCTGATCTCCACTTCCACGATCTCAGGGTCACCGGCGCAACGATGGCGGCTGTGGCCGGTGCAACGCTGAAGGAGCTCCAGGCGCGGCTGGGGCACAGCACGGTGGCGGCCGCCATGCGTTATCAGCGGGTTGCGCAGGATCGCGATGCCAGTCTTGCGCAGAAGCTGTCGGCGTTGGCCGAGGGCCGTGCTGGTCAGTCCGGTCAGTCATCAACAGCCGGGTAGCTTGCCATCGCGGATGCGGGCCGCCCGGTAGTGGACACCACCGACATCATCGCCCAGGCCGGACAGATCACCGTGCGAGGCATCCTGTTCAGCGCGAGAGTGCGGAGTCAGCGCGCATACCCGCGCCAGATCGGTCGGTCGCGCAGGACCCGCCAGAACGTCATCAGGTCGCCGTCGAGATCGTTGACCGTCTCCATCTTCGCCGCGGGCTTGGCCAGCAGCACGGCCAACCTCATGAGATGGCACAGCTGGCAATCGAGCGCACGTACGAAGCCTCCGCGGCTGATGTGCGGCTTACTAGACTCGCGGCATGACGTGTTTCGCAGCATGGGCGGAAGAGCTGGCACGTGCGCAACTGGCATCGTCTCTACCGCGTCGCTGGTCACACGTTGAGGGTGTGGCTCGGCAGGCTCGGCGAGCCGCCGGCATGGTCGACAATGCTGACGAGTTGTTGGCAGCTGCCTGGCTGCATGACATCGGTTATGCGCCCGATCTGGTCCAGACGGGATTCCACCCGGTCGATGGTGCTCGCTTTCTTCGTGATCACGGCGCCTCGGATCGTCTCTGCGCGCTGGTGGCAAACCACTCGTGCGCCTGTGTCGAGGCACGGCGGCGGGGTGTACCGCTGAACTGGCCCGACGAGCAGACTCCCCTGCGGGATGCGCTGTGGTGGGCTGATATGACGACAACGCCGGATGGGATGCCGACCACCGTGGCGGACAGGCTCGGCGAAGTCCGTGCCAGGTATGGAGGTCAGCATGTCGTGACCTTGTCGGTTCAAGAGGCTGAGCCGGCACTACTCGCCGCTGTCGCGAGGACAGAAAAACGCTTGTCGATCAGTGCGGCTATGTGAAGTAGGGATCGGGCCCGCCGCGTAATCCCTGCTCGATCCGTAGCCTGATCGACGGGTGTATGTCCAGGGTGGCGAGGTCATGCGGGTCGACCCATCTGACCTCTTTCGATTCAGCGCTCGGACGCATTTCGCCGCCGATGGGTTCGGCGAAGAAGCAGATCGAGAATTCTTGGCGGACCTCGCCATCGTCATATGAGATCACATGATCTGGGTCGGAGAAGATCCCGATCATCCCGGTCACCTCGATATCGATTCCGGTCTCCTCCTGGACTTCGCGAATGACTGCGGCGGATACTGTCTCCCCGACCTCTTGGCCGCCGCCAGGTATCGAGTACTTGTCGTTATCCGTGCGATGGATCATGAGTATGCGGCTCTGCTCATCTCGCACGAGAGCGCTGACCGCCACTTTCAGACTGTTGGCGTGGGGAGCATTCGGATCGTGATAGTGATCTGTTCGGGTCATTCATTGTTCCTCGTGAAGTCGGAGGGTGTGGAATTCGCCCATACGTGCTCGAAGCTGGTCATGTAGGTCTCGAACAAGTCGCCATTCGGGAGACGACGGAGGTGCAGTGCTGGTGCCTGGGCTCCGGGGAGGCCATATACGTGCATATTGACGATCATTTCGTCGTCGAACCGGAAGACCGAGTTGTACAGCGTCGTTTCGTGGAACCGGACCTCGACTCCTTCCATGGAGGCCAGCGGTTCGATCAGCGCCAAAGCGTTCTTGATCCGCGCAGGCACTGTCCCAGCGGCCAGCCGCTCTTCGCTGCTGCGTTTGGTTGCTTCTGGCGCCGATGGATCGCCGAACAGCATGCGGATAGAGACGCCCTGTTTCGTTTTCTGCTTGATCGTCCTCGCGAGTGATGCATCCTCGGCAAGGAATAGTCCCGCTAGAACGAGGATGTCGACGCGTTCCACAACATCCGACAGAAGCCTGGTCCACAAATCGGCGGGGACTGAATTTCGGTGCGGATATACCTTGATGACTTCTGACTCTGAGACCTGGGCGCGTCGCTCTGGGGCAATCGCGTTGGGCCACAGGTAGTTCTCGGACTCGCGGACCAGCGACGCGATGGTGTGGCGGTGTCGAGGATATGGGATGCGGCCCTTTGTGATCCATCGTTCGACAGTCTTCTGGTCGACGCCGGTTTTCTCTGCGACCTGGTCGATATCCAGCCCATTGCGCAGCAGTGCGTCACGAAGTCGTTCGTTCGCCATACGAACCCCCGGGGGACGAGTAGGGACGTCTTGAGTTTACATGAGACGTCTGCACTCGTCCATCTATGTGGTGCTCGGGTTCGGCAAATTCCTGAAAAGTGCCTAAATGCAGGGCATTTCGTTCCCTGTTAGTTCAGGAAAGGACGTGAGATGACAAAGCGGCATTCTGCGCCACTGCCACGGAAACTGATCACTCTCCGAGAAGCGGCGGCCCAGCTGACACTCAGCGTTCGAACGCTGGAACGCCTTATCTCGGCAGGAGATTTGCAGGCGTACAAGGTCGGTGCACGATCGGTGCGAGTAGATCCTGATGACCTGGCGCGTTTGGTTCGTCCCCTGAATCACGGCGGAGCGGCGTGATGCGCGCCCGGACGTTCGGTTTCGCTGTAGCGGCAGTGTCGGTCGGATTCCTCTTATTGACCAACCCGGGAGTGGTCGGGTTCACGGTGTTGTTGCTGGGTGCGTTTGCGTTCTGGCGGTCGTCGCGGCGGTGGGGGGTTCGGCGATGAGCGCGCCGTGGCGGCAGGATCCGCCTGTTCAGGGGTATACGGTCACTCATTTCGAGCGTGGCCGCAGCCCGCATAACCCGTTGCATTCGATGGCTGGTCCGGAGTTCACCGGTACGGCTGCGGTGTTCGCTCCGTTGGGTGTGTTGCCGCCGATGATGCGGGTCGCTGCGGTCGGTGTGTTGTTGCTGGTGGCGATGGGTGGCTGCACGGCGGCGTGGATCGATCAGCAGCATTATGTGCCGTCGCCGAATATCTGCCGTTCGGTGGATGCCGGGGTGCCGGCGGAGCCGGTGAGGTCCTGTGTTCCGCGTGAGCAGGCACAGGAGGTGGCGCGGTGAGCGCGCCGGACCGTCGCCGAGAACGAGCAGAGCTGGAGGCGGAGGAAGCCCGCTTGAACCTCGTTCAGGGTGTGCTGGTCGACATGGTGGGCGCCGCTGATGATGCGTCGGAATCGAAGGATTACTGCGGCAACGATTTCGAGATGTCGAGGGTGCGGCACGTTGGGGATGCCAGCGCGCAGGTGCACGCCGAGTGGGTCGCGGTGTGGAACCGAGTGCTCGACTACCGCCACGCTCCGGCGTCGGCGGCGAAGATCCGCGCCCAGGCCACCGCTGGCTGGGGTCGTCTGCGGCGGGAGCGTTCCCGCGGGGTCGGGCGGTCGCGATGAGCAGGTTTCACGATCCGGATGGCAAGAGGCTCGGTATCCCGACCTGGCCGTGGGGGCTTGCGCCGCAGCATTTGCGGACTCGCCGGCAGTTGGCGCGGGAGGGTAAGAGCCCGGGCGGTGAGTACGAGGCGCAGGTGTTGCGGGCGCGGGGTGGTTCGCGGGGGCCGTTGAAGGCGTACTTGTACGACGCCGATTCCGCGGTGCCGAAGCGTGTTGTGTCCGAGGCGCAACTGGAGGCGTTGCAGCTGGCGCGTTGGCAGCGGTCGGTGGCCGCATGCGAGCGCCACGGGATCGACGCGACTGAGATGCGGGAGTTCATCCAGCAGGCTCGTGTGGATATCGCTGCGCGCCGCCGATCGGCTGGTATCAGCCGTGCGGGCAGGGAGCGGAGCCGATGAGCGCCGCGGGTCGGTTCCCGGTGTGCCGGTGTGGGTGCGGTGGTCCGGGCAGCGAGGGGCGAGGCTTGTGTGTGCCTGCTTATAACCGGCTGCGGCGTCGTCAGATGGCGTACGGGCGGTGGCAGCCGCGCGTCGAAGCTGAGCAGGCGCGGGCGCATGTCGAGCGGTTACTGGGTGCGGGGTTGCGTAGGGCGCATGTGGCGGAGCTGGCTGGGGTCAGCAAGGCCACGGTCGCGAACGTCGCCCGTGGCGGTACCGAACGGATCAGCGCCGAGGTCGAACGCGCGCTCCTCGCTGTCGAGGTCCCGGAACGCGCCGCGGATGTCGCTGCCGGGAATGCGCGGGTGTCGATTACTGGTGCTCGTCGGCGGGTGCAGGCACTGGTGGCGTTCGGGTATCCGCAAGCGCATTTGGCGCGGGAGCTGGGGATCAATCCGAGCCATGCGATGTTCGGGGCGTTGGTGCAGCGCCGTCTGCCGGTGGAGCACACCGGGCAGACGATTTCCGCGGAGCGGGAACGGGCGATCAAGGCCCTGTTCGACCGGCTGCAGCTGACCCCGGGGCCGTCGCAGCGGGCCCGCGACTACGGGCGCGAACGGGGGTGGGCGCTGCCGTTCGAGTGGGAAGAAACCGCACTCGACGACCCGCACGGCACGCCACAGCGAGCGCGCTGGACACCACTGACGCGTACCCAGCGCCGCGACGCCCGCCGGGAGCAGGTCACGGCATTGACCGCACGAGGGCTGTCGGCTGAGCAGATCGCCGATCGGCTCGGGACCACAGCCCGCACCGTCGTCCGCGACCGCGGCGAAGCGACGAACAGCGAACACGTTGACGCGAAGCGTGTTTCGGAGATGGAGGTCATGGGTGAGGTGGCGGTGCGGGCGCGCCGCGATATCGCCGCCCGTCGTGGTGGGGGTGTCAAGGAAAGGGAGCGAACCCGATGAACCACAACACGAAAACGGGCACGCGGCCGGATCGCTATGCCGGATTGGAGTTCGACTACCGCGATCAGATCATCACCGGTCTGCGTGCGACCGGCGCGACGTATCGGGAGATCGCTCACATGCTGGGTATCCGGGCGCGGCAGGTCGAGCAGGTCCTCGGTGAAGTCGCCGCGTTCCGGTCCCGGCAGATGAGCCAGGCCGAGATCGCCCGGCGGGTCGGGTTGCCGCGCACCACTGTCCAGGATCTGCTGCGCGCGGAGCGGGTGAGCCGGTCGACGCCGCGGAAGACGCAGGCGTTGCGCGGGCTGGTGGACATGCACGGCATGCAGCTGGATGTGCTGGGCTGGTTTCTGGGCATGGAACGCAACCACGTCTACAGCCTGGCAAAACAGTTGCACGACGAGGGCCGTATCTACGACCTCGACGATGTGCAGGCGGGGGAGAAGTGGGTGGTGCCCACGCGGGTGACTGCCGCCCGTTACCTCGGATGGCGCCCCGCCGACTGGCATCCGCCGCTGGGGTTGGTCGAGCACTACAGGGCGGTGGCCCAAGCCCGGATCATGCTTGTCGGCGCTGACCCGCAGCTGTGGGTATCGGAGCGGACACTGCGGCACCGGGTCGCGCCGGTCGCCACCGGTAAAGGCAAGACCGGTGAGGTGGAGGTGTCCACGGGAGTCGAGCCGCGGTTGGGTCGCCCGCATGTGCATGACGGCCGGTTCCTCGGTGTGGTGAAGGGGCGCCACGGCTGGTGGGCGGTCGAGGTCGAGTTGTCCAAGAAGGACCCCGAGTACATGGATATCGCGCTGCGAGGCGCGATCCGCGCCGCCCGCGACAGCCGCGAGGAGGCGATGATCGGCGTGCTGTACCTGTGCCGCACCCCCTCCGTTTACAACAACGTCAACGCCGCCTCGGAGCGGTTGCCGGACAACGAATTCGGTGATCTCGCCCTGGATCTTGTGATTCGGGATTTCGACAGCGAGTGGGCGAGGTTCCTGCCTCGTTATGCCGCGTTGCGCGAAGCCGCCAAGCAACAGAGCTCGAATCGGCGTCGCCGCAGGCTCGTTCATCTCCCTCAGGAAGCAGCATCATGAGCAACCCGAATTGCACGCCGATCCTCACTCGCGACGACTGCGATCCCCTGCATACCGCCACCCCGACCACAGCCGCGGCGCCTGCGATCGAGCAGGCCCCGCCGCCGTCGGGCGGTATCCATCCGGAGAAGCCACCGATCGGGCAGCTCGACGGTATCGATCTGCCCGACCTGTCCGCGGTCGGTGATTTCGCGGCCACGGCGACAGTGTGTGGCTTGGTGATCGTGGCCATGCTGGTCATGATCGTCGCAGTGGCGGCACGGTGGCCGCTGGCACCGCACCGGCTGCGGAACTTCGCCATCGCCTCACTGCTGTTGCCGGCCACTTCGGCACTGGCAGGCGGTTCTTGGACCACCCCCGCCTCTCTGTTGTGGTCCGGTGCCGCCCAGCTCGCCGAGGGTGACTGGTCCGGGCTGCGGATGATGCTCGCTCTCGGCGCTCCGTTCGCGGCGCTGACCGCGACGTATGTGTGGGCGAAGTTCGTGCACAAAACCCACACCGTTGGGTTGAAGTCGCTGGGGCGCACAGAGCGGGTGAAGGACGCGATGCTTGCCCGCCAGTTCGCCAGAGCGACGAGAACCGCGCGGCTGGGTGCGCCCTACACCACGGCGGAGGGAATCGTGCTCGGTCCGCTGGCCAACCGCGCCACCGCGAAGGCCCCCGGTTTGTGGCAGGAACTGACGGTGCGGCACCAGCAGTGGATGGTGATCCCGCATAAGCAGGCCCGCCGCCACCTCGCCGTCGTCGCGACCACAGGTGGCGGGAAAACCGAGCTGATCAAACGGTATTTCGCCGGGATGCTCGAATATGAGTGGACTCGCTGGCAGACCTGGAAAGACGTCCCAGGGATGCGGAGCAAGCATCCGCGCCCGCTGCAGGTGCTCATCTCCTGCAAAGGTGGGTTGGACGATGAGGAACTCGGCCGCGAGATCCGCGGCATCGCCGTCCACCGGGGTATCGATCCCGCCCGTATCGCGATTGTGCGACCTGGTGGGGATCGGCTGGAGATGTGGAAGCCGCTGTCCGCGCGGGACATGTGGGGTGTGGTCGGGGACCTGCTGAATGCCGGGCAGGCGACCACCAGCGAGGGCCAGCATTTCGACGAGATGCGCCGTCGCATCGTCTCTCTCGTGGTCAACGCTCCGGTCGGGCCGCCACAGTCCTCGGCGGAGTTCCTGGAACGGTTGAACGCCGACATCCTGCTCGATATCTGGGGCGGCGCCCCCGACGTCAAACGGATGATCGCCGCGTTGCAGGCGGAGAAGGTGCCGCAGCTGGACGACGCGCTGATCAAGGCCAGCAATCTGTTCGATCTGCTGCAGGACCACAACGGGCAGTTCGTGTTCGACGGCGGCAAAAGCCTCGACGACCTCGACGTGCTGTATGTGACCGTGCCCGGGTTGGACAAGGACGCCGCCCGCGCCCAGGTCGCCGCCATCCTGCGCATGGTCATGCTGCGCGCCGGGCGCACCGCCAAAGACCAGCGCCGGTCGGTGACGATGATCATCGACGAGGTTTCGGCGACCACCACCGAGCAAGGGGCTATCGGGCTGGTCGATGTGTGCGAGCGGGGCCGCTCCCAAGGAGTGGCGTTGCTGTTCGCCGCCCAATCCCAAGAAGGGCTCGCCCGCGATGAGTGGAACCTCAAACGGCTGCTCAAAGCATGCGCGGGTGGGTTGATCCTCGGCTACAACGAGAACGCCGGCGACCTGTGCGAACACCTCGGCTCCGTGCACGGAATGCTGCCGTCGCGGCATCTGATCAAAGGCCAGCGCACCGGCGACGAAGGGCAGGTCTCGATCGGCGATAAGTGGCTGATCAGCCCAGATGTGCTGCGGCAACTCGACACCGGCGAATTCGTCTACGGCCGCGGCCGCCGCGCCCAATGGGGCCACATCGTGCCGGTCCAACCGACCGAACTCACCCTACTGCCGGGCACCGAAGCCGCCACGAAGACCGCAGGCACACCGCAGATCCCCGGCGATACCGCCGTCGCCTGACCACTATCCGCAATCCGACCACACCGTTCGAGAGGCACCACGATGCGCATCATCCGCGACAACAACGACCACAACGACGAAGACCCCGACGAGTACCGCCGCCCCGCCAGCGAGCGGAACCAAGCCGAGATCCTCGCCGAAGAAATCGAGGACTACCTCGCCGACGTCCTGGCCTGCGCCGCACCCGACATCGAGGACCTCGAATCGCCCGAACCACAGTCACGACCCACGCTGCGCCTGGTCAAGACCGACACCGACGCGACCGAGCCCGCTGAGCGAGACAAGCCGCTCGATCCGGAGACATTCACCGCGGCCGGGCGGGCAGTACGGCGGCGAATGGTGCGCGGGGCGGCGGGCGGCTCCGCTGTTGTGGTCACCGCAACCATGCTCGCCACCTGGGGGCAGCCATGGATCGTAGCCGGTCCTCTCGCCGCCTACGGCACGGCATGGCTGGGCTACCTGTGGTGGAACGCCGCGCTGCGCCCGAGCCTTCCCGACGTCATCGCCACCGTCACCAGGGGCACCGGCGCGGTATTCACCGTCGCCCTCACCATCCTCGCCGCGATCGTGCACACCCTGGTCGGCCGCATCGACACCTCCCGCACCCGACACGAAACCAGCCGCACCACCCCCACTTCCCCGTCCCTGTAATTGCTGAAAGGAACACCGAAAATCATGAACCACACTGATATCCGCCCCGCCGCGATCGGCATCACCGCCGGTGTGAGCGTATTCGCCGCGTTGGTCGCCTGGGTCGAGCTCGACCCATGGCACATCGTCACCGAGCATCTGGCCCGCCGCCAGCTCACCCCCGACGAACGCCACGCACTGGATCGCGCCGTCGCCGAGCAGGCCGAGAACGACGAGGCGTATCGCGTCATGAACGCCGAGCGCGAGCAGCAGATCGCCGAAGAGCGTGCCCGCGTCGCTGCGGGATTCCGCCCGGACCGGCTCACCACATCCGGGGCAAGCACCGTCACGGAGTTGGGTCTGCAGGAGCTGGTAGACGAGATCATTCACGCCGAGCAGGCACTGCGCATCCACTGGGATGCCGAACTGAGCGCCCATGGGATGGCCCTACGCGAGGAGTGGCGCCGCCGCGACCACTACCAGAACCGATACAAGCTCCCACGCGCCGAGCAGTTGCGCCATGACATCGCCCACGCACAGATCTCCGCGGCCCGCCATCGGCCGTGGGGAGAGATACCCCCGGATCTTTTTCCGTCGGCGCCGACACCGGAATTCGGCCAGTGAGCAGAACCCCGATGTTCGACGACACGAACAACCCGATCCTGCCGATTCCGGGCGAACTGGACCAGCAGTTACCCGACCGATCCCGATAACCCTCTTCTCCGAGAAAGGACCCTCTCATGTCTGACCGCAGTGTCGAAGACGAGATGATCGCCGAGGCCCACAAGTTCGGGCACTCCCTGACGCATCTGCTTCGTATGCACGCCCAAGCCGCCACCTGGTTGGAACGGCGCCGAGCGCGTAAGCAGATCAGCCTGGCGTTGCGCGAGCAGCGCCGCGCCGAGGAAACCGCCCGTGAGCACCGGTTGGTGTGGACCCAGCAGATGGTCGACCGCTACCGCGCCCACGCCCTGGTGGTCGCCGAGCGCGCGGAAGACCCGAACATCGATCACAAACGCCGCTACCGCGACACCCAAGCACTCAACCGGCACGCCGACGACCTGCGCGCCCGCATCGTGGCCAATGACCGGCTGACAAGAACCGAGCAGGGCATCGCCCTGGACGGTCTGGACGCCGCGACGACATTCCCGCAGTTCGAGCCGGGCCGGTTATTCCACCAGGCGCACAAGGTCCGCGGCATAGACGCGTTGAAATACCGGGCGCAGGTCGCCCGCACCATCCTCGAGCTGGGCCACAACCTACAGCACCAGCAAGCGCAGCAGGGGCTCGACGCCGCGCGTCGCGCCGCCGCCGAGGCCGCGCTGCTGGAGCGGATCGACGCGGCTCAGGTCACCCGTTATCGCTACAGCGCGCAGATGACCTGGACCGACCCGGACGGTGGCGTGCTCACCGAGTTCCGGTCGTTCGCCACCGAGCACACCGCGACCGACTGGTTGCAGCGCACCATCGGCCACACGAGGTGGGCGGAGGGCACCAACCTCCAGGTCCAGACCATCGATACCTTCAATGCCGCCACGCAATACGTCGACCACGGCCGCCCCGAGGCCGTCGCCGAGCAGCTCGCAGCCCGGGAAGCTGTGCTGCGGGAGCGGACGCTGTCCGGGCGGCTACACCGCGAAGATTTCACACTGCAGGCCAGCCAGGCGGAGCGGATAGAGCCACGGTTCGACAGCACCGTCACCTACCTGCCCGAGCACGCCAATCAGGTGGTGCACGAGCATGATGTGCGCGCCACCCAATCCGAGTCCGCGCAATGGACTGCCCAGCAGCTGGCCGGGATTCGGCCGGCACCGGGCACCACCGTGCACGTCGCCGCCTACAGATACGACAACGAGGGCCATCAAGTACCGGTGTTCCGCGCCGAGGGTGGCCCGTCGATGGTCGCCGGCGAGGTGACTCAATGGCGGGAAGATATCGAGCGCGCCGAGCAGGCCCGGCCCGCCGAGCGTGGGCAGCAGCGGCAGGCCCGCACCGAGCGCACCGGCGAGCGTGAGGGCCAGGGCGACAGCGGCGATGAGCTGCGAGCCCAGATCGACCAGATGCACCACCGGCAGCAGCAGAGGGAGCAGGACCAGGCCGTCACCGACGCCACGTCAGCCCGTGGCGAGCGTGACGAGCATCTGCGTGGAGTCGACCGCACCGACCCACCTCCTGAACAACCCCGCACCGACCACGACCGGCTCGCGCAGGTCGAATGCCAGCTCCGCGACCTCCGTGCCGATCGTGACAGGCTCGGTTCACGGGTGGAGATGCTGCAACGCGGCCTGGATACGGTTACCGCCGACCGTGACGAGGTCCGCCGCAAGCTCGACACCGCCGAGGCCCGGACCGAGGCGTTGAAGAACCACAACCTGCGTCTCGCGGCCGAAAACAGCCAACTGCGTGAGCATCCCGGAATCGACCAAATCGTCGCCGAACGCGACCGGCTGAAGAACGAACGCGACGAGGCCGTACGCAAACTCATCGAATTCACCCCCGAATCCCAGCGTTATGGCAACCGCGCGCGCACCAACAGCAACGGCGGTGGCCAGGATGAGCCGACACCGACGCTGGAACAGCTTCGGGGGATGGTGCCGCCCAGCAGCGACCCCGCCGATCACGGGCCGGTCGGTAAACGCGCCAGCTACCTCCGCGACTTCGGCGCCCGTGATCGGGATAAGGCCGGCCCCGATACCCAGTCCTGGCCGCATCCAGGACGTAACGGGCACGGGCGCAACGGTATCGACAGGAGCCGGTGACATGGAACGCGAGCATGAGGAAGCGATGCACAGCGAGTTCGCGCAATACACCCAGCTCACCGGGCAGCTGTACCGGACGGGTATCACAGACACCGAAATCGACCGGATCCTGCAGCGCAGCCGCGAGATCAAGCAGCGTTGGGACAATGGCCCGCACGCCGAACACTGGGGCTACCTCAACAACGTCTATCAGGACTGGCGGAGGGCTCCGGGCACCATGCTGCGGCTGGTGGACGACATCGCCCACAACAACGGCGGCAGTGCCACCGACCTGCAATACCGCAGCCTGCGTCACGCCGGACAACTCGCTGCCCGTGACAGCCGGGCCGTACGCGAGGCGGTCGAACACCACACCAACCCCCTCGTGCAGCCCGCACGTGGTCGTGGCGTGCAGCGGAGGCGGTGAAGTGATGCATATCGAGCACGAGGAAGCGATGCGGGAGGCGTTCACCGAGGTTGATCGCCTGTCGCGGCTGCGGGATCGCCCGGGCGCCGGCGAAGCCGAGGTCTACAGTCTCCACACCCAACAGGAGACGATCGACCGCCGGTGGCGCAACGGCCCGTACCCGGGGGAGTTGAAGTACCTGAAAGACGCCCACGACCGATGGGCGCGCACACCGAGCGATATGCGCCGGATGCTCGCCGCACCGGGCGCGGCCCGATTGGACGGAGTGCAACGACGCAGTATCGAGCAGGCCCGCATCCTCACCGCCGCCCACCGGCCGACAATCGAGCGGGGGCGGTGACGATGACGACATCACAACCGTCGCAGGGGCGTTCGTACGAGGTCGTGACCGAGGCCCTGGCCAGACGGGTAGGCCCGGCCCGGTACCCGCGGCAACCGCAGCAGTGGACGAACTACCTGTGCCCTGTGCACGAAGGCGACGGCCACCACCACAACCCCAGCCTCGGTGTGCGGTACGACCCACGACAGGGCAAAACGATGGTGCGTTGCTGGGCCCGCTGCGACGACCAGGACGTCCTCGACCGGATCGGGCTGCGGGTACGCGACCTGTGGGACCGGCTCCCCGACCGCGACCCGCACCGGCGTGCAAGCATCGGTGGGCACGGACAGCGGTACGGCGTCACTGAACGCCGTCCGTCGACCCCGCTCGAACGTGCCATCGCCGTCGCGCAATTCCCGATACCGGCGAAGCGGGATCTGGGGGCGCAGACCGGGCGCCCGCAGAACGTGTGCACTTACGTCTACAAATGGCCCGATGGACGGGTCGAGGGCGCAGTCACTCGGGTACACACCCCACACGAACACGGCCACGCCAAAAGCTTCTGGCAGGCCCACTGGACCGGGACCGAATGGGTGAAGGAAGGTTTCGCGCCGATCCCATGGAAACTCACCGACATCCGCGAAGCCCTCGACACCGGTAGAGAGATCTACGTCTGCGAAGGCGAGAAGGACGTGCAACGGGCCAACCGGGCCGGGCTGATCGCGACCTGCAACGCGATGGGCGCCGGGTCCTGGACCCCGCAGCACGCCCGCTGGTTGGCCGGCGCGGGGCGGGTGATCGTGATCGCCGATCGTGACTGCCCCGGCTACCAGCACGCCGCCAAAGTCGCCGACACCCTCACCGACCACGTCGGCGAAATCCGCGTTCTGCAAGCCCGCTCCGGCAAGGACCTGTCCGACCACTTCGATGCCGGATACGACCTGTCCGACCTCGGACCGGTCCCGCACCTGGACCGGCCACAACAGGCGGAATTTCGGCCCGCGCCCGCGAATCTTCGGAGGACGCAAGCCCGCAGTCGGTGATTGCTCCGCACCGATCACACCAGAGGAGAACCCTGAACTATGACCGAGAGCGTGACCGGTGCGGAGGCGGTGCGCAGCAACGATGCTGCGCACCGCAGCGCACCGAATGATGCGAAGCCCGGTGCGCGGACGCGAGAGGAAGTGTCGGCGATCCGGTTCTTTTGGGGCGAGTTGCTGTTGGTCGCAGCGATGTCGATCGCGGGCAACATCGTGCATGCTTGGATCAACGCACCGGCCGGAAAACAGTGGGTTGCGGCGTTCGTCGCGTCCTTCCCGCCGATCGCGCTGCTGGCAGCAACCCACGGTGTGGGGCTGCTCGTGCGTGCCCAGAACAAGGCCCGGCTGGCGTATTGGTCTGTTGTCGCACTGACAGCGGCTATCGCGGTGATCGCATTCCGGCTGTCGTTCGACGCGTTACGGGAGTTGTCGATACAAGTCGGGATGAGCGAACACCTGGCGTTCCTTTTCCCGCTGATCATCGACGGCGCCATCGGACAAGCCACCGTCGCTCTGCTGGTGCTGGCGCGCACCGACCGCATCAACACCGAACCAGCGGTGCGTACAGTGCCTGAACCGGTGCACAGGCCTGAACCGGTACGCACCATCTCTGTGCGCGAGGTACAAACCGAATCCTGTTCGACCACCAGTGAACTCACTGCCCGGCATGACCTTTCGAAGGTGGACGGTGCACAGCAGGTCGAGATCGGAGCCGCTGCGCAACCGCAAAGCACCGAATCGGTGCTGAGCATCGATCGGTGGGCAGCGGTTGCTGAGCAGGTGTGCAGCGCCGACCCATCCGGACGCCGCGATCCTGATACCGTGACCGAGATCCTGCGTCTGCGCCATGAGGAAGGGTGGTCCCATGCACAGATCGCCGACCGGTTCGAGGTCAGCAAGTCTGCGGTGACGCGGACCCTGACCGCGGCGCGGCAGTTTGCTGGCGAAAGAGTTGCCCAGTGACCAGTACGGGTGAGGTCCGTTGTCCGATGACTCGGTCGCTGTGTGCCGTAGTCAGTTCGTCAAGGTTCCTGGACGCTTCGGTAGGTCGAGCAGTACACAGTTTGTTTGTATCGTGTCCACACCGCGCGAGTATCTACTAAGAATTGCCGTAGTGGCATAGTGTCGAGACTGAGGGAGGAGGTGTCATGTCGGATAAGTCGGCGATCGAGTGGACCGAGGCGACTTGGAACCCGGTGACCGGGTGCGACCGTGTCTCGGCAGGATGCGATCACTGTTATGCGATGGTGTTGGCGAAACGATTGAAATCTATGGGCGCGGACAAATACCAGAAGGATGGCGATCCGCGCACTTCAGGACCTGGATTTGGGGTGACGTTGCATCCGCAATCATTGGATGTACCGCGGCGATGGCGAGCACCGAGGGTTGTGTTTGTGAACTCGATGTCGGATCTGTTTCACGCGAAGGTCCCCGTGGGGTTTATCCGTGAGGTATTCGACGTAATGCGGGAGACGCCGCAGCACACCTATCAGGTGTTGACCAAACGTTCGTTGCGGCTCAAACGCCTTGCTGACAAGCTGGATTGGCCGACCAATGTGTGGATGGGGGTGTCGGTGGAGAACACCGACTATCTGGAGCGTGTCGACCACTTGCGAGCGGTTCCGGCTGCGGTGAGGTTCCTGTCGTGTGAACCGTTGTTGGGTCCACTCGATGGGCTCGACCTCGCCGGGATCGGATGGGTGATTGCCGGCGGCGAGTCGGGGACGGGTCACCGTCCGCTGGATCCGGAATGGGTCCGTGATATTCGTGACAATTGTAATGCCGCGGGAGTACCGTTCTTCTTCAAGCAATGGGGTGGACGAACTCCGAAATCCCTTGGCCGCGAACTCGACGGCCAACTGTGGGACGGAATGCCAGCCTTGACCGCCTGAGTGCACCCGATTCGACTGAGCCCCGCCCTACACGTGGCGGGGCTCAGTCACGTTCGGACCACCAATCGCGGTCGGACGGATTCCAGTATGGTTCGGGGCGCCACAAGATATCGCCGCTGACTTGCGGTTCAGCTGATTCAGGGATTGGGAACAAGCCTTCGGTGCCGGCTCGACGCTCACGATCCATCTTCGCCAGCCTTCGGGCTTCGCGTTGCATGGCAGGTTCACGTTCGGCGGCCCGCTTGTATAGGTGGCGCATGATCTTGTCGCCTGCGGGGTGATCGGTGGCAAAGATCATGTCGTAGATCGTGGTCCCGTTTTCCATCCGCATAGGGATCCGATGAGTGTAGGCATAGCCGAGATCCTTGGCCATCCGAAAACGCATCAGATTGGTCATCTCCTCGCGGTACTCATCCGGTGTGATGGAGTTGCCTTCGCGAGCATCTTGGATGTTCAGCCAGTTCCGCGTCCCGTACAAACGGGTGACGCGTTCGCGGAAGGCGCCGCTGTTCGTTCCCCTGGTCGAAACGCCTTTCGCGGTCATCGTCGGCGACATCAGTAGCCAGAGTTCCGGTTTGGTCCGAGCCGTAAGCCCCTTGAACTGTGCGATCTTGGCCAGAGTTTCCCACCAGACCTCGGCAGCCTGTTGATCGATGAACGCGAAGGTCGGTGCCCAACTGAGTGGGCGAAGACGGTCGAGCGCTGCGTCTATCGTGACGTTACTGTCACCGGGAACAACTTCGAAGGACTTGTCCGGGAACTGCGCCGTGAGGGCAGCATCTAAGCGTGCTGCGTTGGGGGGTAGTTCGAAGAAGACATGGCGTGTGAAACCTGGCTCTGCGGAGAGTACCCGCCGCGCCGAGCCATCAATCTTTTCGCCGGTGAGGCGCTCCTCGTTTTCAGGGCGCCCGGCCATGAGGTCCAGATAAAGTCGCTCAGACCTCTTCTTCGACGCGGTGTTGAACGCTGGCGCGTAGTCGCCGAGTATCTGAAGCTTGTTCTTCGTCCAGTAGGACCACTTGCGAGCCACCCCAACCTCCCGGCACCCCTGCCCGACTCCGTCCTAAGCGAGTCTGACCGACCATCCGAGGGTACCGTCCCGACGCTCAGATTAGGTCTGAAAGTGCCTGATTCGCTGAGTACTCAGTATCTCAGCTGGCTGATCTGATGTGGCAGGGCCTTGCTATGCGCCGGGACTGTGCCGGGATAATGCCGGGACAGCGACGGGATAGTGCCGGGATTTCCAAGTCCCGGCACTATCCCGGCATGCCCAGGTCAAACTGGCGTTTGACCTGGGGTGTTTTGCGCCGCCCCCTGCCCTGCCCGGCCGACACTCTCTACGGCTTCGCTGCAGAGAGTGTCGGCCGGGCAGGGCAGAAGACAACACAAAACACAAAGCAGAGAAAGTCCAGTAGGAGAAGGGACCACAAGGGAGGGAGACCACAAAAAGAGGGGTTAGGTAGGTGGTTGCGTCAGGTGCGGAAGTTGCGTCTAGAGCTGCGCCACCTAGCGGTGGCGTGTTCGCGCGCCGGGGCGCGCTCAGTGCTGGGGAAAAGTCGAGAGCGCGGGCGGCGGTGTAGGGCACGCGAGTTCACCGATAGGCAGGTTCGTGTAGCGCGTGTACAGCGTCGCTGTGTGGGAGAAGGGACCATAAAAGGAGGGTTCCGGGGAGGGCATCGCACGGCCCAACGCCTTTGCCGAGTCCGGCCAGGATCTCGGTGAACAGCATTCTTTGTGCTGATTCAACCGTGTGGGCTCGTTCGATCTGGTGGTCGTAGTCGGCTATTGAGCGTGCTTCGGACCCTTGCCATCACGGATTCGGGCGATGTATTCGCGACTGAACTGGCTGTCACGGGCAATCGCGTTAGGTCCCACACCGTCGTCGAGGGCGGCTCGGATCTCGGCGAACAGCTTGGCGCGAGCCTTGTCGTAGGCCGCGCGGGCGGCGCGGATCGCGGCCCCGTGATCAGTCCGTTCGGTCATGGGGCCAGCATTCCACAACTCTGTTAGCCAACATAGTTGACATTCAGCACTGCATCCTTCACTGTGAACTTAATTGGCCTACTTTGTTCACATAAGAGGTTTAGTATGTCACTGAGATCGACGGTTTACTTCGCCGGTTGGGGTGGGGACTCGCTGGGTTGGGAGCAGGTGCCCGGGATCCAGTTGCGGTTGGCGGCCAACCACAACCCGGTATGCGTGGCGGTGCACGAGCTGAATTTCCCGGGTGCGGAGCATCTCCCGCCCGGTGATGTGCGGGACATCGTGCTGGAGGACCTGCCCTACACCGAGCTGTTCTGGGCGTCGCCGGCGTGCCCGGCGTGGACCGACGCCAAGGGGGTGAAACGGTATTTCGACCAGTCCAACCAGTACAGCATGTTCGACGAGGAACTCGGCGTGGTCGAGGACCCGGCGTCGGCGCGGTCACGGGCGCTGGTCGAGCAGATTCCGCGCTATCTGCGGGCGATGGCCGCTCGCGGGCGGCCGGTGCTAGCCGGGGCGATGGAGAACGTCATCCAGTGCCGTCGCTGGGACCAGTGGCGCCGCTGGGTCGGGGCGATCGAGGACATCGGCTACGACACTTGGCTGATCGCGCTCAACTCCGCGCACGTACTACCGCGGCGGTGCCTGCCGGTGCCGCAGTCCCGGGACCGGCTGTATCTCGCGTACTCGTGGAAAGGGCTGGGCAGGCAGCCCGACTGGGGCAAGTGGCTGCGGCCGAAAGCGTGGTGCGGCGGCTGTGAACGGGTAGTGGACGCGATACAGGCATGGAAACGTCCCGGGGTCGATATGGGCCGCTACGGGGCCCGGTCCGGGCAGTATGTCTACCGCTGTCCGGCGAAGTCCTGCCGGTTCGCGATCGTGGAGCCGATCACGACTCCGGCGGCGGTCGCGATCGACTGGACATTGCCGTCCGGGGCGAAGATCGCCGACCGCACCGAACCTCTGGCCGAGAACACCATGGCGCGGATCCGGATCGGGTTGGAGAAGTTCGCGGGCACCCCGATGCTCACCCCGGCCGGCGGAACGTGGCGTACCGAGGCGAGCAGCCTCACCGCACCGATGCCGACCCGCACCACCCGTGAAACCGACGCCTTGGTGTGTCCGCCGTTCATCGCCGAGCTGCGCGGCGGTGGGTCGAAGAAGTCCGCGCGGGCGGTCACCGAACCTCTTGCAACCTTTGCCGCCAACGGGTTCCACCACGGGCTGGTCCAACCACCAGAGGATGTGCGGCATCTGCTGGTGCCCTATTACCGCACCGGCCGCGCGCACTCGGTCGATGAGCCGATGGGCACTCTGACCACCCGTGACCGGTTCGGGCTGCTGGGCGCCGACCGCGAGCACCTGCTGCAGGACTGCACTTTCCGGATGCTCGAACCGACCGAGATCCGGGCCGGGATGGCGTTCCCGGCCACCTTCAAAGCGTTGGGTGACAAACGCACCCAGGCCCGCGGCTACGGCAACGCCGTCACCCCCGCCGCAGCTGAAGTCATCGGCTGCGCACTCGTCGAAGCCATCACCGGCGAAGCCATCGAAAGGACTGCCGCATGACCGGCATCGAACGGACCACAGACCACGACTACGACAGCCATTTCAGCGCGACCCCGCCGATCCCGGCCTTCGTCGACCCTGACGACCTGGATAGGGAACTACATAAGATCCGGATCGGCCTGCAGACCCCGATCCGGGAGGCGGTCGCGTTGTTCCTTACCACGCGTGGCCTGCGCGAACTGATCGCTCGTGATGAGCTCGCTGACCGGATCTGGTGGTGGGCGGTCAAAGCCAGCCGCTACGGCGCGGTCTATTTCGTCTCACGCCGCGAGGCCCGCCACCACTGCGACTTCATCCGCGAACACGCCCCGGCGATCGACGCGGCCGGGCGGCTGCTCGATGAGTACCACGGCGTCGGCCCGGTCGTGAACTACGCGCTGCACCGGTGGCTCACCGACTACCCGAGCTATCTCGGCCGCCAGGTCCGTCAGGTTGTCACCTCGACCCCTGCACACGCCATTCAGGGCTATGCGACGAACGTGATCGCCGTGCGCGCCAAGCATTTCCACCACACCACCCCCGAGGACTGCTTCCACACTTCGACTGGGCATGTCCACGACTGGCACGACCTGGCGCACGTGCTGGCCGCCGCGGCGTCGAGGGGCCGATTTGGCGTGAAATACCACGACGGCCTGGACACACTGCCCCGCCACTATCGGGCGTTGACCGAGGGGCAGGGCGCCCGCGACGGTACCGGGCCGGTGTTCTCCGACGGGCTACTGTTCAGCTGGCTGAGTTTGCCGCTGTTCGACCACTACCACCAGCGGCGCCTCGACTGGCCGGCCGTGCAGGAACTGATCGCCGGAGAACTGACCGCCTACCTGTCGGGCCGCCACGGACTGCACCACCCCGCCACCGCAACGATGATCACCCCACCGATTGGGGTCGATCCGCTGGAAGTGGCGGTGTGCTTGCAGAACAAACGCTACGAACGCCGTGCCGCGGAGTTCGAGACCCAGCTGCTGGTGCGCGGCACACCCGACGGGATACGGGGCGACGCCGCCCGCGACCCGCTGTTCGGGCTGACGCGCTCGCAGCGGCTACTGCGCATCGCCGACCTGGAAGACCCGTTGTATTTCGAGGTCCGCAACCTGTGTCGCCACCGTGCCCACGAAGACGCCCTCGGCCGCTACGCTCACGCCCTGTACGGGCAGGCACCCGAGCTGGGTGCCGCGATGTTGGACTTCTATCACCTCATCGACCTGAGCAACGGCCGGGAGATCAACCTCTACCAGCGCGTCGCGCACGCACTGGGGAAGGCAGCGTAATCACATGGGTGACACGACATACCGACTGTTCATCTGGGACTTCGACGGCACCATCGCCGACACTAGCGAATGCGTCGTCGCGTCCTTCACCGGCGCACTCCAACGCAGCGGCCTGCCCGCGCCGAATCCCGAACACATCATCGCGCGCATGGGCCGGTCATTGCCGGAGGTGTTCGCCGAACTCGCCGACGGCGTCGATGACGGTGTCCTCGAACAGTTGGTCACCGACTACCGCACCATCTATCGGGACCTGCTGCCACACAAAACCAAGGTATTCTCCGGTATCGAGCAGACACTGAAACACCTCACCGCCGCCGGTGTGGTGTGCACGGTCGCCACCAGCAAGAAAACCGAATTCGCCGTCATCTCCGCCCGCCACCTCGGCATCCACAACCACTTCACTCTCTACATCGGCGACGACCTGGTGACTTGTAAAAAGCCCCACCCGGAAATGTTGGAACGCACCCTCACCGACACCGGTATCCCCCTCGATGAGGCGGTCATGATCGGTGACGCCACCACCGACATCACGATGGGACACGCGATCGGTATGGACACCATCGCCGTCACCTGGGGAGCCCACAGCATCGACCAACTCCGCGGCAGCGACCCGACCCACCTCATCACCACACCCACTGAACTGCTCCGATTCGCGTAATCCGCAGCAAGGGTGTTCCGCGGCGGCGGATGTCTGCTCACGCAGCGATATCGAACAAGGCCAGCTCCTGTGGGTGCTGTTCCGCTGCGGCGCGTAGCCCGGCGCGTTCGTGGATCGCCCAGGTCGGCCCGATCCCTTGCGTGTCCGATTGAGGCGGCAGCAGCCAGCCATGACAGCGGCGGCAGTGCGCGACCAGTATTACTGTCGGCCGGTCATCGGTGGCGGCTCTATCGTTCTCGCTTCAATGCGGGCCCACTTATGCGCGGACGACGAACCTCCGTTGGGCACGCATTGGGCACAAACAAAATCAGACCCGGTGAAAACCGGGTCTGACCTAGCGAGACGGTGGTGCGCGATACTGGGATTGAACCAGTGACCTCTTCCGTGTCAGGGAAGCGCTCTCCCGCTGAGCTAATCGCGCGAGGTGGAGACGGGAATCGAACCCGTGTGCACGGCTTTGCAGGCCGTTGCCTCACCACTCGGCCACTCCACCGTGCAAGGGGGACGGCTTTTATTACTATTGCCTAGCCCTACCTCTCGAGCGGATGACGGGATTCGAACCCGCGACCCTCACCTTGGCAAGGTGATGCGCTACCAGCTGCGCTACATCCGCATTCCGTTTCCGAGGTTTTGTTCCAGCCTCGGCGGTGCGAGAAGAAACATTAGCGGACGCTCGGTGAAAGGTACAAATCCGCTGGTAAAGCGGGAGGAATCCGCAAGTCGAATACTGTGATGGCGGTGGCTCATGTGGCTGGTGGGATCGGATGGACTCTCGATCCGAAGCGCGGCAGCAGAGTGGGTAGTGGGATGGCGCTCGGATGGCATCGATCTTGTCCAGGCGGTGATTTGGTGAACCCACGGTGCCACGTGCTAATGTTTCGTCTCGTCCGGAGGGTGGTACCTTGCCGGACGCCCGTAAGGTCTCATAGCTCAGCGGGAGAGCGTCCGCCTCACACGCGGAAGGTCGCTGGTTCGATCCCAGCTGGGACCACCCGAACCCTTTGGCCCATCAACTGGTCAGGGCTACCGCTTCTCGGGAGCGCTATATACCAGAAACGCCCAACGCGGCGAACGACTGCCGCTGTCCGGCTGGATTCGAGGATGTTGCACGCGTAGCCGCCTATGTTATCCGGATCGGTGGCGTGCCAGTGTATTTCGGTCTGGAGAGTGCGCGCGAACGATGTTCGCCCGGATTCTGCGGCCTGTCGGATGGTGGGCTACCGCCGCCGGTCTGATCTCGAATGCGGTGATCGCAGGGGGTGCGGTTGCGGTACATCGATAGGGATCCACGCGTTCGGCTCCCGCCACGCTGCCGTGCATATCGATTTGTGACTTGCATCACAATTAGATAGCGGTTGTGGTAGTGGTGATGCGAACCTTTCCTTTCATTTTGCGAAGCCTTTACTATTGATCCTAGCTCTGAGCTGCAAAGCTCACGGTAGCTGTAGCACATATCTGGCAATCGATTGATGTGGCGACGTCGGGTTGCTTCCGACCCTGAGCGTCCTGGTCAACTGGCTGATGGTTGGCGAAATTGCGAAGTTGGACGATGACGTCCTCCGAGCACTGGCCGAGTACTAGCAAGGTTAGCTTTTGGGTTGCTAGTAACAGATTCTGGTGAGGGTGGCGAGCCGTGAGTGGCGTGGGACAGGGTCCGCAGGCCTTCTCAGGCTTTGCTAAGACTTTACTCATAAACTCACGTTCGTTTACTTATCGACCTATTGATGTGTCAGGACTGCTTCACCGCGAGATGGCGGTTCGCGGTCTTATGCCCTGCTGGACATGTTGATCGTCAACCGAACTCGGCTGATCGGCCGAATTGGCGAAGGAGAATCATGGCTATCGATCACGAAATAGCCCCGCCATTGCCACCATCTGTTACCAAGAGCTCGGATGGGGGTTCCGGACTGCTGCCCGACCGTGTCGCAGAGATGCTTCGCTACGACGTTCCGGCATCGGTCGTAGTCTTTCTTGTCGCGCTGCCGCTTTCGCTCGGTATCGCGATCGCTTCCGGAGCTCCGATCGCCGCAGGGCTCATCGCCGCGGTGATCGGAGGAATCGTCGCCGGACTACTCGGTGGTTCGGTCCTGCAAGTGAGCGGTCCCGCTGCGGGGCTCACCGTTGTAGTAGCTGAGACGATAAATCAATTCGGTTGGCGCATGACCTGCTTCATCGTCCTCGCTGCCGGGGTGTTGCAGATTCTGCTCGGACTCAGCCGCGTTGCCAGGGCTGCGCTCGCGGTGGCGCCGGTGGTGGTGCACGCGATGCTCGCAGGCATCGGCATCACCATCGCCTTGCAGCAGGTTCATGTCCTGCTCGGCGGCTCGTCGCGTAGTTCGGCCTCGCAGAACATCATCGAGCTGCCGGAGCGGCTGCTTTCATTGCAGGGTGGCGGTGCGGTCATCGGCATGGTGGTGATCGTCATCATGCTCGGCTGGCGGTACATGCCGACCAGAATCCGCGTAGTGCCCGGCCCACTGGTAGCGGTAGTCGCGGGCACCTTGCTGTCACTGGCTCTGCCGACCGATATCGAGCGCATTGTGTTGAACGGCTCGCTGTTCGATGCGATCGCTCTCCCGGAGCTGCCAAGCGGTCACTGGTCCGCGGTGGCGTTCGCTGTTCTCACCATCGCGTTGATCGCCAGTGTGGAGAGTCTGCTGTGCGCCGTAGCTGTAGATAAGATGAGCGCACGCACTCGCACCAACTTCGACCGCGAATTGGTCGGCCAGGGCACGGCGAACGTACTCTCCGGCCTGCTCGGTGGCCTGCCGGTCACCGGCGTGATCGTGCGTAGTGCTACGAACGTGCACGCGGGTGCGCGAAGTCGAGCCTCCGGGGTGTTGCACGGCGTCTGGATCCTGGTGTTCTCGGTGATGCTGGTGTCGGTGGTGGAGCAGATCCCGAAGGCGGCGCTGGCAGGTCTGCTCATCGTGATCGGTATCCAGTTGGTCAAACTGGCCCACATCAAATCGGCTCGTCGCACTGGCGATCTCATGGTCTATGCCGTCACAGTGCTCGGTGTGGTGTTCCTGAATCTGCTAGAGGGTGTGCTGATCGGACTCGGGTTGGCCTTCGGCCTGCTGCTGTGGCGGGTGGTCCGGGTCGCGATCCGCGCCGAGCAGATTTCCGGCACACAGCGCTGGCTGATCACCATCGACGGCTCGGCTACTTTTCTTGCGCTACCGAGGCTGTCGGCACAGTTCGCCAAGATTCCCCGTGGTGCCGACGTCACAGTGGAGATGACGGTAGACTTTCTCGATCACGCGGCCTTCGAGGCTATCGAGGAGTTCGAGCGTCAGCAGCGGGCCAGCGGCGGCAGCGTCGATTTCGTGGAGATCGGTGGCGCCAGGATGGCCCACGCCACAGCGAAGCCACCCGCGCGCAGCCTCGCTCGATCGGTCTGGGACGACGTCCTCGGCCCGTGGAGCCGTGAGGAGGGGCGCAAGGATCCCATCGCGGCAGGCATCACGGCCTACCACCGCAGTCACGCTCATGTCATGCGCCCGCATCTGGATGAGCTGCGTAATAAGCAGGACCCGGATTCATTCTTCCTGACCTGTGCGGACTCACGGATTGTGCCGAATGTCATCACCAACAGCGGACCGGGTGATCTGTTCACCGTTCGCAACGTGGGCAACCTGGTACCTGCCGAGGGTGATGTCTCGGTCGAGGCTGCGCTGCGCTTCGCGCTCGAGGAGCTGAATGTCCGCTCGGTCGTGGTGTGCGGGCATTCTTCGTGTGGTGCGATGACGGCCCTGCACGCAGAGGCGCGGGTCCCCGGTGTGGATGCCTGGCTCGAGCATGCCAGGCCGAGTCTGGAGCGGTTCCGTGCGGGTCATCCGGTGGCAGTAGCGGCTCGTGAGGCCGGGTTCAGCCTGGTCGATCAGCTCGCCATGGTGAATGTCGCGGTGCAGCTGGAGACCCTGCAGCGTCATCCAACGGTGCGTAAGGCGGTGGCCGAGCGTGGTGCCACGGTATCGGGTCTTTTCTTCGATATCGCGAGTGCACAGGTGATCGAAGTGACCGAGAACGGGCTGGCGCGTATCGATGACGCAGATCGCCTAGCCACTTCCGGTTCCTTATAGATAACCTGCGTTACAGATAACCTTCGTTCATACATGGTACTAACGAAGTGATCCCGCCCAGGCACTGCTGTCGCGTCCGGCAGACGCGACAGCGGAGTCCGGAGCGCCTTCCGGGCCGGGCTCATGCAACGACCTATGCTCTATCTCGCCTACCGGACCGGGTGGCAGTGGTCGGTGCGGCTGTGCTCATGGTCGGTGTCCTAGCGATCCCGTATCCCGGTCCGGGCTGGGCGATCGTGTGCGCAGGGATCGGCATTCTCACCACCGAGTTCGCCTGGGCACGTGGGGCGCTGGGCTGGTCGCGGAACCGGTACCGCAGCGGCATGGCCTGGTACTCCGCTCGGAGGTCGGGCATGCGGGTGCTCACGACGGTCAGCGCCTTCGTGTCGGTTGTGGTGACTGTGTGGGTGCTCGGAACATTCGGGATCGTGGGTAGCTGGATCGGAGTCGAATGAGAATGGCTGCGCAGCCCCCTGCGGAGGTGACTATCGTCCCGGGGTGGACGCTTACCCGGCCCGAGTGGCTGGCCGCGCGAATCACGGAGCTGGGTCACTCTTGGGGAACCACATCGCTGCGCGTCGCGGGTACGTTGTGGTGGTGTATGGCAGCCTCGGCGTTGGTGGAGCAGACCACGCGGGCATACGCGCACGATAAACCGGCTCCCGAAGCAGCCTTGGACCGTTTGTCCTGTGAAGTGCGAGCCGATGGCGGCATCGAACGGGTGCGAATACTGACGGGCGGTACACAGGGGGGCTGCTCCTCGCATGCCGAGGCTCTGGGGAAAACCTTGGCCGCTATCGTCCCGCCGGTCACCGAAGTATCCGGAGCGAAGGTGGCCGCACTGTGGGCGATCGCGGCTGACACGATCGGCAATCGCGCGCTTGATGCCGGGGCGCCGGAGGCCGGAGCGCGGCTGGCTGTCGAGATCGGCGGCGTACTCCCGGTGCCACGATTCGTCGAGATCGGCGGACGCGCTTTCGTGCGACGTATCTCCTGCTGCTTGGTGTTCCAGGTACCTGGCTGTGTGCTGTGCACCAGTTGCCCGAAACGACCGGCTGTCGATCGAGAAGCGCTGCTGGAGGGCCTTGCCGCGCGGGAATGAGCTGTCCGGCTGCTCGCTTCGCCCGATCGGTTGTGCGTCGCGGCTGCGCTGATTCCGGTCCATCGGCGCGTAGGTCGCACTGTGCCGATAGCATGGTCGCGCCGGAGCGAATACGCGATCGGTCACCGATTCGGCGGGAGCCTGCCCGCACCCGAGAACGTCAAGGAGAGCGCAGCCGTGACCACCTCAGCCCCTATCAGCCCAGCCGCCCTCGTCCGGGTGCCGGCCGGGACGACGGCGGGCGCCGCGGTGCGCGAAGCGGGACTTCCGCTCAAGGGGCCGGACACCATTGTCGTCGTGCGAGTGGACGGAGAGCTGAAAGACCTGTCGTGGGTTCCGGAGGCCGATATCGACGTGGAGCCGGTGGCAGCGAATACCGACGACGGCCGCAATGTCATCCGACACTCCACCGCGCATGTGCTGGCTCAGGCGGTGCAGCAGGAATTTCCCGAGGCCAAGCTCGGTATCGGTCCCTACATCAAAGACGGTTTCTACTACGATTTCCGGGTCGAGCGGCCGTTCACTCCGGAGGACTTGACCAAGCTGGAATCCCGGATGAAGAAGATCGTCAAAGGCGCGCAGCGCTTCTCCCGCCGGGTGGTCGAGGTCGAAGACGCCAGGGTCGAGCTGGCCGAAGAGCCGTTCAAGCTGGAGCTGATCAACGACAAGTCCGGCATCGAAGATCCTGAGGTCATGGAGGTCGGCGGCAAAGAGCTGACCATTTACGACAATGTGGATCCGCGTACCAGTGAGAAGGTCTGGGGTGATCTGTGTCGCGGTCCGCACATTCCGACTACCAAGTTCATCCCGGCCTTCAAGCTGACCCGCAGTTCGGCCGCATATTGGCGAGGTGACCAGAACCGCGAGGATCTGCAGCGCATCTACGGCACCGCCTGGGAGTCGCAGGAGGCACTCGACGCGCACATGCACTTGCTCGCCGAGGCCGAGCGCCGCGACCACCGCAAGCTCGGACTGGAACTAGACCTGTTCAGTTTTCCCGAGGAACTCGGATCCGGCCTTCCGGTATTCCACCCCAAGGGCGGTATCATCCGCAAAGAACTCGAAGAGTACTCGCGCCGCAGGCACGTCGAAGCGGGCTACGAGTTCGTCAACACTCCGCACCTCACCAAGGGGCATCTTTTCGAGGTATCCGGCCATCTGGACTGGTATCGCGACGGTATGTTCCCAGCGATGCACTTGGATGCGGAACTCAACGTCGACGGAACCATCCGCAAACCCGGCCAGGACTACTACGTCAAGCCGATGAACTGTCCGATGCACAATCTGATATTCCGTTCTCGTGGCCGGTCGTATCGGGAGCTGCCGCTGCGGCTGTTCGAGTTCGGCTCGGTCTACCGGTACGAGAAGTCCGGTGTGGTGCACGGCCTGACCAGGGTGCGTGGCATGACTCAGGACGACGCGCACATCTACTGCGCTAAAGAGCAGATGCACGACGAGCTGACCGACACCCTACGGTTCGTCCTGGACCTGTTGAAAGACTACGGACTCGACGACTTCTATCTCGAACTGTCCACCAAGGACCCGAAGAAGTTCGTAGGTTCCGAGAAGATCTGGGCCGAGGCCACCGAGACCCTGTCCGAGGTCGCCTCGGCCTCGGGTCTAGAGCTGGTGCCCGATCCGGGGGGTGCGGCTTTCTACGGGCCGAAGATCTCGGTGCAGGCCAAAGACGCGCTGGGTCGGACCTGGCAGATGTCGACTATACAGTTGGACTTCAACCTGCCGGAACGGTTCGATCTGGAGTATACCGCCGCTGACGGCACCAAGCAGCGACCGGTGATGATCCACCGCGCGCTGTTCGGCTCGATCGAGCGTTTCTTCGGCGTGCTCACCGAGCATTACGCGGGCGCGTTCCCGGCCTGGCTCGCACCGGTGCAGGCCGTCGGCATCCCGGTCGCGGACGCTTTCGCCCCACACCTCGAGCAGGTGATCGAGCGGTTACGCGCCGAGGGCATCCGTGCGCAGGTGGACCGCAGCGGTGACCGGATGCAGAAGAAGATCTTCAACAACACCGCCCAGAAGATTCCGTTCATGCTACTCGCCGGTGAACGCGACGCGAATGCGAACGCCGTGAGCTTCCGGTTCCGCGACGGCACTCAGGTCAACGGGGTTCCGGTCGACGACGCGGTGGCTACTGTCGCCGCGTGGATCGCACATCGGGAGAACGGGTCGCCGACAGCCGACAACTTTGTGATTCGATCAGCGAATAAGGGCACAGCATGAGTGGTCAGGCCCGGAGGTGGCAGCGGAGCGTGGCCATGGAGGGCCCCGCTCATGCTAGAAGGGGGCACAGCATGAGTGGTCAGGCCCGGAGGTGGCAGCGGAGCGTGGCCATGGAGGGCCCCGCTTATGCTAGAAGGGGCACAGCGTGAGCGAGCGTACAGTGCCGGACGGGCTCGCGGATTTGCGTGAGAACGCGACCTCGACTGAGCAGGGCAGCATTGTGGACACCGGTGTCGGTGAGCCGGATCGGCTGTTGCGTTTGTGGACGCCATACCGCATGTCCTATATCGCGGCGGCGGCCACGAGCCACAAGGATTCGACAGGTCACCCGTTCACCGACATTCCCAAGATGTCTGATGAGGACGGGCTGGTCGTGGCCCGCGGTGAGCTGGTGTACGCGGTACTCAATCTGTATCCGTACAACCCTGGGCACATGATGGTGGTGCCGTACCGCAAGGTGGCTGATCTGGAGGATCTCACTGAAGCGGAGAGTGTCGAACTGATGGCCTTCACTCAGCAGGCGATCCGGGTGATGAAGAAGGTCTCCCGGCCGCATGGCTTCAATGTCGGGCTGAACCTCGGCGGAGTGGCAGGCGGTTCACTGGCCGATCACCTGCATCAGCACATTGTGCCGCGTTGGGGTGGTGACGCAAATTTCATCACCGTGATCGGCGGGGCGAAGGTGATGCCGCAACTGCTGCGGGAGACCAGGGCGCTACTCTCGGCGGCCTGGAAGGAGACGTAGATGAGCGACAGAGCGGACCAACCGTGCTGAGCTTCTTCGGCCGGGAGGTATTCGCCAAGGCCACAGCGCCGCTGGGCCGTGCGTTGGTGAGCACGGGGCTTACTCCCGACGCCATGACGTTGATCGGCACCGCCGCGTCTATCGTGGCCGCTGTCACATTGTTCCCGACCGGGCATCTGTTCTGGGGAACCATGGTGATCTGGTTGTTCGTTATGTTCGACATGCTCGACGGGGCGATGGCCAGAGCCCGCGGCGGCGGAACGAAATACGGGGCAGTGCTGGACGCCACCTGCGACCGGCTCGCCGATGGCGCCATTTTTGGTGGTCTGGCTTGGTGGGCTGTCTATCATGAGCAGCACAAGTCGCTGTTTGTCGCAACGCTCATCGTGCTGGTGACCTCTCAGGTGATCTCTTACGCCAAGGCCCGCGCCGAGGCCAGCGGCCTGTCCGCGGATGGTGGAATCATCGAGCGGCCGGACCGGCTGATCATTGTGCTGGTCGGTGCCGGGCTCACCGGTATCGGTGGCTATTGGGATATCGAGTGGCTCACTTATGCCGTGCATGTGGCGATGTGGCTGCTCGCTGTGTTCAGCATCGTGACTGTTGTGCAGCGCTTACTGGCGGTGCGTAATTCGCCTGGAGCGCGCACCGTGGTCCCAGAAGGACAGCCGCGGGACTCGAATACGGGAACCGCGGACGCCACAGGAATTTCGTCGTGATCTCGCCCGGCGCAGGGTGCCGACCGATTACCGGTGGCGCCGGAACCGCCGTATTCATCGATCACGGACGAGCAGTGGGAACCCGCCGATGAGCATCGGGGAACAGTTCGGTGCCGTTGGGTACACGGCGGGCTGGCGACTGGTGCGCGCCTTGCCGGAATCGTCTGCCAGGCGGTTGTTCGATTGGGGTGGCGACCGAGTTGCCCGTCGGGCCAACCGGCAGTACCGTGCTGGTGGAGCGCCGAATCAGTTGCGGCGTAACTTGGCCCGCGTACTCGGGGTGTCTTCTGCCGACGTGCCGGATGAGTTGATCCGTGCGAGCATGCGGTCCTATGCCAGGTATTGGCGCGAGGTATTCCGGCTGCCTGTGATGGATCATTCCACAATCGACTACCGGGTCGACGGGTTGTCCTCGCTCGACGCCGCACTGGCCGATGGGCGCGGGGTGATCTTCGTATTGCCGCACTCGGGCAACTGGGATATGGCGGGCGTCTGGTTTGTGCAGCACTACACTAGTTTCGCCACCGTGGCTGAGCGGTTGCGGCCGGAATCGCTGTTCGAACGGTTTATCGCCTATCGGGAGAGTCTCGGCTTCGAAGTATTCCCGCTGACCGGCGGTGAGCAGCCACCGTTCCGTCAGCTGGCGATGCGGCTGCGGGAGAACAAGGCTGTGTGCCTGATGGGTGAGCGCGACCTCACCGGTAAAGGCGTTCCGGTCCAGTTCTTCGGAGAACGTACCTGGATGCCTGCCGGAGCAGCAAAACTGGCCATCGAGACCGGCGCGGCGCTGCTGCCGGTGCACGCGTGGTTCGAGATCGATGCCGAGGGGCGGGAGAGCTGGGGACTGAAAACCGAGATGGCACTAGATGTCTCCGGTGGAGTAGCTGCTGTCACGCAGCGCTTGGCGGATCGCTTCGCCGCGAATATCGCTGAGCATCCTGCAGATTGGCACATGTTGCAACCACTGTGGGAGAGCGATCTTTCGCCGCGGCGACGAGCCGTGATCGCTGCTGCGCAGGCAGGTATTCGGACCGAGCACGGGGATGTCTCGCCATGAAGATCGGCATGGTCTGTCCCTACTCGTTCGATGTTCCCGGTGGAGTGCAGGCACATGTAGTCGAGCTGGCACGGGTGTTCATCGAACGCGGGCACAAGGTGAGTGTGCTCGCCCCAGCGTCGGACGACATACCGCTGCCGGAATTCGTGGTGTCGGCGGGACGCGCGGTCGCCATCCCGTACAACGGTTCGGTGGCCAGGCTGTCGTTCGGGCCCATGGCCTACACCAGGATTCGCCGATGGATCGATAGCAATGACTTCGACGTCCTGCATATCCATGAGCCGAACGCGCCGAGCCTGTCCATGCTCGCGCTGAAGATCGCCGAGGGTCCGATTGTCGCGACTTTTCACACTTCGACAACGAAATCGTTGGTGTTGAGCACTTTTCAGGGCGTGCTGCGGCCCTACCACGAGAAGATCGCCGGCCGTATCGCGGTTTCGGAGCTTGCGCGTCGCTGGCAGGTGGAGGCGCTGGGCTCGGACGCGGTGGAGATCCCCAACGGTGTCGATGTTCCCGTATTCGCCAGGGCGCCGATGCTGCCTGGCTACCCTCGCGCCGGTGGCACGGTGCTGTTTCTGGGCCGCTACGACGAGCCCAGGAAAGGGATGCAGGTCTTGCTCGGCGCGCTTCCCGAATTGGTGCGTCGGCATCCCGGTATCGAGATCCTCATCGTGGGCCGAGGGGATGAGGACCGTCTGCTTCGCGAGGCGGGCGAATTGTCCGGGCATCTGCGTTTCCTCGGCCAGGTATCCGACGAGGAGAAAGCGTCGGCGATGCGTAGTGCGGACGTCTACGTCGCGCCCAATCTGGGCGGGGAGAGCTTCGGCATCATCCTACTCGAGGCGATGGCCGCAGGAACCGCGGTCATCGCCAGCGAATTGGACGCTTTCCGCCGGGTACTGCGTGACGGTGCGGCAGGCATGCTTGTTCCGGTCGGCGATTCAGCGGCCCTGGCCACCGCGCTGCATACCGTGCTCACCGATACGGTGCGCAGGGGGGCGTTGGTGCGTACCGCGACGCGGGTGGTCGGCGAGTACGACTGGCCGGTGGTGGCCGAACAGATCTTGCGCGTCTACGAGACGGTGACCGTAGGTGATACCCGAGTGCGGGCCGCTGGATGATTACTTTCTCCGCGACCACCGTTCTCGTTCTCGCGTTGTTGGCCGCGCTGGTCGCCACAGCCGGACTTTGGGCCTATTCGACTGCCAACCGGCTCGATCGGCTGCACGTGCGTTCCGACCAATCCTGGCAGGCGCTCGATGGAGCCCTGGCGCGGCGGGCGGTGGTGGCCAGGTCGGTTGCCATGGCCGTCGCGGGTCCGATATCGGATCCGGTCCTGACAGAGCAAGCCGGACGGCTGGCCGCGCTGGCCGATCGGGCTGAGCGGGCCGGTCGCATTGAACGGGAGACTGCGGAGAACCAGCTTTCGGCCGCGCTTTCGGCCGTCGACATCGGTATGTTGCGCCCGCAACTGGTCGCCGAACTGGCCGACGCGGAGGCCAGGGTATTGATCGCTCGTCGCTTCCACAACGACGCTGTAAGGGACACGCTCGTATTACGCACGCGGCGCCTGGTGCGTGCTCTGCATCTCGGTGGCACCGCCCCGCTGCCGTCCTACTTCGAGATCACCGAGCGCGCTACGCCTGCCGCGTCCACCGGTCTCGCCGTCGACACTATCCGGACTACCGCGCGCATCGTGCTGTTCGACGACAACGACCGGACTCTGCTGATGCGCGGTAACGATCCCAAGACTCCGGAAGTGTCGTTCTGGTTCACGGTCGGCGGGGGGGTGGAGCCGGGGGAGAGTCTGCGTGTCGCGGCAGTGCGGGAACTCTTCGAAGAGACCGGGCTTCGGGCGGAACCGTCCGAACTGCGCGGACCGATCTGGCGACGGGTCGCGGTTTTTCCCTTCAACGGTGAGTTGATTCGTTCCGAAGAGCTGTTCTTCAGCCTGCGGGTACGAGGCTTCGAGCCGCGCGCGGCGAATCGGACCGTGATCGAACGTCGTTGCATCACCGGTCACAAATGGTGTGTGGCCGCGGATATCGTCGCTTTGGATCGCGCGGGCGAAACCGTATATCCCTATCACTTGGACGAACTACTCGCCGAAGCCGCTGTGGCAGCGTCCGGCGGCGCTGAGCTCGAAGTGCGCTCTATCCGCTGACCAGTCGCCGCGCGGTGTTGTCCTGTCCCGGCCAGTCATCTCCGAATTCGTGCCAGGCCAGTGCGCTACAACTGGCTATCAAGTGGTCACATGTGGCCGCTTAGAATCGTAGTGCTCGAATCCGAGCGATCGATTGGCGCACATGACTCAGGAGTTTGCCGTGACCAGCCCCGAGACCACCCAAACCGTCGGCACCGCCCGTGTGAAGCGCGGCATGGCCGAGATGCTCAAGGGTGGGGTGATCATGGATGTCGTCACGCCGGAGCAGGCCAAGATCGCCGAGGATGCCGGTGCGGTCGCGGTGATGGCGTTGGAGCGTGTCCCGGCTGATATCCGTGCGCAGGGCGGTGTGTCCAGGATGAGCGACCCGGACATGATCGAGGGCATCATTTCCGCCGTTTCGATCCCGGTCATGGCTAAGGCCCGTATCGGCCACTTCGTGGAGGCGCAGATCCTGCAGAGCCTCGGCGTCGACTACATCGACGAGTCCGAGGTCCTCACCCCGGCCGATTACGCCAACCACATCGACAAGTGGAACTTCACCGTGCCGTTCGTCTGCGGGGCCACCAATCTGGGTGAGGCGCTGCGTCGCATCACCGAGGGTGCTGCGATGATTCGCTCCAAGGGCGAGGCGGGCACCGGTGATGTGTCCAACGCGACTACACATATGCGTAAGATCCGTCAGGAGATCCGCAGGCTGACCTCCTTGCCCGAAGACGAGTTGTTCGTCGCGGCCAAAGAGTTGCAGGCGCCTTATGAGCTGGTCCGTGAGGTCGCGGCGACCGGAACGCTGCCAGTGGTGCTGTTCACTGCGGGTGGTATCGCCACCCCGGCCGATGCGGCGATGATGATGCAGCTCGGCGCCGAAGGCGTGTTCGTGGGTTCGGGCATCTTCAAGTCTGGGAATCCGGCGCAGCGTGCCGCCGCGATTGTCAAGGCCACTACTTTCTACGACGATCCGGACGTACTGGCCAAGGTATCGCGTGGTCTCGGTGAGGCCATGGTCGGGATCAATGTCGAGGAGATCGCGCAGCCGCATCGGTTGGCCGAGCGCGGTTGGTGATCACGACAGTATGGCGGTGGGCCGCTGCGCGCGGCGGCCCACCCTGGCGTCACCTGTAGCCGAGAGACTTCGGCAGCGGTGGCCGGGATAGTCTCGGCGCATGGCGACAATCGAAGAGGCGCTGGAAATAGAGCGGCTCGAGCGGGACATCTTCCGTGGTGCGTCCACCAAGACCCAGCTTCCGCGTACGTTCGGCGGGCAGGTCGCAGGCCAAGCGCTCGTCGCGGCGGTCCGGACAGTGGAATCGCGATTCCAGGTGCATTCCCTGCACGGATATTTTCTGCGTCCGGGTAATCCGCAAGAGCGTACGGTCTACCAGGTCGAACGTATTCGTGACGGACGTTCGTTCTGTACCCGGCGGGTGACCGGTATCCAGGACGGCGCGGCGATCTTCACCATGTCGGCCTCGTTCCATGTCGGCGACGATGGACCCGAGCATCAGGACCTCATGCCCGTGGTTCCCGCGCCGGAGGATCTGCCCGACGCGAGCACCACGATGAGTCCCGAACGGTTGTGGGCGATGCGCGAATGGGAGCACTGGGATATCCGAGTGGTGCCCCAGGAGGATGTGTCCAGGCGAGACGGGGTGGTCTCGCAGCAACAAGTGTGGTTCCGTTACCGGCACCTGTTGCCCGATGACCCGCTGGTGCATGTGTGCACCCTCGCTTACATGAGCGATATGACGCTGCTCGGTTCTTCGAAGGTCACCCATCCCGACGAGCGGACCCAGAACGCGTCACTGGACCACGCGATGTGGTTCCTGCAGCCGTTTCGTGCCGACGAGTGGCTGCTCTACGATCAGTCCTCACCGTCGGCGGGCTTCGGCCGTGCGCTGACCGGCGGCAAGATTTTCTCCCGCGCAGGCGCGCTGGTCGCCGCTGTGGTCCAAGAGGGCCTCATCCGTACCCGGCGTGATAGTTGAGCGTCCGCGGCTGTGCGCAGGCATACATCGGTACGGCTCGTAAGCTTTTCGGCGTGAACGCTATATCGGTCGCCGTACCCGCCGCTCCGGAACAGACACAGTCTCGGCCCACTATCGGGGTGCTCGCCCTGCAGGGCGACGTCCGAGAACATGTCGCGGCGCTCGCGCGGTGCGGTGCCGAACCCGTTCTTGTCCGTCGTGCGACCGAGTTGGCCGCAGTGGATGCGCTGGTACTGCCGGGCGGCGAATCGACTGCGATCAGCAAGCTGTTGGTGGCCTTCGAGTTGCTGGAGCCATTGCGTGCGCGGCTGCGCGCCGGGATGCCCGCTTTCGGGTCGTGCGCGGGCATGATTCTGCTTGCTTCGGAGGTGCTCGATACTCGTTCGGACGCCGAGCATCTATCAGGCATCGATATGACAGTGCGCCGCAATGCGTTCGGTCGCCAGGTCGATTCGTTCGAGACCGACCTGCACTTCGCTGGACTGGCCGACGGACCGGTCCGCGCAGTATTCATCCGGGCACCATGGGTCGAGCGGGCGGGCGCGAGCGTCGAGGTGCTCGCCACTGTTCCGGATGGCCCGGCCGCAGGCCGGATCGTGGCGGTACGACAAGGCAATGTCCTCGCGACCTCTTTCCACCCCGAGGTGACCGGTGATCTGCGTGTGCACCGGATGTTCGTAGACCTGATCCGGGCGATCTAGCCGAGGCAGTTGTGGGGGAGATGTCCGAGTAGGCTGAGGAAGTTGTGCGCCCGGCAGTGCCGGTACCGTATACACGACCAGACGTGCCATCGACCTGAAGGAAGTAGGGAATGAGCGGCCACTCCAAATGGGCCACCACCAAGCACAAGAAGGCGGCGATCGACGCCAAGCGCGGCAAGCTGTTCGCGAAGTTGATCAAGAACATCGAGGTGGCAGCCCGGACCGGTGGCGGTGACCCGGATGGCAATCCGACGCTGTACGACGCCATCCAGAAGGCGAAGAAGTCGTCGGTGCCCAACGACAATATCGAGCGTGCTCGTAAACGTGGCGGTGGCGAGGAGGCGGGTGGCGCGGACTGGCAGACCATCATGTACGAGGGCTACGGACCCAATGGCGTCGCCGTGCTGGTGGAGTGTCTCACCGACAATCGCAATCGCGCTGCGGGCGAGGTACGTGTCGCGATGACGCGTAACGGCGGTAATATGGCCGACCCCGGTTCGGTGGCCTATCTGTTCCACCGCAAGGGCATCGTCACCTTGGAGAAGAACGGCTTGTCCGAGGATGATGTGCTGATGGCGGTGCTCGACGCGGGCGCGGAGGAGGTCAATGACCTCGGGGAGTCGTTCGAGGTCATCAGTGAGCCCGGTGATCTGGTAGCCGTACGCACCGCGTTGCAGAGCGCCGGACTGGACTACGATTCCGCCGAGTCCGGATTCCAGCCCTCGGTATCGGTGGCGGTCGACGTCGAGGGCGCTCGTAAGGTGATCAAGCTTGTCGACGCTCTCGAAGACAGTGACGATGTGCAGAACGTCTACACCAACGTCGACATCCCCGACGAGGTGCTCGCTCGACTCGATGACTAGTCCGGCAGCTGTGTAGTGCTCCTCCGGAGGAAAGTGCTCGTCGCGACCGGAGCGGAGTGCCCGGTCTATTCCGCGATCTTGGTGCGGTCACACCACTCGTAGACTCGTAGCCGCCCTTCCGGAGTGTCCTGTTCTCGTTGTGTGAGAGTGAAGTGCTCGTACCCGTCTCGGAACGGGACCTTCAACTCGGCTTCTGGTGCGGTGATCGGCACGATGCGAGTGGGCAGGTCTTGCGGACCGCCTTCGAGAACAGCCATGGCAATAGCGCTCATTCTCAGATGGTAGAAGCGTGATCTGCTGGATCGTGGTGGTTTCGGAGCGCGAAGAGTTCCGATTCGCTCACAATTTGCTCAGCACCTTAAATTGTACACTTGAGCAGCTTATATAAGAGTTTGCTAAATTCTTTTCCTGGTGGGGACATAGCGGCGTAGACCTGGATCGGGGCAGGGTGCTGGTATGGCCGGTCGGTGTACACGGTATCTGCGAGTCGGCTCCCCGGTGTCTGGCAACTCCGCAACACAGCGCGGGCAACCGTGTCGCGGACAGGCACTGAGTTCGGTCTCCGCTAGACTCTCGAACAGTTGTTCGTGTCTGCGAGAGGGGTTGTCGTGCGGGTGATGGGCGTCGATCCCGGACTCACCCGATGCGGTCTCAGCATTGTCGAAGGCGGGTTGGGGCGTAAGGTCGCGGCTTTGGACGTCGGCGTAGTCCGCACTCCCGGAGACACGGATCTGGCTCAGCGCCTGCTCGTTGTCGCCGAAGCAGCTGAACGCTGGATGGAAACCTACGAACCAGAGGCGGTTGCCATCGAACGCGTCTTCGCTCAGCACAATGTCCGTACTGCTATGGGCACCGCACAGGCGGGCGGGGTGATCGCGCTCGCCGCGGCGCGGCGCGAGATCCCTGTGGTCTTCCATACTCCGAGCGAGGTGAAGGCGGCGGTCACGGGCAACGGCACTGCGGACAAAGGACAGGTGACCGCCATGGTCACTCGTATTCTCGGCCTGGCCACTGTCCCGAAACCGGCCGACGCGGCGGATGCGCTCGCGCTGGCCATCTGCCATTGCTGGCGGGCGCCGCTGCTGGAAAGGATGGCCGCGGCGGAAGCCAAGGCGGCCGCGGCGCGGCGACGCTATCAAGAACGACTGGTCAAGGAACGGAAGGAGGTGCGCAGATGATCGCTTCGGTACGCGGTGAGGTGCTCGAGATAGCTCTCGACCACACGGTGGTCGAGGCGGCTGGTGTCGGCTACCGGCTCAACGCCACCCCATCCACTCTGGCCGGGCTCACCCGCGGCGAGGAGGCCAGGCTCTATACCGCGATGATCGTCCGCGAGGACTCGACGACACTTTATGGTTTCGCCGACACCGAGGCCCGCGACCTGTTCGGTTTGTTGCAAACCGTCTCAGGCGTCGGACCCCGCCTCGCCATGGCTGTGCTTGCCGTGCTGGAGCCCGAAGCGTTGCGCAAAGCGCTCGCCGAGAGCAATATCGCTGCCCTGACCAGGGTGCCCGGCGTCGGAAAACGCGGCGCCGAGCGCATGGTGGTCGAGTTGCGCGACAAGGTGGATCTCGTCCCGGTGCCATCCGTTTCTTCCGGGTCGGCACCCGCCGCGGCGCGCCCACCGGTACGTGATCACGTTGTCGCCGCACTCATCGGTCTCGGTTTCGTTGCCAAGCAGGCAGAGCAGGCGGTCGATGCGGTATTGGCCGATCAGCCCGCTGCCGATACGTCCACCGCACTGCGCACCGCACTCGGGCTACTCGGTAAGAACCGATAGGACGCCATGGAACACCATGAAGAAACCGCGGAATCGCCGGTCAGCGCCAGGTACCTGAAGTCCGATGGCGAGATCGAGGCGAGTTTGCGCCCGAAGTCATTGGACGACTTCATCGGCCAGCCCCGGGTCAGGGAACAGCTCGCACTGGTGCTGCGGGGGGCCAAACAGCGCGGTGGCACCCCGGATCATGTCCTGCTGTCCGGTCCGCCGGGGCTCGGCAAGACCAGCATGGCGATGATCATCGCCGCGGAACTCGGCACCGCCTTGCGAATCACCTCTGGTCCCGCGCTGGAACGAGCGGGTGATCTCGCGGCCATGCTCAGCAACCTGGTCGAGGGCGATGTGCTGTTCATCGACGAGATCCACCGCATGGCCCGTCCTGCCGAAGAGATGCTCTACTTGGCGATGGAAGACTTCCGCGTCGATGTGGTGGTCGGCAAAGGTCCGGGTGCGACCTCCATTCCTCTGGATATCGCGCCGTTCACTCTGGTCGGTGCCACTACCCGATCCGGAGCGTTGACCGGCCCGTTGCGTGACCGCTTCGGTTTCACCGGTCATATGGATTTCTATGAGCCTGGAGAGTTACTACGTATCCTGCAGCGTTCGGCGCACCTCCTCGGCCTCGGTATCGAGGAAGATGCGGCAGCCGAGATCGCAGGTCGCTCCAGGGGCACGCCCCGCATCGCCAACCGTCTGTTGCGCCGTGTGCGCGATTACGCGGAAGTCCGCGCTGACGGCCGGATCACCCGGTCGATAGCGCAAGCCGCACTCGAGGTGTACGACGTGGACGTGCTCGGTCTCGACCGGCTCGATCGGGCAGTCCTCGGCGCACTGGTGCGCAGCTTCGGTGGCGGCCCGGTCGGGGTATCCACTCTGGCGGTGGCGGTCGGCGAGGAAGGGGCCACAGTCGAGGAGGTGTGCGAGCCGTTTCTGGTGCGTGCGGGCATGATCGGGCGCACTCCGCGCGGCCGGGTGGCCACCGCCGCCGCTTGGGCGCATATCGGCCTCGTCCCTCCCGCTGATCTGTCCTTCGGCTCCATCGAGGTTCGCGGTCGTGAGCCGCACCCCACCCTCGACCTCTTCGAATGACTCCGATCTGTGCGCTGCCGCGTGAGTCGCGCTTGTTCGTGCCGAATGTGGTATCGCGGTCGCGGATAGCGAAACGGCGGTGTCGACCGCGTCCGATGTCTGCGAGTGTGCCAGGGATGCCCGAATCGCTCAGCAGTCCTTGCGGATACCGTCGATGAGTAGGTGGCGGATCGCCTGGTTCAGCCCGGCTATCTCGGGAGGAGTTGGTGTGCGCAGCGCGTACAGGATGCCGGCGAGTAGCATGCCGGTCACCGCGCGTGCGGTGTTCACAGTGTCCAGGTCGGGACGCAGATAGCCGAGTTCGACACCGTGTTCGAGGTATCCAGCGGTCAGCGTGTCGGCGGTATCGAGTAGTCGGTAGAGCCGTTGAGTGAGTTCATCGTCGATACCGGTGGCATGGAACAGTAGCAGCTGGGCCGCTCGGCGATCGGCGAGCAGGATCTCGGCGAGAGCCGTCCCTATGCGATCGATTTGGGCACGGTATTCGGCCAGGGTGGCCGCGGCATCCGGGGAGTTATCCGTGCCTAGCGCTGCGATGATGCGTGCGGCCAGATCGTCGATGACATGGTCGATGATGTCACGCTTGTTGGTGAAATAGCGATAGAAGGTGCCGTGTCCGATGCCGAGCCGGCCTGCGATATCGGCGATAGCGGTGGCGTGATAGCCCTTTTCCGCGAAACAAACGAAGGCAGTGTCGATGATCTCTTGACGCAGCTCGGCTTTGCGTTGTTCGGCGCGAGTGGATAGTTTCGACACTTCATCGATGATACAGTAGTCACATTCGGAATGACATGTCATTCCTAATTGAATAGCTTGATCAGCGGGAGGTTCGACGTGGCACCTCAGTACGACGCGGTGGTGGTCGGTGCGGGATTCGGTGGTATGGGGGCGGGAATCCAGCTCGATCGCCTCGGGTTGAGCAATTACGTCATTCTCGAGCGCGAGGATGACCTCGGCGGTACATGGCATGTCAATCGTTACCCCGGTCTTGCGGTCGACATCGCCTCGGTCACCTACTCGTATTCATTCGAGCCCAATCCACGCTGGTCGCGGCTGTTCGCGCCCGGTGAGGAGTTGAAGAAATACGCAGAGCACGTGGCCGACAAATACGGACTACGTCGTCGAATGCGCTTCGATACCGTTGTCGAGGGAGCGCGCTGGGACGAGGATCGCGGACACTGGGAGGTTTCGATCGTGGGCGGGGAAACGATCACCGGACGTTACTTGCTCACCGCGACGGGATTTCTGTCACAGCCCTACACTCCGTCGTTCCCTGGCATCGACACCTTCGCAGGCGAGATCATCCACACCGCTGCGTGGAAGGATGACATCGACCTCACCGGTCGCGCTGCTGCGATCATCGGTACCGGCGCCACCGCCGTTCAGCTGATTCCGGAGGTAGCCAAGAAAGCTCGCTCACTCACTGTTTTCCAACGCACGCCGATTTGGGTGGTGCCGAAGATCGACACCGAGATCCCCGTGCCGGTGCGTAGTCTGTTCGAGCGCGTCCCGTTTACACAGCAGGTCGCACGGCTGGTCAACACCAGCTTGCTCGAGGCGCTGATGGTGGTGGGCGTGCTGCATTTCAAGCAGGTCAGGCTGATGAACAAGGGTGTGGGCGTACTGGCCAAGGCGCATTTGCGGGCCTCGGTACGCGACCAGGAAACGCGAAGGAAACTCACCCCACATTACGATTTCGGGTGCAAGCGACCCACCTTCTCCAATCACTACTTCGCAACATTCAACCAGTCGCATGTGCGACTGGAGACGAATTCGATCGACCACATCGAGCCGGACGGGATCGTCACCACCGATGGGCACAGGACCGAGATCGACACACTGATCCTGGCCACCGGTTTCAATCTGTGGGACGTGAACTTTCCGGCCATCGAGATCATCGGTCGAGACGGGGTGGATCTCGGAGAATTCTGGCGGGGAGATCGTTTTCAAGCCTATGAGGGCATCACGATACCGAAGTTTCCCAACCTCCTCAGCCTCAACAGCCCGTATTCCTATAGCGGCCTGTCCTACTTCACCACCGTCGAGACGCAGATGAAGCACATGGACAGGTTGTTCGGTGAGCTACGGCACCGCGGCGCGACCATCTTCGAGGTCACCGAGCGGGCTAACGCCGAGTTTCTGAACAGGGTCACGGCCAAGCTCGGTTCCTCGGTCTTCTACCGAGGTGACTGTGCCGCCGCGCACAGTTATTACTTCAATCAGCACGGCGAGGCCGCACTGTTGCGACCTACCAGTACTCTCAACGCGCACCGCGAAGCGGTCAGCTTCCCAGTGGACGACTACGTTTACCGCAAGATTGCTTGATCTGCACCGCGATACCGCCTCGTCTCCGGGCTCCGACCGGAGCGTGTTCCGTCGGCTTGTAGCAGGTGCCGAGCAGATCGCGCACGCCAAGCGGGTGTGCGGATGTGTCGGCCGCGCAGCGAACTGGCAGACTATGTGGGTACTGCTCATCCCACCCACGACACTAGGGACTGACTTCGACGATGGAACTGTTGTTTCCACTGCTACTGGTAGCCCTGCTTGTGCCGATGTTCCTCGGTGTCCGCCGTCAGAAGCGGGAAGCCGAGAAGATCGCGAACATGCAGGACACCCTGAAGGTCGGCGATCAGGTCATCACCACATCGGGACTGTACGGCACTGTGGTCGACCTCGACGACACCACCGTCGACCTCGAGATCGCCGAGGACGTGGTCACCACGTGGTTGCGCCGGGCTATCCACGAGGTGCGCGCCGACGATTCGGTGAGTACCGAGGAGACCGGTACATCCGATCCAGGCTCCGGTGATTCGAGCGTGACGGAGTCCATCGAGGAAACCGCCGAGCAGACCGAGACCCGGCTGACCAAGGACTGAAGTTTCTCCGGTCGCGCTCTCTACGCTAGAGGTCGCAGCGACGGTCATCCGTCCGCGCGCCTGGCGCTGGTGGGGCACGCCCGCCTGTTCCTCATTCGTTTTCCCGTCTAGGAGATGAAGTACTGTGCCACCTTCTCAGGGATCGGCGCATCCGCTGCGGCTGCTCGGTGTCTACACCGCGCTCGTGGCCGTGGTCTACGCGCTGGTGTTCTTCGCCGGTGACAAATTGCCGACCCCCAAACTCGGCATCGACCTGCAGGGTGGTACCCGGGTCACGCTGTCCCCGCGCACACCGGACGGCAGCGCGCCGAGCCGGGACAGCCTGCAGAAGGCGCAGGACATCATCGAGAACCGGGTCAATGGACTCGGAGTATCCGGCTCCGAGGTCGTCATCGACGGCAGCAACCTGGTGATCACCGTGCCCGGTGAAGACGGGCAGCAGGCCCGTGCACTGGCGACGACAGCGAAGATGTACATCCGCCCGGTGTTGCAGAGCATGCCTACCGCGAGCGGCGGCACCGCACCGCAGCCGCCGCCCGCACCGCAGCCGCCGCCCGCCGCGGAGCCGGGACCGGCCGCAGAGCCCACGCCCGCCGTGCAGCCGGAGACCCCGCAGGCCACACCTGCCCCACAGCAGCGGGTATTCCCCGCGCAAGCACCGGCCCAGCCGTCGGCTGAACCGAACTTGACGCCCACCGAGGAAGCGGCCAAGGAGATCCAGGCGGCCAAAGCGACGAGGCAGAGCACGGATCCGGCGGTGCAGCGGGCCGCGATGGCCGCACTGGACTGTAGAAAACCTGATCCGCTCGCAGGCAACGACGATCCGAATCTTCCGCTGGTGACCTGCTCGACCGACGGCACCCAGGTCTTTCTGCTGGACAAGAGCCGCATCGATGGCCAAGAGATCAAGGATGCCAGTTCGGGCTGGGACCAGCAGCAGGCTAGGCATGAGGTCTATCTGGAGTTCAAGTCCGGCGGCAGCAGTGCCTGGGCAACGCTCACTGGTGAGTACATCGGCAAGCAGGTCGCCTTCGTGCTCGACTCCCAGGTAGTCAGTGCACCGGTCGTGGAGAGCGGCCCGCAGTACGGCGGGAGCACCCGCATCACGGGCAACTTCAATACGGCGTCGGCGAAGGAGCTGGCGAACACCCTGAAGTACGGCTCGCTGCCGCTGTCGTTCGAGACCTCCGAGGCGGAGACAGTGTCGGCGACTCTCGGCCTGGCTTCGCTGCGCGCGGGTCTGCTCGCCGGTGCGATAGGCCTGGCGGTGGTGCTGCTCTACTGCCTGGCCTATTACCGCATGCTCGGGTTCATCACCGGTCTGTCCCTGGTGGCCTCCGGAGTCGCAGTCTATGGCATCATAGTGCTGCTCGGGCGTTGGATCGGCTTCACTCTCGACCTCGCGGGCATCGCAGGCCTGATCATCGGCATCGGCATGACCGCCGACTCGTTCGTGGTGTTCTTCGAACGCATCAAAGACGAGATGAGGGAAGGCCGCAGCTTCCGGTCCTCCGTGCCGCGCGGTTGGCAGCGCGCCCGTCGCACTATCCTGTCCGGCAATGCGGTCAGTTTCATTGCTGCGGCCGTGCTCTATAACTTGGCTGTCGGCCAGGTGAAAGGCTTCGCGTTCACCCTCGGTCTCACCACCATCCTCGATGTCGTCGTGGTGTTCCTGGTGACCTCACCGCTGGTGCTACTCGCCTCTCGGACGGAGTTCTGGTCCAAGCCGGCGGTGAACGGCCTCGGTGCGATCCAGCAGATCGCCCGCGAGCGGAAGGCGGCCGAAGCTGCCCTCGGGAAGGCATGAAGACGCGATGACCAACAGCTACACCACCTCGCTAGACAAGGTGGCCCCGGACGACAGCGCCACATCGAGCGCCGAACCACAACCGGTCCGGCACGGGTTCCTCAATCGCCTCTACACCGGTACCGGCGCCGTGAACGTCATCGGCAAACGCCGGATGTGGTACGGCATCACTGCCGTGATCGTACTGGCCGCACTGGGTAGCATGCTCGTGCGCGGTTTCGATTTCGGCATCGACTTCGAAGGCGGCACGCGCGTTCAGTTCCCGACCGGGGATGCGACAGTCAGCAAGGTCGAGGATGTCTACCGAGGTGCTATCGGCACCGATCCGGTTTCGGTGCAGACCGTCGGCACCGGCGGCTCGTCCACCATCCTGATCCGGTCGGAAGCACTGGACCAGAAGCAGGTGGAGGCGCTCAGTACCGCGCTGTTCGCCGCGTTCCAGCCGAAGGACGGCAACGGCAACCCGAGCTCGAACGCGATCAGTACCTCCGATGTCAGTGAGACCTGGGGTGGTCAGGTCACCGATAAAGCGCTCCTCGCGCTCGCGGTGTTCCTCGCGCTCGTAGCGCTCTACATAGCCATCCGTTTCGAATCACATATGGCCATCGCCGCGCTCGCCGCGCTCGGCTTCGACCTCACCGTTACCGCGGGTGTGTACTCTATGGTCGGCTTCGAGGTCAGCCCGGCGACGGTGATCGGTATGTTGACCATCCTCGGCTTCTCGCTCTATGACACGGTCGTGGTATTCGACAAGGTGGAGGAGAACACTCGAGGTATTCTGCATCTGACTCGACGCACCTATGGTGAGCAGGCCAATCTCGCAGTGAACCAGACGTTCATGCGCTCGATCAACACCTCGTTGATCGGTATCCTGCCGATCCTCGGCCTGATGGTGATCGCAGTTTGGATGTTGGGTGTCGGCACTCTCAAGGACTTGGCACTGGTTCAGCTGGTCGGTCTGCTGGTCGGTACGTACTCCTCGATCTTCTTCGCGACCCCGTTGCTGGTGTCGATCAAAGAGCGCTGGGGGCCCGTGGCGGCGCATACCAAGAAGGTTATGGCCAAGCGGGCCGGCGCGGCTGAGCGTGGGGCGAAGGCGGTGAGGCCGGACCTCGGTACTGTGCCGGACAGGCAGCAGATGGTGCGGGCACCACGGCCGGGTGTGCGACCGAGCGGAAAACGACACAAGAGGCGGCACTGACCACGAAACAGGGGGTTATATGCGACAGCCACGTACGGTGATACGACTGATCGGAGCGTTTGTCGCGGCGATCTCGACCGCCGGGCTGGTGGTCGGTTGCTCCAGTAAGAGCCAGGTGCCGTCCATCGGCTATGCGACTGACGCCACCATCACCACCTACAACGGTGGTAGTACGCTCGGGGCTGTTTCCGGATCTGCTGCAGTGTTCTCCCGGGTGCTCACCGGATTCTTCTATACGGGTCCGGACGGCCAGCAGATCGCCGACACCGATCTGGGCACCGCCAAGGAAGTACCCGGCGAATCGCAGACCATCCAGTACCGGCTCAATCCCGCTGGTGTGTACTCCGACGGAGTGCCGACCTCCTGCGATGACTTGGTTTTGGCGTGGGCCGCCCGCAGCGGGCAGTTCACCGAGCCCAGTGACCACGGGCCTACTCCGCTTTTCGATGCCGCGAGCACTGTTGGCTACGAGGATATCGAGCGCATCGACTGTCAGCCCGGCTCGCGGGACGCCATGGTGGTGTTCCGTCCGGGCCGGAACTATTTCGCCTGGCGTACCCTATTCGCCGCGGGGGAGTTGATGCCCGCGCATATCGCGGCTCAGGTGGCGAATGTGCCCGACGTGGTATCGGCAGTGCGGGCCCGTGATCTCGACGCCATCCGCAGACTCGCGGAGTTCTGGAACACCGGTTGGACCATCCCGGCCGACGGCAGGATGGATTTGTCCCGGTTCCCTTCTTCGGGGCCTTACCGCATCGAGTCTTTCAGTAAGGAAGACGGGTTGGTGTTGGTCGCCAATAGCCGCTGGTGGGGCAACAAGCCGGAAACCGGACGTATCGTAGTGTGGCCCAAGACTTCCGATGTGCGACAGAGAGTCGAGGAAAATGCTGTCAATGTGGTCGATATCGGTGCGGATTCGGTGAAAAACCTGGATCTGAAAGGTTTTTCTGTGCATACCCAACCCGGACGGGGTGTCGAGCAGCTGGTGTTGTCGACCAGCGGGGTGTTCGCTACGCGCGAGGCGCGCCAGGCATTCGCGTTGTGTCTGCCGCGTCAGGCATTGTTCGACGAACTCGGCAAGGTACCGGATGCGCCGAAGACCGGACTGGGCTCCGGCCCGCTGAACGCGCATATCGTCCAGCAGGATTCGTTGCTGTACCCGGCGGTTATCGGTGCGGCGAAAAAGTACTCCGGTGATGACGCGACAAATGCGGCCAGGGCGGTTGCCGCCTCCGGCGTGTCGAGTCCGACGGTTCGCATCGGCTACCTGGCTCCGGACAACCGTCGTGCGCGGACCGTCGCGATGATCGCCGATGCCTGTCGGCCGGTGGGTATCTCCGTAGTGGATGCCGGCTCGCCCGATTTCGCTCCTGCTCAACTCACCGAAGGCACAGTGGACGCGATTCTGGGGAGCACTGCCTCGGCGTCGGGCCCAGCGGGCTCGGTCGGTGCGGTAGTCGCGATCAGCGCGTTGCGCACCGGTAGTGGACTCAATGCCGGGCGATTCGATAATCGCCGGTACGATGCGATCACCAATCAGCTCGCGGTCGATGACGACTCGGCTACACAGCTGACTCTGCTCACTGAGGCAGAGAATATGCTGTGGACCCAGCTGCCGAGCATCCCCTTGTTCGCCACCCCCCGCACAATCGCTTTCGGGGCAGGGCTGCACAACGGGATCCCCGCCCCCAGCCGGGCCGGGACGGGCTGGAATATGGACCGGTGGGTGCTGCAGCGGTGACAGACGGTGTGGGTGATGTGATGAGGGAGATGTGTCGATGAGTAAGCATGCGGCAATCGAATCCGCGGACGCAGTCGCGGAACGAGCTGCCAAGGCCGCCGAGGCGGTCGATCGGTTGACCCGTTGGAACGACGACTTCCCCGTGCCTGGAGTGCGTTTCGCGGATCTGACGCCGGTTTTCGCCGATGCCGATGGCTTCCGTGCCGTGGTCGATTCCTTGGCTGAGTGTGCACCTGACGCCGATCTGGTGGCCGGAGTCGATGCCAGGGGCTTCTTGCTCGGAGCTGGCGTCGCCGCGACTCTCGGCACCGGGGTGCTCGCCGTTCGAAAGGCGGGCAAGCTCCCGCCTCCCGTGCTAAGCCGGAAATTCGAACTCGAATACGGCACCGCCGCATTGGAGATCCCCGCGGATGGTATCGAGCTGCGGGGTCGTCGTGTTCTGCTGTTGGATGATGTGCTCGCCACCGGCGGCACCATCGCTGCCGCCGCCGAACTGTTCGAGCAGGCAGGTACGGAGATCGCTGCCGTAGCAGTGGTGTTGGAACTCACCTTCCTCGAAGGACGCGCCAAGCAGGGGGACTATCCGCTGACCTCGATCGTGCAGGTCTGATCCCGCGTGGAGCCGATCATCCGGGTAGGATGTCGAGGCAATTCCTACGTGGTTCAGGGTCGGTCCTGACACTGTGGTCCTGATGATCCGAAATATCACGGGTCAGAAATGCTACGGACGCTTCTGCCAATATTGTACTTAGTACGGGATTTCCCTATCTTCGCTGATCGAGAGCCATGCCGTTGCTCTTGTGCGGTAGTCGCTCCAGCGGCCCGTCCTCGCGCGCCGTGTGTTCGCCGCAACCTCTGGGAGCTGATATGACCACTTTGTCTATTTCTGAGCGGCGGTTTCATCGACCGAACGAACGCCGACGGCACACCGGTCAGCGACGTGGCGCATACATGATGAGGGCGACACCGATGAGGCAGATCGTCGCGCCGAGGTAGTCCCAGCGGTCAGGATGGAACTTGTCCACAAGCATGCCCCATGCCAGTGAGCCCGCGACGAAGATACCGCCGTAGGCAGCGAGAACACGCCCGAAGTTCGGGTCCGGTTGAAAGGTGGCGACGAAGCCGTAGGCGCCGAGAGCGAGAACACCCGCGGCGATCCAGATGAGGCCACGTTGCTCGCGCCAGCCCTGCCACACCAGCCAAGCGCCGCCGATTTCGGCGAGTGCGGCGAGCGTGAACAGGAGCAGCGATCGGATGACCGTCATAGCGGCAACGATACGTACCCGGCAGCCGTCGCACGGTGCTAGCTCCGGGTAGTGTCGCGTTCTACATCGACTGGCCAGGCCGGATCGCAGCAGGACGAATCCAGCGTAGGTCCTGGATGGCTCACCGGCCGAAGTTCCGCCCGATGTCCAACGCCGCCCGGCCTCGGGAGCCCCTGGTGGGTATCGATGGCCCGCTGAGCGGACGTATGTGCCCCACCCGGACTAAAGTTGGTGGTCCGGGAGGTTGCGCCGGTCGGATAGGGTGGTCCGATCGAGGCGCGGAGAGGTGGTGACATGACTCAACATCTGGGCGAGGCGAAGGTCGAGCAATCGACATCGGGCCCGCAGACCAATGGTGCGGCCGCCACCGATGCCGCGCGGCAGGCACAGCCGTCGACGGGGGCAGACACGACGTCTGGACGACAGGCAGGTACCTCTTCGGCTGTCCCGACCTCGGCCTCGCGCCGAGTGCGTGCGCGACTGGCTCGCCGGATGACCGGTCAGCGCGGCATCCCGGCGGTCAAACCGGTATTGGAGCCGCTGGCCACCGTGCACCGCGAGTTGTATCCGAAGGCCAACCTGACGCTGTTGCAGCGTGCGTTCGATGTGGCCGACGAGCGGCACAAGCATCAGTTCCGCAAATCCGGTGACCCCTACATCACCCATCCGCTCGCCGTGGCCAATATCTTGGCCGAGCTGGGTATGGACACCACCACACTCGTGGCCGCGTTACTGCACGACACCGTGGAGGATACCGGCTACAGCCTCGAGCAGCTCACCAAGGACTTCGGCGCCGAGGTCGCGCATCTGGTCGACGGCGTAACCAAACTGGACAAGGTCAATCTGGGTGCGGCCGCAGAGGCGGAGACCATCCGCAAGATGATCATCGCTATGGCACGCGATCCGCGCGTACTGGTGATCAAGGTGGCCGATCGGCTGCACAATATGCGCACCATGCGTTTCCTCCCGCCGGAGAAGCAGGCCAAGAAGGCCAAGGAGACGTTGGAGGTCATTGCGCCCCTTGCCCATCGTCTCGGTATGGCGACAGTGAAATGGGAGCTGGAGGACCTCGCTTTCGCTATCCTGCACCCGAAGAAATACGACGAGATCGTCCGGTTGGTAGCTGATCGCGCGCCTTCCCGCGACACCTACCTGGCGAAGGTGCGGGCCGAGATCGTCAACACGCTGGCCGCCTCGCGGATCAATGCGATCGTCGAGGGTCGCCCGAAGCACTATTGGTCGATTTACCAGAAGATGATCGTCAAGGGCAAGGATTTCGACGACATCCACGATCTGGTCGGTATTCGCATCCTGTGCGACGAGGTGCGTGACTGTTATGCGGCTGTCGGTGTAGTGCACTCGCTGTGGCAGCCGATGGCGGGTCGGTTCAAGGACTACATCGCCCAGCCGCGTTACGGCGTCTACCAGTCGCTGCACACCACCGTGGTCGGGCCGGACGGAAAGCCTCTGGAGGTGCAGATCCGTACCCAGGACATGCACCGCACCGCTGAGTTCGGCATCGCGGCGCACTGGCGTTACAAAGAGACCCGAGGCAAGCACTCCAATGACACCGCCGAGGTCGATGACATGGCCTGGATGCGCCAGTTGCTGGACTGGCAGCGCGAGGCCGCCGACCCGACGGAGTTTCTGGAATCGCTGCGCTTCGATCTGAAGTCGCCGGAGATTTTCGTGTTCACGCCGAAAGGTGATGTGATCACCTTGCCGCAGAAATCCACACCGGTCGACTTCGCCTACGCCGTACACACCGAGGTCGGCCATCGCTGCATCGGTGCCAGGGTGAACGGTCGACTGGTCGCGCTGGAGCGGCAGCTGGAGAACGGTGAAGTCGTCGAGGTGTTCACCTCGAAGGCGCAGAATGCCGGGCCCAGTCGCGATTGGCAGAACTTCGTGGTGTCCCCCCGAGCAAAGGCGAAGATTCGCCAGTGGTTCGCCAAAGAACGGCGCGAAGAGGCTCTGGAAAACGGTAAAGAGCAGATTTCCAAAGAGGTGCGCCGCGTCGGGCTGCCTCTGCAGCGGTTGATGAGCGTCGACGCGATGAGCGCGGTCGCGCAGGAATTGCACTACACCGACATTTCTATGCTCTATACCGCGGTCGGTGAGCATCAGGTCTCCGCGCACCATGTGGTGCAGCGATTGATGGCCCAGCTCGGCGGTATCGGCGACGTGGAAAACGAGCTCGCCGAGCGCTCCACGCCTTCGACGACGCCGAGTAGGCAGCGGGTAACCGGTGATGCCGGGGTGTTGGTCCCCGGTGCTCCCGGTACGGTTGCCAAACTGGCCAAATGCTGTACCCCGGTACCCGGTGACGAGATCATGGGCTTCGTGACCCGAGGTGGCGCGGTGAGCGTGCACCGCACGGACTGCACCAACGCCGGTTCGCTGCGTGAGCAGGCCGAACGGATCATCGAGATCTCCTGGGCGCCGTCGCCGTCCTCGGTGTTCCTGGTGGCCATCCAGATCGAGGCACTGGATCGCACCAGGTTGTTGTCCGACGTGACCAAAGTGCTGGCCGATGAGAAGGTGAACATATTGTCCGCGTCGGTGGCCACGCACGGTGATCGGGTGGCGATCAGCAAGTTCACTTTCGAGATGGGTGATCCGAAACATCTGGGGCACTTGCTGAATGTGGTGCGCAATGTGGAGGGCGTCTACGACGTCTATCGCGTCACCTCGGCGGCTTGACAGGTTCGGCTTCTTCTTGTGTGGTAGCCGCTGATCAACTGGTCTGTCATAGCCGTGGTGCCCGATGATCGGCATCTGGCCGCTGCTCGGGGCGAGCTATTGGAAACTTACCGAATTCTCTCTGGTAAGGAGCCATGGCATGTCGCATACTGAACGGTGTTTCATGGAAGTCTTTCGCTGATACGGCGACGATAGCTGGAATCTGTTACGGTCTATTGCGTTTCATGGCGTTAGTGGTTACGGTGAGCGACTTGATTGCGGATCGCTATGATGAGTAGCACGGCACGACCCTCGCGGATGCTGACAGCATCCGCCGTAGCCGCGTCGGTAGTTCGGTCGTTCGTGGTGAAATCGCCGAATCGGGAAGCGGTGAATCGGACAGCGAATCCGACGAATACCGCGTTCAGAATCCTTCGCGCGACCGCTGCCTTCGACGGTAATGTCGCATCTGGGGTGTTCGCGAGGCGCCTGGCCGGATTCTTCGATGACGGCCTCGGCGCGTCGTCTACGTCGAGTTCTCCCGGTACGGGACAATTTCCGGTGGGGACAGGAGCCGATGGCGCCTCATCCGGCGGCGTGACACCGATCCCGCCCACCGGCCGATCCGGCATGCCCGACACCTACCCGTTCTCCACGAATTGATCGCAGAGAGGGTCCGACGATGCGGTACTGCGTGCCCAGTTCTGCGGGAATGGGGGAATGTTGAAGTCGTACAAACAACTTTCCCGTTGGTACGGCGCCATGGAACCGGAGAACGGCGCGGCAGAGGAGGGTCGGCCGAATGAGCGGCGGCCGAATGAGCAAGGAATACAGGCGGGTTCTGTTCTTGCCGCGCAAGCAGGTGCACCGGGCCGGCATCCGGAGCATGTTCGCGACGACGACGAGCCAGAACGGCCGGGGTCGGTGGACACCCAGGTGGGCCAGGCCGCGCAGCGCAGCGAATTCCGTGGCGGCTGGTCGGATTGGGTGGTGACCGATCGCGTGCCCGGCCCCGAGGACGACCATGTCGTACCGCACGCCGATCTCGGGAAGCTGCCGTGGGCAGTCGACGAGCACGACGAGCCTATCGGTCCGCATCCGATGGTGTCGCGGGCGCTGCATCGAGACGGCGGCGCCCATCCCGTCCAGCGTCGGACCAGGGTGCTGCTCGCGGTGATCGCTGCGGTGCTGGTGCTCACAGTGGTCATGGTGTGCGTTCTGGTCTTGTTGCGCTCGGCATCCGGTCATGTGGCCGGGTCGCGGCAGTTGCTCATGCCTTCGTCGGTACAGCTCACCGCGGGTGGTGTGCAGCAGAGCGGAAATCCGCGCGGGGTAGGCGAGGATGCCTGCCCGACCGAGCATGACGGTGCGATCGTGCGCAGCGCGGAAGCGGGCGGGACGGGCTCGGGGCCGGACGCAGTGTTGTCGTTCCAATACGCGTATTACGTCGAACGTTCCGGAACGCAGGCGCGGGCGGCTGTGGCGCAGGACGCCGCCGTTCCACCCGCTTGGATCATTCAACGCGGCATCGACAAGGTCCCCGCTGGGACTACGCATTGCGTGCGGGTCGTGACGATCAGTGACAACCGGTATTCGGTGGAGGTCACCGAATACCGGCCCGGCGGTGTGCCGGCTACGTACAACAAGCAGACGGTCACCACCGCGGTGATCGACGGCCGCACTCTGATCACGGGTATCGCGGCGGGATGAGGAGAGCAGAGTCGATGGGAGAGGATTGGAGCCGCTGGCTCGACGAGACGCTCACAGATGGCGGATCATCGAGCCGGTCGGCGCGCTTCAAGGCTCCGGTGGTGCGGTTGCGGCGAGACAAAGGCGATGATTCCGGTGCTGATCATCGCGCGCGGCGTTCGATTCTGGTGGTCGGCGGATGTGGCGGCGCAGGCACCACCACGACGACACTCGGTTTGGCGGGGGAACTGGGGGCGGACGGAACGCCGACAGTAGCGGTGGACGCGACGTCTGCGGGTAGTGATCTGGCGTTGCGCGGTGCGGATGAGCATCTGCACCCGATCAGTCTGCAGTCCTGGCTGTACGGGCGTGGTGACGACGAGCCTGCGCCATTGAAGGAATGCCTGTCCCGCGCGACTTCGGGTATCGGCTTGCTCTGGCGCGACGCCGCGCCATTGCGCAGGCGCGCGACCTATCTCACGGTCGCTCGCGCGGTGCGCGATGCCGGGTACACCCCTGTCTACGACGGTGGGCACCCGATTGCCGCCCGGCAACTGCTTCCTTTGCTCGATGACGCGGATGTTGCTCTGGTGCTTACCATTCCAGCCCGCAACGATGCGGCCAACCGGCTGCGAGTCACATTGGAATGGCTCGATGACCAGTTCAGTGCCGCGGAAGGACAGGCTGACGGCATCGTCGGTGACACGACCATCGCGGTCTCACACCAGTATCCCGGTGGGGATTCTCGGGTAGCGGACCATTTGCGTGAGCACCTGTCCGGCTGGGTCCGCGATATCAGGGAGATACCCTACGATCCGCATCTGGCTCGCGGCGAGCTCGTGCGGCACACCGCGCTGGCCGAGGAGACGCGCCGGGCGTACGAGCACTTGCTCACCGAGGTGGCATCATGACCGCCGCCATGATTTTTTCGCGTCAGCCCGATCCCGCGCCCGCCGGTGTGATCGCACCGCCGGAGTCTCGCCGCGCCACCATCTGGGATCGCCCCGTGCCCGGCGTCGGTCGCGCTCCGCTGGTGTGGCTGCTCGGTGTGCACGGCGGGGCGGGAACCAGTACTCTCGCGCATGTGCTCGCGCCCGCGGCGGATTCGGGTCGCCGCTGGCCCGGCGTATTCGACCGCGAAAGTCCGTTTGTCATTCTCGTCGCGAGGGAGACCATCTCGGGCTTATCTCGCGCGCACGACCTACTCCGCCAACATCTTTCGGGATTAGCCGGTCCCTCTCACGTGGTCGGCCTGGTCACCGTCGCCGGGCGTCCCGGTCGGATGGCTCCGGAGATCCGGCGCTACCGGGACGTGGTCGGCTCGCTGGCCGGGCAGGTGTGGCAGGTGCCATGGTACGAGGAGTGGACATTGGTCGAACCGGAGCAGCTGCCGGTGTGGTCACCCGGTGGTCCGCTGCCATCCAAGAAGCGCAAGCTCGATCCACTGCGGGAAGTACCACTCGACGTCCGGGAACTCGGCGCCGACATCATCGCGGCTGTGCGGACGGCGCTACAGGAGGCTGATTTCGACCGCCAGGCACCGGATCTCGAGCGGCCGGCGAATCAATGAGTTTCCGTAGCGAACCGGCCACAACCACACCCCCTTCGAGAAAGGTACCCGATGAGCACGATTCTCCTCGCCGTGCAGGACACGTACGGCACCGTACTCGCGCAAGTCGGTAATCCGAAGCCAGAGGCGCCGCCGGGCTCGGAGAAGATTCTGCAATTGGTGCGGTATCTCACCTGGTTCGTCCTGCTGTCGGGAATCTGCGGCATTATCTACGCGGGCGGGAAATTCGCGTGGGAGAAATGGACCGGCGGTGGACTGGAATCGCCGAAGATGGTGGCGGGCGCGATGATCGGTGGCATCGTCGCCACCAGCGCGGGCACCATCATGAACGCTGTCATCGGCACCTGATGCCCACGATGAGTACCATGCGCGTGCCGGTGGTCGAGCCGCTGGCCTATAAGCGGATGCCTGCCGAGGTAATCGCCCCGTTGATGCAGTTGCTGAACTGGCTGCTGTGGTTCGTGCTGCTGGTGTGCCTGGCGTGGATGATCGTATCTGCGGGCAAGCTGTGGCTGACGTTCCGCAGTGATCTGGCCATGAACGACTCTTCGCACGGTGTGCTGATGAGTCTTTTGGGTGCCGTTGTGGCGAGTACAGCGTCGGGAATAGCTCTGGCATTCCTGCCCGAGTGAGCCATCGAAGCGAGACGGGGAATTACGCGGGTAATGATTTCTATGCACGGGCGGGCAGCGCACGCTGCCGCGGGGCGACGAGGTCTCCACTGCCCGCGGCAGGAGTTGTCGTCGCCGCGGGCCTCGACAATCCGGTCGACAGTGATCCGTACAGCACATTATCGAGCGATATCCGGGCATCGGAGGTGTCGACGTGAGTGACAAGGAGTCGTATCCGCGCGACCGCGTCTCCTTCGGCGCCGTCGCTTCCGCCGCCGTATTGGCGCTCATCGTGATCGTCGGTGTCGTGGTCTACATCGGTCGTGGGGACGAAGAGGTGCGCGATGCCCCCGTGGTCGTCGTCGGCTCCGGCGGTACCGGGTTCGCCGGCCCCGAGGTGGACATCCTCGGCAGACGTGTGGACATACCGAACAATGCCGCCGGGCAACCGCTTCCGCAGGACCCGACACGACAGCACAAGCCGACTGATCCGGACTGGCTGACTGCCGCGCCAGCGGGTACCACCGAACCGTATGGCTGGCAGCGGGTGTACGGTGCCTCCGTCCCGTTCTCCACCTCCGACGGGCCGACGCGTATCGAGGACGACTTGGCCGTCGGTTACTCTCACACCCCGCAAGGCGCGGTGCTCGCCGCGGCGCAGATCACCTATCGGCTCAACGCCCGTCCCGCCGACCGCGATCTGTACGTCCGCCAGGTACGGGTGACCGCCCAGCAGATCGCCGCGTATGACAGAGCACTGGCCGCTGACCGCCTGCCTCAACAGCAGCCGGAGAAGGTGACCCGCTACTTCGTCGCTTCCGATGCGTTCAAGGTGGACGACTATGCCGACGATCTCGCGATCATCCGCCTGGCCACGAGGGGGCCCGTGGTGGACGGCAGGCAGCTGTGGGCGGCCACGCGCTTGGTCATGGTGTGGGACGCGGGTGACTGGCGCCTGAAGCCTTCGACAACTAATAGTCCGCAGACGGAGTATCTCGAGTCGCTGACGGGGTGGACGAAGTGGTGACAACACGGACATTCGATCGTATGTTCCTCATGCCGATGGGAGCTTGCGCAGTGCTCGGTGACATAGCCGCGGCATGCGGTAACCCGGTGTTGGATATGTTCGGTCATTGTGCCGATATATCGGCCATCGTGGAGGGAGTCGGAGGTGCGATGCCCGACCGGCTGCCGGATAAGCTCGTGCCATTGTCGTTCGCCTCGGATACGTTCCGAATCGGAAGCTATACAGATGATTTCGCGAAAGTTCAGTGTGCGAGAAAGGCTCGAGTAACAGTTGATGGTCAACCAACGTGGGTGGGCATGCGCCCGGCGGTCGTGTGGCGAGACGGAGATCGGAAGCTCACCGCGGTGACGGGCGACCAGCGAATGCAGATCGAGTCCCTGCGGAGTATCGAGGGGTGGACACCATGGTGAGGCGGCTGGTCACGATACTCGCGGTCATCTTCACGGTGATGATCGCGACGCCGACCGTAGCCTACGGCCAGACCTATGGCTTCGACGAGACGTGTAATGAGATCCACGACACCCTCGACAATATCGGTATCCCGGGTATTTCTCTGGGTGATGCCGCATCCGCCGCGTGCAAGGCGGGTAATGCCGCCACACATCCAGGGCAAGCCGCGACAGCGGTGCGGGACAAGGCGTGGGATTCGACGTTCGGTAAAGTAGTCGATTCATTGATGAGCGGCCTCGGCGAGGCTCTCATCCTCGCATTGACCTTCTGGATGAAGGTACCCAACGAGGTGACCAGTGATTCGGGCTCGCTGTTCACCAAGATCAACGACTACACCTATCAGATACAGATCTTGCTGTTGATAGCGTCGGTCATCATTTCAGGCGCGCGACTGGCCGAAGCCAGACGCGGGGCGGTCATGAACGAAGCGACGGAGTCGTTCCGCATGTTCACCCGTGTCGTGTTCAGCTCCTGGATGCTCGGTGCGGTTATCGTGGCGGGCACCCAGGCCTCGGATCGTTTCGCTGAGTGGATCATCAACGATTCGACCAATGGGAATGCCAAGGACCTTGCCGAATTGATGGTGAAAACCAGCAAGTTGCAAGCGTTTTCACCGGGGCTTGTCTTGATCATCGCGATTGTCGGTCTACTCGGCGCGCTGGCGCAGATCGTGCTCGCCATCGTTCGTCAAGGTCTGCTGGTGATCGCGGCCGGTGTGCTGCCGCTAGCGGCGGCGTCGTCCGGTATGAATGTGGGCAAGCAGTCCTATCAGAAACTGATCGGCTGGATCATCGCCTTTATGCTGTGGAAACCGGTGGCGGCGATCGTCTATATGATCGCGTTCACCACGGCGGGCCATGTCGACGCGCTCACCGAGACCGGGGGCTTGCCGGATGGTGAGCAGGCCCAGCGCATGCTGGTGGCGATCGTGCTGCTGTGCAGTGTGGCGTTCGTGCTGCCCGCGCTTATGCGACTGGTCACCCCGGCCGTCGCGATCGTCGGTAGCGGTGGTTCCGGCCTCACTGCCACCGGCGGGACATTACTCGCGGCAGCGGGTCTCGGCGCTATAGGTACGAAGGCTGTCGGCGTCAAGGGCGCGGCCGCGCCAGGTGCGGCCGGTTATGTGAGCGGTAGTGGTAGCGGTCCGAGGCCGGGTGGCGCAGGCGGACCGGGAGGTGGCGGCATGCCACGGCCGACTCCACCCCAGGGTGGTGGTGGCGGGCAAGGTGGCGCGGCTCCGCGCGCCTCCGAATCCGGGAGCGAGGCCGGAGTACCGTCCGGAGCAGCCAGGGCAGCGGGTCGGCTCGGTGCGGCGCGTGCCGCGAGCGGCGGGCTGAACCGAGCCGACCAAGCCATGGGTGATGTCGCGGGAGATCGCTGGGCCAACCGCTCACCCGACCTCGGGAGGAGCACCATTCCGCGATGACACTCACCGACACCTACGAGCGGCGTTCGTACGGACTCTGGCAGAAGCCGCGCAGTGCGGGCCTTTTCGGTTTGCGCTGGGAGGAGACTGTCCTCGGCTTCGTGGTTGTGATCACCGCGCTGATCGCCGCGATGGTCGGTGGCTTCCAAGCGGGTTTGATCGTCGGCGGCACCGGCGTCGCCGTGCTGGTTCCCCTGGTATGGCGGACCGGAGGTCGTTCGGGTTACGAGACGGGATTGATGATGTTCCATTGGATGCGCTCGCGCAGTCGCGGCGAGCACGTGTACCGAGGCGGCCGATTCTCCCGTGTACCGGGCGGCGTTACTCGTCTGCCCGGCTTGCTCGCGCCCGCTAAGCTCTACGAGGGCGTCGACGCGGGCGGCTACAACTTCGGCATGATCCATCTCCCGCAGTTCGCTCAATACACTGTGGTGCTACGTGCCTGGCCGCAGGGTCATGAGGCGGTGGACCAGCCGGTGATCGACCGGTGGGTGTCGGCATGGGGGACCTTCCTGGCCTCGGTCGGCCAGACCAGCGATATCGTCGCTGTCGTTCCGGTCATCGACACCGTGCCCGAGACCGGAAACCGACTGCTCACCGAGGTCGCTACTATCACAAAGCCGCAGGCGCCGGAGCTGGCCCAGCAAGTGATGTACGAGCTGGCCACCGAGTTGCCACAAGAGCGGGTACAGCTGTTGCCGCGCGTGGCGATCACATTCAAGGCCACGACCGCCGAGCGGCGCAAGAACCCGGCGGAGGAGGCCGTCGAAATCGGCCGTCGGCTGCCCGGCATCTGCGCGGCGCTGGAGGAGGCGGGCGTGCGCGCACAGCCGATGTCGGCCGACGAGGTGATCGCGTTCATCCGGCGCAGCTACGACCCCGCCTCACAGGCCGATCTGGAAGTCGCCGCAGGCGAAGCCGAGGGCCACGGCCTGGATTGGTCGGATGCGGGGCCGGTGTCGCATGACGAGAAATGGGATCACCTGATACACGACGGTGGCCGGTCGGTCACCTGGGAGATGGACGCGGCGCCGGAAGGCGCTGTGGACGAACGAGTACTGCAGCGCTTGCTCGCGCCGAATCCCGAGGTTCCGCGTAAACGTATCGCGATCGTCTATCGGCCGCACTCGGCCGCCGACGCCGCCGAAATCGTCGATGACGATTTCAAGAACGCGTTGGTGGCGCAGCAGAGCGAGCGGGGAGTCGTTTCGGCAGCGGCGACCCTACGGGTAGGGGCGACCCAACAGGCCCGTGAGGAGCAGGCCAGGGGGCACGGTGTGACCCGCTTCGGTGTCCTGGTGACGATCACCGAGCCACTGCGCGGCGATCTGCCGCGCATCGAAGCCATTACACGCGACCTGTCCACCCAGGCGCGGTTGAAGATCCGGCGGTGTTACCGCTACCAGGCGGCCGCATTCGCGGCTTCGCTCGGGTGTGGGGTGATTCTGCCGGAACATGCCACTATTCCGAAGGCACTGGCGGGGTGAGCGATTCATGGCAAGGAATTACGAGCCATCCGTACGGGACCGGGACGAGAACTCGCGGCGGCGCGGGTTCGGGAAAACCGGCCGCCCCGCGCGGAATCAGGCGCGGGTGAGCGGCAAGGATCGGCCGGACACAGAGGCGTCCGAGCGGCGCGCCCTAGCGGATGCGAGCCGGTCGAACGGTGTGCGCGACGAGCGCGGCTCCGATCTGCCCCTCGACATGATCACCGAGCCCGGCGACCGGCGACCTGAACGCAGCGCAGCCAGGAATGGCCAGGTGGCCCGACGATCTGTCGAGGTCGACTACACGGCCGACCGTGCTGTGGGCATTCCGGACCGGGACAAGACAGCTCGCCGTGCGAAGTCGAAGGCGCGCGGCCGCAAGCAGTCCGGTCCTTCGTTGCTCGACGACGCCGCTCGTGCCGAACTGGAGATCCTCGCCCGCGAGGGTAGTGGTTTACGGGCGGCGTGGGCCCAATTCCGGGTCCGCACCGATGATATCCGCAGACAGAACTACGCAGCCCGCGCCGAGCAGCTGGTCGAAGACGGATTCGACCGCAGTACAGCGCAACTCACCGATCGGGGCTATGCCGGCCCCGGCGGTGGAAGGATGAACGTGGTGGGCCGGCCGGTCGAATATCGCGCCACCACCGCCCAGGTAGCAGGCCTGTGGCCGTGGTCGGTCGGCGCGGGCGCGCCATTGATCGGTACGCCGCTCGGATCGCATCTGCACACCGGGGCACCGGTGTGTTTCGACCCGATGAACTGGTTTCTCCGCGGTAGCTTTATCACCGCGCCCAGCCTGTTCGTACTCGGTCTCAACGGATTCGGCAAGTCGTCGCTGGTGCGCAGGATCGTGCTCGGCGGCATTGCGCAGGGGATCACGCCGTTGATTCTGGCTGACGTCAAACCGGACTACCGTAAGCTGGTCGAGCTGGTCGGTGGCCAGGTGATCGACCTGGGATACGGTCATGGCAAGCTCAATCCGCTCGCCGCGGGTGTGCTCGGCGCGATAGTTCCGCAGCTGGAAGAGTTTCCGGCTCTGCGGCTTCAAGTGCTGCAGGATTTGCGGGCCAGACAGGTGACGCTGGTTGCTGGTCTGGTCGAGCTGGTGCGCGGTGACCGCGTCCGGGATTATGAGGAGACCCTGATCTCCACCGCATTACGTATCCTCTACCAGCCGGGAAGCGGCTATACGCCGGACAAGCCGCCGATCATGGAGGATCTGCTCGACGTGATCGTCAGCGGCGGTGCTGAAATGATGTTGGACGCGGGGGCCGACAACCCCACCGAGTACCAGGAGGCTATCAAAGGGCTGCGTCGCTCCTTACGGGCGCTCACTCAGGGGCCGTTCGGCGCGGTCTTCAACGGACAGACCACGGTGGCGATCGATACCAGCGCGGTCGCCGTGTGCATGGATGTCTCGCATATCCCGACCGGTGACAAGAAGCTCAAGGCCGCGGTTATGCTGGCCTGTTGGGCCGATGGTTTTGCTTCCGTCGAGGCCGCACATGTGCTGGCCGACGCGAAACTCGGGACACAGCGCTACTTCCAGGTTGTGATGGATGAGCTGTGGCAGGTGCTGGGCCTCGGCGACTTCATGGTCGATCGCGTCGACGAGCTCACCCGGCTGCAGCGCGGCATCGCTACCGCTCTGATCATGATCAGCCACACTATTAAAGACCTTCAAGCGCTTGGGTCGGAAGCCGCCATCGCCAAGGCGTTGGGCTTTCTCGAACGGTCGCGCGCCAAGATCTTCGGCGCACTTCCAGCCGAGGAGATCAGACGACTGGACAGTACGGTCCCGTTCACCTCGGCCGAAGCGGAGATGGTGACCGGGTGGTCCGCACCGCAAGCGCTGACCGGCGAAGCGCTCAAGCCGGGACAACAGCGTCCCTCCCCGCCCGGTACCGGAAAATTCTTGCTCAAAATCGGTGAAGACCGCAGGCCCGGCATCCCGTTCCACATGGAGTTCACGCAGTCGGAGAAGGAAAGCGGGATACACGACACCAACCAGCGGTTCAGCGAATTCACCGGATCAGCAGCGCAAGAAACGGATTCGCCGGGGAGCGCCGCATGATGCCGCATCGGTCTTACCGTCGAGTTTCCCCTGAAGTGCGCCAGGCCGCGGTGGCACAGGTCATTGCGCTCACCGGCAAGCTACGCAGTGAATCGGAGGCGTGTCGGGTGGTCGCAGAACAGATCGGTGTGCATACGAATTCGGTGCGTAATTGGGTACGCGCGGCTGAAGGCCCCAGTCTGGAGCGCATGGACGCGACCGCATTGCGGCGTAAAGTCGCACAGCTCCAGCAGCAATTGGCGGCGGCTGCTGAGATGAATCGAACCTTGGCCGATACGCTCAACGAAGCCCGGCACCGAAGGTGAGTCGCGCCAAGCCCGCGATCGGAGAGTGTCGGCTATGAGCGGGAAATCGGCGCTGTGGACGGCGCTCGGTGTAGTGCTGGGCCTTATGACGATCGTATTGGTGATCGTTATGCCCGCGGTGGACGACGAGTGTGTGGGCGGCTCGGTACTCGGTTCGCCGACGTTGTTCGCCCCACCGACCGGATACTCGTCCGATGATCCACGCGCGGCGGCCGCCACTGATCCCGAGGCGATCGAACCCGATGCGTCGCCGCATAATCCGACCACTATGGCGACACCCACATTGGTCGCGGAGGCGGGACCGCTGCGTCGGACCTTGCCACTGGCCGCAGGTACTTTCAGCATATCGGACATCTTCGGTTCGCGAGGTGGCACGCATAAGGGCATCGATCTGGCCGCAGCCGACGGCACTCCCATCTTCTCTGTATCGGACGGTTGGGTCGTAGCTGCTGGGCCGGCATCGGGTTTCGGTAGCTGGATCGTCATCGATTCGGTGGACAGCAACGGCCGTTCGTACTCGGCTGTCTACGGACATATGTGGAGCTCCGGGGTGCTGGTCCGGGCAGGCGACCGAGTGACAGCGGGTCAGCATATCGGTGTGGTGGGCTCCGGGGGCGAATCCAGCGGGCCGCATTTGCATTTCGAGATCGTTCCCGGCGGCCGGTTCACCGGAGGGCGTCCGATCGATCCGGTGCCGTGGTTGGACGGTGCTCCCACCCCGGATGTCGGTGGTGCGCACGCCTATTCCAATGACCCTAGGTGCAGCCGTGGTTTCGGTACCGCGGGTGGCGCGCTCGCCGCGGGCAAGGTGCCACGAGAACTGGAGATCTGGTATCGCCGTGCGGGGTCGATCTGTCCGCAGATCACGCCATCGTTACTGGCCGCGCAGGGTAGACAGGAATCCGGTTTCCGGCGTGATGCGATTTCGCCCGCTGGTGCGCAGGGGCTGGCTCAGTTTCTGCCGTCGACGGCGGCGAGTATCAATCCGGATGACGGCATGCCCTATGTGATCGATGCCGATGGTAATGGTGTGGCCAGTGTGTGGGACGCCGGTGACGCGATCATCGGCCAGGGTCGGTACATGTGCGCGCTCGCACACAAAATTCTGGGGTGGCAGGCCGAGGGCAAGGTGCACGGCAATGTCGTCGCACTGGCATTGGCCGCGTACAACGCGGGTGAAGGCGCGGTGTTGGCATCGGGTGGCATGCCGAACCAGCTCGCGGCGCATTACCTCGAGACCCAGCCGTATGTGCGGAACATCTTGGTGCTGGAAGCGCAATACCGCGCGCCAGGCTCGTTCGGCCGGTTCATCCCGGGGGAGGGCTCGCCAGGAGAACAGATCGTTGCCGCCGCGTACGAATGGCTCGGCACCCCATACGTGTGGGGCGGCGGCGGGCCGCAGGGGCCCAGCGACGGTGGTCTGGACGGACCAGGACTCACCTCGGCTGCGGTATTCGCGGCCTCGTCCGGATCGGTGACGCTACCACGTACAGCCGAACAGCAATGGGAAGCAGGGGTCGAAGTACGGATGAGCAGAGCTCGGCCGGGTGATCTGGTATTCAGTTCGTTCGGGGTGCGTGGCCCGGCCCAGGTCGGCATCTATCTTGGGGAGGGCAGGATGATCCAGTCCAGTCCCGGCGCGCTTGTCGGGTCGGCCGGCGGTGTCGCGGAAGCGGCGGTGCCAGGGGATGGGCGAGTGCGGAGGGTGCTGTGAGTGTATTCGGACTCGGTCCTGTCGTGGGACTGCCGCACCACGGTGCTGTGCGGTTAGCCTGGAAGGACAGCGCAATTGCGCGTGCGAAACTGGTGGTGGTGCTGGTGGTGAGCTTCGCGATGCTCGGCGCGGCCTGCGGCCGAGCGGACCACCCGGACGCCGAGTCCGGTGCGGCGCGCTCGGTGACCTCTTCGGCCCGGTTGCTCGAGGATGTCCCGGCACCGGATCCGGTGCTTCCCGATGGTGTTGCGGTCGCGGCACTCCGAGAGATCTACAGTTGGGAACCCGCCACCGAGAGCCAGGGTGCGGCTTTGGCTCGGGCACGGAAGTTCCTCGGCCCCAACCTGCTTCGGATTTCAGATGCGACGCCGACGGGAGTGCGGACACCGAATCCGAGCCTGCAGTGGGCGGATTGGGCAAAAGAGGGGGCGCGGGTGGAGGCGTTCACCTTCGCGGCAGGCGAGCAAGCGCCGCACCGACCCGACCCGAATATCCAGCAGTTCAAGATCGGGATCGAGCAGACCGTCATCTATCCGAACGGACGCAGGGAGTCGCTACCACCCACGACGGTGATTGCCACCGTTGTGCGCACACCCGATGGCTGGCGACTCGACGAGTTCCGCTGACCAACCGCTTCCCTATCGAAGGCCGACCGAGGAGACACACATGGCGAAGAAAAAGGTGACGGACCCGGCTGTCCCGGCACCCGATATCGGCTTGTACCTGATCTATGCCGGCTTCGTGCTCTTCGGAACCCTTTGGCTTACTCTGCATCTGGGTAATATGCTCTCCGCTGAGCAGCAAGATGTCCCGTTGAACCCGATCGCTATCGCCGCTGAATTGGCGAATGGGCAGCTGCGCTGGCCAGGTGCGGCTACCGCGATCCTGGTGCTGGTGATCCTGACCGTGCTCGCCTATTTTGTGGCCCGTGGGCGACTGCGGCGGCAACGGGCCGCGGGCAGGCTGCCGGTCGACGACAAGGCCGATGTGATGGGTTATGGCGGCGCGATCTCGATGCTCGCTGAGGCGGGCGTCCGGGAGAAGGCCGAACAGCTCGGAGTGAAACTCGGCTACAACGATATCCCGGGTGTGCCGATCGGTATCGGGGTGTCCGATGGGGCGATGCTCTACGGTTCGTACGAGGATCTGCACCTCGATATCTGGGGTCCGCGGCAGGGGAAGTCCACCTCTCGGGTGATCCCGGCGATCCTCACCGCGATCGGGCCGGTGCTGGCCACCTCGAACAAGCGTGATGTCGTGGACGCCACCAGAGACGTCAGGGAGACCAAGGGCAGCCCCACTTTCGTCTTCGACCCGCAGGGTGTGGCGAGCGAAGAGCCGACCTGGTTCTGGGATCCGTTGTCCTGGGTGGATGCCAAGCGCGAAGGGTGCGAGATGCGCGCTGCTCGGCTGGCCGGGCACTTCGCCGACGGCGACGATAGCAACGACACCACCACCGACGCGTTCTTCGATCCGGAAGCCGAGGATCTGCTGGCCGGACTGTTCCTGGCCGCCGCTGTCGGCGATCACAACGGCAGCAAGCCGATTGTGCAGGTCTGGGAGTGGGTGACCAATCCACAGGACACCGAACCCATCGAGATCCTGCGCGCCGCAAGGCATCATTACACGGCTTCTGGTCTTTCCTCGCAATACAATGCCGATGCGCGTACGCGCAGCGGCATTTTCGGCACGGCCAAGAAGATGATTCGTTGTCTGAAGTTGTCGAATGTACATCCGTGGATAACCAGGGGTAGTGACCGCGTACAGTTCGACGAGCTGGAGTTCCTGGAGCGCAATGGCACCCTGTACAGTCTGTCGTTGGAGGGCAGGGGGTCGGCGGCCCCGCTGGTGAGTGCGCTCACCGAGGCGGTGATCGATGTGGCGATGCGCAAGGCTTCGCAGTCGGCCGGTGGGCGATTGGCGATCCCGTTGCTCGCAGTGCTCGACGAAGCGGCGAATGTGGTGCGTTGGAAGGATCTGCCCAAGCAATACAGCCACTTCGGTTCGCGCGGCATCGTAGTCATGACGGTGCTGCAGTCCTGGGCGCAGGGCGCTCGGTGCTGGGGAGAAAGCGGAATGAACGCGCTGTGGGCGGCGGCGAATATCAAGGTGCTCGGCAGCGGTGTGGACGACACCAAGTTCCTGCAGGAACGTTCGGACGCCATCGGTGAATACGACACGATCTCGCGGTCGGTCTCCGAAGCCAAGGGTGGAAGCAAAACGTATTCGCGGTCGCTGAGTTCGGCGAAGACGTTCACGGTCAACGGGCTGGCGACTCTGCCGCGCGGCCGGGCCATCCTCTTCCCCTCCGGGGCGCCGCCGGTGCTGATCCGCACGGTGCCTTGGTGGGAGGGCGAATACGCGGCCGAGGTGAAGAAGTCCATCTCGCATCATGATCCGCAACGCAAGACCGAGATTACGGATTTGTCCGGCGCTCCGTCGCTGAGTAAGTCCATAACACCGCCACCGGATTACGGACAGATCGAGGAGGTTCGGCCACTGTGACCGAACAACAGCACCAGCCGATGATTCACGCGAGCGTGGTGGAGTTCGTCGAGAACTATCTCAGTGTGGTCTATCGACGGCAGGTCACCGATCTCAGCGACACGGTGTGGTGCCCAGAATGGTGGCAGCACGCCGAAGCGGTCGCGCGGCTGGACGCGCTCTGGCGAGCCTGGGAGCATTACCGGCTGGACGGGCGGACCGGTCTGAGTGTCTGGTTCCTCGATCACGCGGACCCACACATGTCGAAGTTGTTCGATCCGAGGGGGCCGTTCAAATACTGCAGTGTACGCAATGGCCACAAAGACATGCTCAGCCCGCTGCCGACGAAATTGCCGCAACACGGTATGTTCGGCGATCCTACGATAGGTGACTTCCGTAAATAGTCGGCGGTGTGGTGCCGGTGCTCGTACAGGCCCGCGGAAAGCGGAACGCCCGCTGGGAAATCCAGCGGGCACCCGCGACTCGATTACCTTGTGCGTTCCAGGCCGCGGGATTCCTGCTCTCGTGCTCTGGTGACGACGGGCGCTTGGTCGGGGCGGGTGCGTACGGCCTCGCCCGGTGGCTGCGCCTGCCCGATTTCGGTCAGCATCCGCACCTCGGCCAACTCCGGCGCGATACCCATTCGGGCGAGATGCGCGGCGAGGGCGGAGCGGCGTTCCGTGGAATCGTATTGCACGGCCGGTGGGGCGTCGGTCACGGCATTGGCGACTATGTCCATGGACTCGGATTGCGCTGAGAAGCGGTCTTTCTCCAAGGACACCCCCCGGTCCGTGCTCGGCTTCTCGACCAGCCGGGCCAGCTCGATATTCCGTGGATCCTTGGCCTTTGCCTCGCGGGCCTCGCGAACTTGCATCTCTCTGGCCTCTTTCAGGCGCGCTTCGGTGAGCTTGACACGCGCTTCGGCCTCTTTCTGACCACGCTCGCGGGCCCGCAGAGCGACGAGCGTCGCAAGCTGCAACATTGTCCTCATCATGGCCGCGGTTTCCCGGCCGATGTCGTCCAGTTCCTCGGACATGGCTGCTCCCCGATGCTGCGGTGATCACTATGGTTGATTGTGGTGCTCGGCCACGGATGCTGCCAGGCGAACTGTAGTCCCCCCGCAGCGGGTCTCGCGCAAGGACCGCGGTACCCGCGGTGTGTGGCACGGTACCTCAACGGGAATTGCCTGTTGCGGGGGTTACGCCGCAGGAACCGCTTGGGTCGAGATTACCCGGCGCATGCCGGACGCAATCGCGTAGGCATGCTGGGCATCAGCATATATCGCACATTTACGGCGTAGGACGGAAATGTGCCGGATGCTCTCGGACCTAGGGGGTATCTCGATGGCGAGAATTCGCTTCTTCTCGCTCGACTGACCGGTTCCTGGCATACCACCGATGGTCAGCGATCGAGGCGCACCGATTCGATGACGACCGGCTGCTTGGGCTTGCCGTCACCAGGTCCATTGGAGTTGTCCTGACCGAGCTTGGCGATGGTGTCGAGTGTGCCGAGGCTATTGTCGTCCACCGTGCCGAAGATCGTGTACTGCGGTGGCAGCTGCGAATCCGCGTAGACGATGAAGAACTGACTGCCATTGGTGCCGGGACCGCTGTTGGCCATGGCCAGGACGCCGCGCTTGTACAGGATCGGCATGGTGGCCGCCGGATCGCCTGGGGCGTATTGATCGGTCGGGTATTCGTTGTCGAATGCGTAACCGGGTCCGCCTGTTCCGGTAGCGGTCGGGTCGCCGCACTGCAGGACTTTGAGGCCATCGTTCGCGGTCATCCGGTGGCATTTGGTGCCGTCGAAGTAATTCTGTGTGGCCAGGCTGACAAAGTTGTTCACCGTGCACGGCGACTCGGCGTTGTTCAAGGTCAGGCCGAGCGGACCGTGATTGGTCTCCATGCTCATACTGACCGTGGCGTTGGCGCCGGTAGTCGGGATGCCGTTGGTCTTCGGCTCGTCCACGGGTTTGGCGGCGGGCTGGTTACTTTTGCGATAGTGACAATCGACGGTCGCGGGCTTGGCTTTCAGGGAGGGAGGCGCGGCAGCGGTGACGGTGTCGGTAGGGGTGGCGGATGCCGAGGCGTCGGCGGAGTTGGCGCTGCTGCCCTCGCCGCGGGTCAGCAGGTAGATCCCCGTGGCGGCCGCGACCGCTACGACGACGCCGAGTGCTGATCCGGCGATGGTGAGTTGCTTACGCCTACGTGCCCGCTGTGCCCGGTTGGCGAGCTGACGTTCCAGCTTGCGTTTCGCCGTTGCTCGTCGCTGTTGGTTGCTCGGCACTACCGCGTTCCTCCTCTATCCGGGTGCATCGGGATACGAGTGTGCCATCTCTTTCTGAGACTGTTCCGCATCCATTCCCAGGGTGGTTCGGCAAACCGGTTGGACTTCTCGGGCCGCAGTGGTGAAAACTGGAGCATCGTGACCAAGACCAGCAGCTTTTCTGCCCCGAAGGGGGTACCGGACTATGTGCCACCCGGCTCGGCCGAGTTCGTCGCGGTGCGCGACGGTCTGCTGCATGCCGCCAGATTGGCTGGGTACGGGCACATCGAGCTGCCGGTTTTCGAAGACACGGGCCTGTTCGCTCGCGGTGTCGGCGAGTCGACCGACGTGGTCACCAAGGAGATGTACACCTTTCCCGACCGGGGCGATCGCAGTGTCACGCTGCGTCCAGAAGGAACCGCCGGGGTGATGCGCGCGGTCATCGAGCACGGTCTCGACCGGGGCCAGCTGCCGGTGAAGCTGAGTTACGCCGGACCGTTCTTCCGCTACGAGCGCCCGCAGGCCGGCCGATACCGGCAGTTGCAGCAGGTCGGGATCGAGGCGATCGGGGTCGATGATCCGGCGTTGGACGCCGAGGTGATCGCTGTCGCCGATGCTGGATTCCGTGGGCTCGGCCTCGACGGTTTCCGGCTGGAGATCACCTCGTTGGGTGATCAGACCTGTCGCCCGCGGTATCGGGAATTGTTGCGGGAATTCCTGCTCGAACTGCCGCTGGACGCGGAGACCGAGCGGCGCGCCCGGCTCAATCCGCTGCGCGTCCTGGACGACAAACGTCCCGAGATACGGGCGATGACTGCGGCCGCGCCGTTGATGCTCGACCACTTGTCGGAGTCGGCGAAGGCGCACTTCGAGCAGGTGCTCGGCCACCTGGATGCCCTCGGCATCCCCTACGTGGTGAACCCGCGTATGGTGCGTGGGCTCGACTACTACACCAAGACTACATTCGAGTTCGTGCACGACGGTCTCGGCGCGCAGTCCGGCATCGGCGGCGGCGGTCGTTACGATGGGCTGATGGCCGACCTCGGCGGGCAGCCGTTGTCGGGAATCGGTTTCGGTCTCGGCGTCGACCGCACCATGCTGGCGTTGGCCGCCGAAGGGAAGTCGGCGGGCGATCCGGCGCGCTGCGAGGTATTCGGAGTCCCGCTGGGTGATGCCGCCAAGCAGCGGCTGGTCGTGTTGGCCGCACAGCTCCGGGCAGCGGGGGTCCGGGTCGACCTCGCCTATGGTGGGCGCGGTGTGAAGGGCGCGATGAAAGCCGCGGACCGGTCCAGGTCGAAGTTCGCCCTGGTGCTCGGCGATCGCGATCTCGCGGAGGGCGTTATCGGGCTCAAGGATATGCAGACCGGTGCACAACGCCGAGTTCCGCTGCCCGACGCGATCGAAGTGATCCAGGAGTCGCTAGCCGGATAGCGCGGGCGCAGGACCGGCCACTGTATCGCGCCATGCAGTTGGCGCAGGCCAAGGATGCGGTATCGCCGATTGTGCTGGCCGGCAGTGGGATCGCGGACCCGAGCTGATCCTGGTGTGCTGACCGGTGGCACGATCGGGAACCGGAGTGGCTCGCGCACCGACCATTGTCACGTAGCTCACCGTGGGGATTCGTGGGCGGTGAGAGTCGATAGGGTGGGCGATAAGAGTCCATCGACTGCAAGGAGTTCGTCGTGAGCACCGCCGCTGGGTCCGCAGCCGTCACTGTCACCGTGACCGGGGGCGCGGGCCAGATCGCGTACGGCTTGCTGTTCCGGATCGCCTCGGGCGCGATGCTCGGCCCGGATACGCCGGTGCGGTTGCGGTTGCTCGAGGTGCCCTCCGCGGTGGTAGCGCTGGAAGGCGTCGCCATGGAACTGGAGGACGGTGCTTTTCCGCTGCTGGAGTCCATCGACATCAGCGCGGATCCGTGGGTCGGCTTCGCGGGTGCCGAGATCGCACTGCTGGTCGGGGCCCGCCCGCGCACCGTGGGGATGGAGCGTTCGGATCTGCTCGCGGCCAATGGAGCGATCTTCACCGAGCAAGGCGCGGCGATCAACGCCACCGCCGCGGACGAGGTGAAGGTGCTCGTGATCGGGAATCCGGCCAATACCAACGCGTTCATCGCGATGAACAACGCACCTGACGTTCCTGCCGAGCGGTTCACCGCGTTGACTCGCCTCGATCACAATCGCGCTCTTGCGCAACTGGCCGCGAAGACCGGCGCGCCCGTTGCAAATATCGCGCGGGTCACGATCTGGGGCAATCACTCCGCGACGCAGTATCCGGACATCGCGCATGCCACCGTAGGTGGTCGCCCTGCCCTCGAACTCCTCGGTGAGAAGGTATGGCTGACCGAGGAGTTCATTCCGACCGTGCAACAGCGTGGTACCGCGATCATCCAGGCCCGTGGCGCCTCTTCCGCGGCCAGTGCGGCAGGAGCGGCGATCGACCATATCCACGACTGGGTGCATGGCACCCGGCAGGGTGACTGGGTCTCCATGGCCGTCCCCTCGGACGGCTCCTACGGCGTGCCAGAGGGGTTGATCAGCTCGTTCCCGGTTACCTGTGCGGGCGGCACGTACACGATCGTGCCGGATCTGGCTATCGACGAGTTCGCACGCACCCGGATCGATGCCTCGGTCGCCGAGCTCGTGCTCGAACGGGATGCCGTTATCGACCTCGGCTTCGTCAAGCGCGGCTGAACTGTTCGTCGGCTGTCTCGGTATCCGGTCGCTCGTGGCGCCGATTTCGCCCCGTCCGCTACTCGACCGTCCAGATTTCCGTCCCGGTGAGCAGGGACTGCAGCGATTCCGGATCGATCGGTTCGTTTGTGCGGGCCACCTCGACCTGGTTGCGCACTGTGTCGTCGTAGGTCGGCCGCGCTACGCTGCGGAAGATGCCGGTGGCGACGTGGCCGAGATCTTGGTCGGACAGTCGCGACAGTGCGTAAGCGTACTCTGGGCCCTTGGTGTGTATATCGTGCACGACGATGTCGGACTCCGCGACGCTGTCGGTGCGCACCGTCGCGAGTCCGAAGCCGTGGCGGACTACCGCGAATTCGCCCTCGGTGCCGAAGCGGATGGGCTGACCGTGCAGCAGCGGGATGAGGTGGTTGGCGGCATTCTCCCGGCGCAACATATCGAACGAGCCGTCATTGAAGATCGGACAGTCCTGCAGGATCTCCACGAACGACGTGCCGCGGTGCTCGGCGGCGGCGCGGAGCACCGCGGTGAGTCCGGCGCGATCGGAATCGAGTGCGCGAGCAGCGAAGGTTGCCTCCGCGCCGAGCGCCACCGAGAGGGGGTCGAACGGATGGTCCACCGATCCCATCGGGGTGGACTTGGTAATTTTGCCCTGTTCCGAGGTCGGGGAGTACTGCCCCTTGGTCAGGCCGTAGATCCGATTGTTGAACAGCAGGATCGTCATGTTCACATTGCGACGCAAGGCATGAATGAGGTGATTGCCCCCGATGGACAGTGCGTCGCCGTCACCGGTCACCACCCAGACCGAAAGATCGGGCCGACTGACCGCGAGGCCGGTTGCGATCGCGGGCGCACGACCGTGGATGGAATGAATGCCGTACGCCTCCAGGTAGTAGGGAAATCGGCTGGAGCAGCCGATTCCGGAGACGAACATCAGATTCTCCCTGCGTATGCCGAGCTCGGCGAGGAAGCCACGGATTGTTGCCAAGATCACATAGTCGCCGCATCCGGGGCACCAGCGCACCTCCTGATCGGAGGTGAAGTCCTTCGCCTTCTGCGGTCCGTCCGCGAGGGGCACTTCCGACACCCCGGTCAGACCGAGATCGGTACCGGTGAGTGAGGTTTCCACGATGGTCATGCATCACCTCTGGCTGTGCGATAGGTGGCCCGCGCCCGCGCGGCGAAGACCTTGTCCCTTTCCATCTCCTCTAGCGATCCGTCCAGCGCCGCATCGATGACCCCGACTACTTCCTGGACGGAGAACGCAGTGCCTGCGATCTTGGTCCAGGGTTGCACATCGACCAGGTACTTCGCGCGCAGCAGCATCGCCAGCTGACCGCTGTTCATTTCCGGCGCGACTACGAGACGGTAGCGGCGCAGTATGTCACCGAGATTAGCGGGCAACGGATTCAGATGTCTCAGGTGCACTCGAGCGACCGGTACTCCTCGGCGGCGCGCGCGACGGCACGCCTCACCGATCGGGCCGTAGGAGCTGCCCCAGCCGATCAGCAACATTTCGGCCGCGCCTGTCGGGTCGTCCACCTCGAGATCGGGCACATCGATACCATCGATTTTAGCTTGGCGCAGACGAACCATGAGGTCGTGGTTGGCCGGATCGTAAGAGATGTTGCCACTGCCGTCCGCCTTTTCCAGTCCGCCGATACGGTGCGTGCGTCCGCGGGTGCCAGGAACGGCGAAGGGGCGCGCCAGTGTGTCGGGATCGCGAGAATACGGCTGGAACGGGCTGTTTTCCTCCCCCTCCGACTCGAATGCCGGATCGATCCGGTCCAGTCGCGCGACATCTGGAATCGCCCACGGCTCCGAGCCGTTCGCGATCGCGCCGTCGGATAGCAAGACCACTGGGGTGCGGTAGGTGAGTGCGATCCGTGCCGCCTCCACCGCAGTGGCGAAGCAGTCGGCAGGCGAACACGGTGCGAGCACCGCCACCGGTGATTCGCCGTTACGTCCGAAGAGTGCTTGCAGCAAATCGGCCTGCTCTGTTTTGGTCGGCAGGCCGGTGGACGGCCCACCGCGCTGTACATCGATCACGATCAACGGCAGCTCTGTCATCACCGCGAGGCCGATGGTTTCGCTCTTCAACGCTAGGCCGGGGCCGGAGGTACTGGTGATCCCGAGCGCGCCGCCGAGCGAAGCGCCCAGCGCTGCTCCGATTCCGGCGATCTCGTCTTCGGCTTGGAAGGTCGTGACACCGAAGTTCTTGTGTTTGCTCAGCTCGTGCAGGATATCCGAGGCAGGCGTGATGGGGTAGGTGCCGAGGAAGACCGGCAGTTCTGCGAGTTGCCCGGCGGTAATCAGACCATAGGCGAGCGCGGTGTTGCCGGTGATCTGGCGATAGGTGCCCGCGGGTAGTTCCGCTGGTGCGATCTGGTAAGTAGTGGCGAAGCTCTCGGTGGTCTCGCCATAGTTCCAGCCCGCTCGAAAGGCAAGCACGTTGGCCTCGGCGATCTCCGGCCTGGTGGCGAACTTCTCTCGCATGAACTGTTCGGTTCCGCCGATCGAACGCCCATACATCCAGGACAGCAGCCCGAGTGCGAACATGTTCTTCGCACGTTGGGCATCTTTCTTACCCACTCCGGTCGACTCGGTGGCACCCAGAGTGAGTGAGGTCATCGGCACTTGGTGGACTGCGAAATCGGACAGGGTGTCGTCGGTCAGCGGATCTGCGGAATAGCCGACCTTGGCGAGGGCGCGGGTGGTGAACTCGTCAGTGTTCACGATGACGGTGGCGCCGTGCGGGAGGTCGTCCAAGTTCGCCTTGAGCGCGGCGGGGTTCATTGCGACCAGCACATCGGGATGGTCGCCTGCGGTGAGGACGTCGTAGTCGGCGATTTGGATCTGGAATGACGAGACGCCGGGCAAGGTGCCCTGCGGCGCTCTGATTTCTGCTGGGAAATTGGGCTGAGTGGCCAGGTCATTGCCGAAGGCGGCGGCCTCATGAGTGAAGCGATCGCCAGTCAGCTGCATGCCGTCGCCGGAATCTCCGGCGAACCGAATGACAACCTTCTCCAGCTTCGCAGTGGCGACATCATTGGGGTGTGAAACCATATGCTTGCTTCACTTCCTCGTTGCAGTGAGGTGTTATCGCCAAACTACCCCGTTGGCTGTAGTGTGTGCCCGCGGAGAACACGACCCACTGCGATTCGGTGGTCGCGGTCGCCTGAACACGTCTATCGCCGGCCAGGGATGGGCGTCCGATCCTGCCGCATCCTCGGTTCGGCGAGCTTGCCCGGTGTCGGCTCGGGTATGGCCGGTAGCTGATCGATCCGCGCGGGTAGCCGGATCGAGACGGTGATCTACTGCGCGTGTCGAAGTGATGGCGCCGACTGCAGCGGCGACCCAGTGTGGTCGACTCGGGGTTGCCGCAGCTGTCACGCGATCCGCCTGATAGCGGGTGGATCGTGCCGAGCCGGATCATTGAAGAAGGCAATCAGGTCACGAACGGTTTCATCGAGTGGGCGCGGCCGGTAGCCGAGTTCGCGCTCGGCCTTGCCGTGATCCACGATGGGCGCGGAGATCAGCGCGCCGAGCGCGGCCTTGGAGACGATGTCGGAGTCGAATAATCTGCCGATCGGCGCGAGTAACGGGATGAGACCGGATATGAGTTTCGGGGGGATGGCGAACTTGGGACCCTGCTTGCCGCCGTGGGCAGCGGCGATCCGGCACAGCTCGAGCATCGATATCATCGATCCGCCGAGCAAGTAGTTCTCACCGACTCGGCCCCGCTCACCGGCCAAGAGCAGGCCTTCGGCGACGTCACGCACGTCGACGAGGTCGAAGCCGCCGCCGATCATGACGGGTATCCACCCCCGCGCCGCTTCCTCGAGTGTCCGGTTGATGCGGGACAGCGGCTTGCTGTGATCCGGGGGGCCGAACACACCGGTCGGATTGCACAGAACCGCGTCCAGGCCCTGGTCGATCACGGTACGCAACGCCACCTCGCCCGCCCATTTCGAACGGTCGTAGACCGGTAGCCGAGGGTCGGTCGACCGCAAGGCGCTCTCATCGATCCGGCCACCGCAACTGTACTGATCGAAGGCGTGGATGGAGCTGGTGTGCACCATACGACGTGCGCCGACAGCCAGTGCCGCTTCGGCGACCACGCGTACGCCCTCGGTGTTCACCCGCCAGGCGAGGTCGTTCTTTTCGGCGAGGGTGATCACCGCGACCAAGTGATACACCATCTCGGCGCCGTTCAGTGCGGTACGCATCGACCGAGGATCGAGGACATCGCCGCGCACCCAAGTGACGTTCGGTGCTGTTCTCGCTGTTTTCTCATCGGGGACGTCCCGATCGATGGCAGTCACCTGGTGGCCACGCTCGGCGAGGAGACGGAGCAGATTTGTGCCAAGGTAGCCGGCTGCGCCGGTCACTGCGACCTTCATAAAAGAGAGAATATAGAACTTGTTCTAATTAGCAACAGGTTCTGATTTGCCAAGGATTCCTCGCTGTCCGGCGCACTCCGGGTCGAAACAGGACGGTGCTGTCCGCTATATTGAGCCCAGCCGTTGCGGCCCTTGCTGATTGGGTCGACAACGGGCGGCTGCGACGGCATTCATAACGCAGATATTCTGATGCAGACATGCACAACGATGCAGACATGCACAACGATTCGGGGGGAGGCTCGATGAAACATCTCTCGGTAGAGACCGAAGCGGTCCGAGGGTTCGCCGCTACGAACGCGGGCATCGCCGGTGATCTCGCGGGAGCGGGCAATATCGACGCGATGCAGCAAGTGTCCGCCTTGGTTCCGGTATTCGGTTTGATCGGTGCCGACTATCTGGCGATGTTCGCCGCGGCGCAGGTACTGCAGGCCAAGGACATCAACGATTTGTCGGCCAAGTACGCCGAGCTATCGGAGTCGGCGTTCAGTGCCGCCGCGGCCTACGACGCCGTCGACGCGACCAACGCAGGCGCGCTCGGGGCGGCTACCGGCCGGATCGGCGGCGCGCCATGAGGCAACTGGACAGCGGTGTCATCGCTCCGACAGAGCAGGTCAGAGAGCCAGTGACCGGGCCGGACGAGGCCATCGGCCGTCCGACGGTGCTGGATGCGCTGCAGGACTCGCCGATCGGGGCGGTACTCGACCTGCCGTTGCCGCAGCTCCCCGAAGGAATGCCACCGATCGAGCCGCCCGCTTTCTTGTTGTCACGCAAGATCGCCGAGGACCAGCAATCGACCGGTGCGATTCCCGCGGGCCTGCCTGGACTGAACGGCTCGCCGAGCGCGGGAGATCCGCCCGGTCTACCGCAGGAGGCATCGGCGCTGCTCGGTGAGGTGAACACGATGGCCGACCAGTTCGCCGCGCCAGTGGTCACCGCATTCCATCAGGCTGGTGCGGCGTTCGACCAGGCTGGCACCGCGCTTGTCCAGGCTGGTGCGGCGTTCGACCAGGCTGGTGCGGCGTTCGTTCAGGCCGGTGCCGCGCTGGGCGGTGCGCTCGCCACCGCGATGCCCCCGGCCCCGGCTATGGCGGCGTTGCCGCCATTGCCCGCCGATCCGGTCGCCGCATTGCTACAGGGGATCGCGTTGCCCGCGTTGCCCGGTGTGGACCTGCTGATCAAGCCGATCCTGGACTTGCTCGGCAGTTTCGGCAGCGGCATCATCGGTGCGTTCGACCCGACCGCGCTCCTCGACAAGTCCTCCCGGATCATCGAGATCGCCATGCAGGTGGGCCGGGGCAGCATGGTCGCGGTCGACGAGCTGTGGCAGAGTCAAGCAGCTCGTAATGCCCAGGCCGCGAGCAGGCAGGCGAATATCGAGGGCCAGGAGGCAAGTCAGCGCGGCATCGATATCTCCGAGCTGACCCAGCGCGCCGCCGCGGTAGTGCAGCAGGGCAATGCGCAGCTGCTCAGCATCGCTGCCTCATTCGCCAGCGAGGCGACCGCGCTTGCCCCTGCGATCCTGACCCCGCCCGCGCAAGCGGCGCTTGTCGCTTCGGCCACTCAACATCTCGGTCGAGCGGTCAGCGTGGTCAACGCTACCCGCGGGGATCTGGCAGGCAAGACCGCCGAACTCGGCGGTTTGGTACAGCAGCTGGTTGCGCCGGGTGGAGGGCCTGCGCCGCAGGAAGTCGTACAGACGTTGATGCGCAATATCGGTCAGCCGGTGTTGGAACAGGTTCAGTCGAGCGTGGTGGACACCACGACCAAGGCCGCGAGCCTGGACTCTGCCGTACCAGGGTCGCCGAGCCCGACGACCACGCCGGCATCGGTGCAGACTGCACAGGCTCCGGGTACGAACCACGGTGTGTCGTCCGGAGTTCCGATCGGTCCGGGTGGATCGGGTACCCCTGGTTCCTCGAGCGTATCGGGCCGAACGGGAACTCCGGGTGTGACTTCGGCGCCCAAACTCGTGGGTCTGCCCGGGGCCGCCGTTGTTGCGCCGATCCGCCCACTCGGTGGCATTCCCGGCATGTCGTTCGGTGCCGGGTCCGCGCCGTTCGGTGCGGGTACCTCGTTCGGCACTGCTACGCCAGGCACCACCTCATCCAGTGGCAACGGCTTTTTGGGTGGTCCGGGCGCGGCGGCGGGGCAGCGGAACAATGACGAGGAACATTCGCGTACGGTGCGGCCCTACTCTAGTTCGCACGGCAACGACAACAACCTCACCGGTCCGTTGGGGGAATCCACGCCGGATGTCATCGGCGCGACGCATCCCGACGAGATCATCAGCTCGGACTACGAACAAGACCAGTTCTAGCCCAGCGCAAGAATCTTGGGTACTTTCCGGTGCGCATGGCCATGCGCACCGGAAAGCGGACGCACCACCGCTGGATACCACAGGTCTACCTCCGCGGGGGGGCTCGACCTGCCGAATCCGTCGTTATCGCAATCCGGGTGGGTTGTTCAGATCCCGCGCTGAATATGTGTCACAGGCGTGAATCCGGCCGGACTCGTACCCGGTGAGAAACCACTTCTGCCGTTGCTCGGACGAACCATGTGTCCACGCTTCGGGATCGACCTTGCCCTGAGCAGCGTGTTGGATGCGATCGTCGCCCACTGCAGCGGCTGCGGAGAGCGCGTCGTCGATGTCTGTGTTCGACAATGGTTCCAGGAACGGCTGATCGCTGCCCGGCGCGGGCAGATTGTCTGCGAAATGAGCCCAGATGCCTGCGTAACAATCGGCCTGAAGTTCGGTACGCACCGCGCCGGACCCGGATCCGCGCGGATCGCGTCGTGCGCGCCCGATATCACCGAGCCGGTTCTGGATGTGATGGCCGATCTCGTGCGCCACTACGTATTCCTGTGCGAGCGGCCCACCACTGGAACCGAAGCGATCCACTAGTTCCTGGAAGAAGCTGGTGTCGAAGTAGGCGGACCGGTCGGCCGGACAGTAGAACGGACCCACCGCGCTGGTGGCGTAGCCGCAACCGGTCGAGATAGCTCCGGAAAAGAGGACGACATCCGGCCGCACGTACCGCTTGCCGGTTTGTTTCGGCAGTTCGGCCGACCATACGGTATCCAGGCTCTGTGCGGTGAGCGCTATCCGGCAGTCGAGATACTCATTGGCGTCGGCACCGGTCTTGCAATGGCTCGGTGTGCCCACTGTGTCCGGCTGTGTGTAGCTCTGTTCAGATGTGCCGCTCAGCAGCAGAGTCAACACCAGCACGATCAGCCCACCCGCGCCGCCACCGAGTACGAGCTTGCCGCCCGCGCCTGGACCACCGGACGAAACCCGATCCGGGTCGATCTGTATGCCTTCATTGAAGGTCATCGTCACTTTCTCCGTTGTCCGCAGTGTTGGGACGCGCGGCCCAGGCCGCCCACCTGTCGATACAGCTTGACACGGGCTCGGTGATCTCGGTTTCCGCTCCACCGAAGTGTCTCACTACGATGGACCCGCACCTGGTCGCACCGTTCGGGTGCCGGAGTCGTCGAAAGGAACCCCGTGCTGCGCACCCACTTGGCTGGTTCGCTGCGAAGCGAGCATGCCGGTCAGACCGTCACCCTCACCGGCTGGGTGGCCCGGCGACGTGACCACGGTGGGGTGATCTTCATTGATCTTAGAGATGCCTCCGGTGTGGCCCAGGCGGTGTTCCGCGAGGGGACGCCGGCACAACAGGCGCACCGGCTGCGCGCCGAGTACTGCGTGCGTGTCACGGGAGCCGTAGAGCCGCGACCGAGCGGCAACGAGAACCCAGAACTGCCCACCGGCACCGTCGAGGTGAACGTCACCGAGCTCGAGGTGCTGAACGAAAGCGCCCCATTGCCGTTCCAGTTGGACGAGCAGCCCGGCGAGGAAGCGCGTCTGCAGCATCGTTATCTGGATCTGCGCCGTGTGGGCCCCGCGCATGCCATACGGCTGCGTTCGAAGGTCAACGCGGCCGCCCGCGAAGTGCTGGCTCGCCACGAATTCGTCGAGGTGGAAACACCTACGCTGACGCGATCCACCCCGGAGGGTGCGCGTGACTTCCTGGTACCCGCCCGCCTGCAGCCAGGTAGCTTCTACGCATTGCCGCAGAGTCCGCAATTGTTCAAGCAGTTACTTATGGTCGGCGGCATCGAGCGGTACTACCAGATCGCGCGCTGCTACCGTGACGAGGACTTCCGTGCCGACCGGCAGCCGGAGTTCACCCAGCTCGACATCGAGATGAGCTTCGTGCGTCAGGAAGATGTGATCGGTCTGGCCGAAGAGATCCTGGTCGCGTTGTGGAATCTGGTCGGCTACGAGATCGCCACGCCGATCCCGCATATGACCTATGCCGAGGCCATGTGTCGTTTCGGCACCGATAAGCCGGACTTGCGCTTCGGAGTGGAGATCACCGAGTGCACCGGATACTTCGCAGACACCCCGTTCCGGGTCTTCCAGGCGCCCTACGTCGGTGCGGTGGTCATGCCAGGTGGCGCAAGCCAGCCGCGGCGGCAGCTCGACGCCTGGCAGGAGTGGGCCAAGCAGCGTGGCGCCAAAGGACTGGCCTACGTCCTGGTGGATGAGGACGGCACTCTGGGTGGCCCGGTCGCCAAGAATCTCAGCGCCGCTGAGCGTGAGGGCTTGGCCGAGCATGTCGGCGCAGTACCGGGTGACTGTGTGTTCTTCGCGGCCGGTTCCGCGAAGGCGCAGCGCGCGCTGCTCGGTGCGGCGCGCGTCGAGATCGCCCGCAAGGTCGGACTGATCGACGAGGATGCTTGGTCGTTCGTATGGATCGTGGATGCGCCACTGTTCGAGCCGACCGCTGAGGCGACTGCGAGCGGCGACGTCGCAGTGGGGCACTCTGCCTGGACCGCGGTGCACCACGCGTTCACCGCACCGAAGCCGGAGTCGCTGGATACCTTCGACACCGATCCGGGCTCGGCGCTGGCCTACGCCTACGACATCGTCTGTAACGGCAATGAGATCGGCGGTGGCTCGATCCGTATCCATCGTCGCGATGTGCAAGAGCGGGTATTCGAGGTGATGGGTATCAGTTACGAGGAGGCGCAGGAGAAGTTCGGCTTCCTGCTGGATGCTTTCGCCTTCGGGGCTCCGCCGCACGGCGGCATTGCTTTCGGCTGGGACCGGGTCACCGCGTTGCTCGCGGGCGAGGAATCGATTCGGGAGGTCATCGCCTTCCCGAAGACCGGCGGTGGTGTCGACCCGCTGACCGAAGCACCCGCGCCGATCACCGAGCAGCAGCGCAAGGAGGCGGGACTGGATGCCAAGCCGGAACCGAGGGCTGTAAACGCCGAGGTCGCGTCCTAGCGCGCAGCCGCTGATATGCGACCTCGGCCCCGCTCTGGTCGACGTCGACCAGAGCGGGGCCGTCGCTCTTACATGAATGTGGTCGGCTCGGTATAGCGATCGGCGGCGGTGGAATGATCCGAGTGCCGGACCGATACGCGCTCGCCGACTGCCGAACGAGCACTATGCTACCCAGAAGGGGGTATGTTACCGGTGAGTACACCGTAGGCGTAGGTCACCGCCATAACAGTGACCGGGCCCGCGACCAGCAGGCCTAGGCCACACAGTAGTGCTCCGAGAAAGGTCAGCACTGCCACCGCGAGGGCAAGCAGGAGTGTCTGCCCGGCATTGGCGAGCACCAGCATGCAGCTGGACTTCAGCGCTTCGAGCGGACCCTGGTCCTGATCGATGACGAAATGCAACGAGAACATGCACAGCCAGCCGACGACAAGACCGGGCAGGATGAACAGCGCCGAGCCGAGAAACGACGCCGTGAACGCGAGTAGCGCGGTAAGCAGTACATTTCCAGCGTTCACTGCGCGAAAATACGCGCCGAAAGGAGGTGGGATGCCATTGATTTCGTATAGTGCGCCGCGCACCATGGCCGCTTGCAACAGCCATACCGCCGCCATGACCGCAAGGAATATGAACAGCACCGCCAGTATCGTCGCCGGCTCGGTGATTTGCACGAAGAGCAGGCACGCCAGGTAGACGACCATGCCTACCGCTGTCACTGCGACCCAGGGGCCCGGATTGGCCCGGAATGTCGCCCAGCCGTATCCGAGCGCTCGGCCCACGTCGAGTATTTCGGGTCCTGTCGGGGCCCGTTGGTAGCCGTAGACAGGTTTTCGCGGTGGGACGGTCCCCGCGGAGGCCCAGCTCTGTTCGGCGCTTTGCTGGCTATGTTCTGCGTGTGGTGTGGGTGGAGGAGGATGCGCGCTGCCATGGCGTGCCGGGCCGTGCTCCGCGAATTCGGGGTGGCCCGCCATCTCTTCGTGATTCTGGTCTGCCCGAGGGTTCGGGTTCTGTGGGGCCCGGCTCGCATGCTGCTCGGGTCGCGCCGCGATCCGCTCGTCGCCAGGGAGGAAAGTATCGCCGGCCGATCGCTCCGGTGGGGGAGGCGGGGTTCCGGTCACATATAAACCCTTCCACTTGGTCGGCTTACGATGTGGCGCACAGTAGTTGACGATGAGAAAACCCGACGGATGCACAGGTGTCAAGCACTCGGTACTCACCATCCGGCTGTGCCGGGGACACGCCGAGCGACGCGGAAAGGTTGTGTAACCGCTCGCTAGAAGTGACCCGATGCGAGTAGCTTGAGAGGCGATGACCGCACTATTGGCCGAACGCGCCGCCGAAGTCGTTTCCGCAGCGCAACAGTTGCTCACAAAACGAATGGGTGCTCCGGTAAAGTTGAGCGATCCGATCGAGCTCAGCGGTAGCGGTAGGACGACAGTCCTCCGTGTGCGGGTAGCCGAGAACGCTTTCTCGTTACCGCGAACCCTGATCCTCAAGCAGCTTCGTGGATCCGCGCAGGACCACAGGACCGGCGGCTTGGCTCCAGGTGTCGCCAGCGTCGACTCCGCGTTTCTCCGGGAGACCGTGTCGTATCAGTTCACCACCGCGCTCAGCAGGGAACAGCGGCCGGGCGCATACCTGATTGCGCACAGCCTCCCCGATCGGTTGCTGATTCTCAGCGATCTCGGCGAGAATTCCCCATTGACCACGGTCTTGCAGTCCGGTGCCGAACCGGTCGCCCGCAACGCGCTGATGGCGTTCGCGCAGGCGCTGGGCCGGATGCATGCCGCCACCGTCGGACGCGAAGCGGATTTCGTCGCCTTGCTACGCCGGGTCGATGTGGTGCACCGGGTGGACGGCATCGCGCAGCAGGCCGAGTCGGCGATCGCCGAAGTGCCCGGGCTGTTGCAGCGAGAATTGGGTATCGAGGTACCCAAGGAGGTCGCTGAGCGGATCGTGCACGGCAACCGGCTGTATTCGGCGGGACGTTTCCGCGCGTTCAGCCCGTCGGATCTGTGTCCGGACAATGTGATCTTGAACGAAGAGGGCGCCCGCTTTCTCGATTACGAGTGGGGCGGGTTCCGTGATGCCACCTTGGACATCGCCTATGTGCTGGTGTCTTTTCCCGGTTGCCTGTGTGATGTCGAGCTTTCGCGCGAGCGCGCCGGGCAGATGGTGGAGGCCTGGCGCTCGGAGGTCGTGGGAGTGTGGCCCGCGCTGGCCGATGATGATTTGCTCGCTCAGCGCATTCTCGAGGCCCGGCTGATCTGGGTGTGGCTGTCGACCTACTGGTTCCTGCCCGCCGATCACACACGCATCGCCGCGGCACGGGAGCACGGGCTGTCGGTGCCGCGTTCGGAGGCGCTGATCAACCGCTGGGCCGCGCTCGCGGAGGATGCGCGGTGCACGGGCGACGATATTGTCGGGGATTTCGCCGAGGACGTCTCGGCAAGGCTGGAAGAGCACTGGTCGGAATAGGCCGCCCGGCACGCGATGAGCTCAGCTGAGCGGGGTCCGGCGCTGCTCGACCCGGCCGCCGGAACGTGTGGCGAAAGAGGCCCCGTAGCGTACAGCGGAATTCGGGTCTGCCACATTCAGTAGGTAGTACCAGTCCATCTGCACCTGTTCCGCAGTGACTTCCAGTACGCCGTAGCCATGGGAATCCAGTTCGGCATAACGCAGGTGGTGGTTGACCGCCCTGACCGATTCCGCGATCGGCGCGGTGTTCGCTCCTATCATGTCGCCGATGCTGAGCGAGGTCACCGAGGGAACGACGAATTCGGTGCCCACCGTGGCGCCGCCCGGGTAATTCGCCGCATCGACGGGCAGGTCCGCGGCCCAAGAGGAATGGATATCGCCGGTCAGGAAAACTACATCGGAGATCTGCTGCTCGGTGATGGCGTGGAACAACCGGGCGCGATCGGCGGTGTAGCCGTCCCATTGGTCGCCGTTTATCGTCAGGCCGGACCGAGGTATGCCCATGATGCTGGTGATCGTCGCTGTCGTGGCCGGTTCCAGTGGTGGGAAGACCAACGGGGCGATCATCACCGAGTTGCCGACCAGCTTCCACCGCACCGGCGCGGATGCCAGGCCAGCGGTCAGCCACTCCATCTGTGCCTTGCCGGTGATAGTGCGTGCCGGGTCGTCGGCTACTCGCCAGCCCGCGACTGGGCCCGCCTCGCGGTCGCGATAGCTGCGCAGATCCAGCATGGACAGTTCGGCCAAGGTGCCGAAGCGGAGCCTGCGGTAGAGCCGCACTTCGGCGCCGGATCCGGCTGTACGGACCGGCATCCACTCCAGATAGGCCTGCGTGGCGGCGGCGCGGCGGTCCTTCCAGCTGCCTTCGGTCGCGGGGTCATGGTTGGCCGCGCCGCCGGACCAGGAGTTGTCCGCGAATTCATGGTCGTCCCAGGTGCAGATGAACGGCATTGCGGCGTGCAGGCGGAGTAGATCCGGGTCGGTCTTGTACTGTCCGTGCCGGATGCGGTAATCGGCCAGGCTGATGATTTCGTTGGCCGGTTCATGCGGGCGCACTGTGCCGGTGCGGCCGCCGTACTCGCCGCGGCGGTATTCGTAGAGGTAATCGCCCAAATGTACGATCACGTCCAAGTCGGTGCGGTCAGCCAGATGACGGTAGGCGCCGAAGTATCCGGCTTCCCAGTTCGCGCAGGAGACCACGCCCAATCGGAGGCGCCCAGGAGACTGTTCGGCAGCGGGCGCGGTTCTGGTGCGGCCGATCGGAGATGTCTGTCCCAGTGCGCTGAAGCGATAGAAGTACTCTGTCGCGGGTGCGAGGCCGGATGCATCGATCTTGACAGTGTGATCGGAACCCGCTGTGGCTGTCGTGCTTCCGGAAGCAGTGATCGCTGTGAACCGCTCATCCGCGGCGACCTCCCAGCGCACTATTGCCGGGTTGCCCAGTCCAGAGCCAGGGACTGCGTCATCGGAGACCGTGACACGAGTCCAGAGGATCACGCCACCGGGAAGCGGGTCACCCGAGGCGACGCCGTGCCGGAACGCCGGTGGCGCCGCGCCGGAGTGTCCGGCGCCGAACACTGTGGTAGCGGTGGCTGCTGCCGCTCCGCCCCGCAGAAGAGCGCGCCGAGCGAAGCGTCCGGTGGCTCCCTGATCTGAAAAGAGAAATTTTTCGGTCACGGTAGCGATCCCATACGAAGTACTGATGACACGCAACTCGGTTCTGCGCGGAGTAGTATCCGAGACCTGCGCCGGGAGCGGGGTGTTCGCGGGACAGTCGGAGCGGGACGAAGTGCTATTGGTGTAGCTCGGTAACGTTCTGCTGGTGAGCGATGGCTTGTTCGATATGCCAGATACCGCCGTGCCCGGGGATTACTCTATCGACGCGGTGGTGCGCAGAGACCAGGGAGCGCCCTTGGCGGTGCGTATGCGCCCCGCCACACTGGCGGAAGTGGTCGGGCAGCAGCATCTACTCGGCCCCGGCTCTCCGTTGCGTAGGTTGATCGAGGGCTCGGGTGCGGCATCAGTGTTGTTGTACGGCCCGCCAGGAACCGGGAAGACAACCCTCGCCGCGCTCGTTTCGCAGGCGACCGGCCGCCGATTCGAGGCGTTGTCGGCTCTCTCCGCCGGGGTCAAGGAGGTGCGCGGGATCATCGATACGGCACGGCGCAGGCTGACGGCGGGCGAGCAGACTGTGCTGTTCATCGACGAGGTACACCGTTTCTCCAGGACCCAGCAAGACGCGCTGCTGGCCGCGGTGGAGAACCGGATCGTCCTGTTGGTCGCCGCGACCACGGAGAATCCCTCGTTCTCGGTGGTATCGCCGCTGCTGTCGCGCTCGCTGGTGCTGCAATTGCGGGCGCTCACCGAAGTGGACATCCGACAGGTACTCACCCGGGCGCTCACCGACCCGCGCGGACTCGGCGGCCGGTACGTCGTCACCGATGACGCGCTCGATCACATTGTGCGGATCGCCGGCGGCGATGCCCGCCGGGCGCTGACCGCATTGGAGGCCTCGGCCGAATCGGCACCCGACGGCACTGTTGATATAGATCTCGTCGAGGCCGGCCTGGACCGGGCCGCCGTGCGCTATGACCGTGCAGGCGACCAGCACTACGACGTGACCAGTGCGTTCATCAAATCCATCCGCGGTTCGGATGTCGACGCCGCGCTGCACTATCTGGCCCGCATGCTGAGCGCGGGCGAGGATCCGCGCTTCATCGCACGCAGGTTGATGATTCATGCGAGCGAGGACATCGGCATGGCCGACCCGATGGCGTTGCAGACGGCGACCGCCGCCGCGCAGGTGGTGCAGCTGGTCGGTCTGCCGGAAGGCAGGCTCGCGCTGGCACAGGCCACGATCCACCTGGCGACCGCTCCGAAGTCCGGCGCTGTGGTGGCCGCGATAGATACCGCCATGGCCGACGTCGCCGCAGGCAAGGCGGGGGCGGTACCAGCACATCTGCGCGATGGCCACTATCAAGGCGCGGCCGCACTCGGCAGTGCCGTCGGATACCGATATCCGCACGATGACACCGACGGCGTGCTCGCTCAGCAATACCCGCCCGACGAACTGATCGGTGTGGACTACTACCACCCCACTGGGCACGGTCACGAACGGGAGATCGGTCCTCGAATTGATAAGCTGCGTCGTATCGTCCGCAGTTGACTGTATCGCTCTCGCTCACTCAGGAGAACGCGCTCGGACCACCGGTCGCTGGATAATCGCGCGCACGACACCGGTAGGCTGGATAGTTGTGCAGACCCACGAGATTCGACGGCGTTTCCTGGACCATTTTCTTCGGGCCGGCCATACCGAGGTGCCGAGTGCCTCGCTGATCCTGGCCGACCCGAACCTGCTGTTCGTCAACGCAGGCATGGTCCAGTTCAAGCCGTATTTCTTGGGGCAGGAAGAGCCTCCCTATCCGCGAGCGGCCAGCGTACAGAAATGCGTGCGCACCGGTGATATCGAAGAGGTCGGCGTTACGACGCGACACAACACATTCTTCCAGATGGCGGGAAATTTCTCCTTCGGTGACTACTTCAAGGAGGGTGCGATCACCCTTGCCTGGGACCTGATCGCCAAGCCGCAGGACGAAGGTGGTTATGGATTCGATCCTGAGCGGATCTGGGTGACTGTGTATCAGGAAGATCCGGAGACGGCCGAGATCTGGCGGCGGGTCGCGGGCATCCCCGAGCAGCGCATCCAATTCCGTGACGGCAAGGACAACTATTGGGACATGGGCGTGCCGGGTCCGGGGGGGCCGTGTTCGGAGATCTACTACGATCGCGGGCCCGAGCACGGTCGCGACGGTGGGCCGGTCGCCGACGAAGACCGCTACCTCGAGATCTGGAATCTCGTCTTCATGCAGGACGTTCGCGGTGAGCTGAGCCCCAAGCGGGGGCATCCTCCGGTCGGGGCGCTACCGAAGAAGAACATCGACACCGGTATGGGTGTGGAGCGGATCGCGATGTTGCTGCAGGGCGTGGACAATGTTTACGAGACCGACCTGCTGCGTCCGATCATCGGTAGAGCCGAAGAGCTGTCCGGACGCAACTATGGCGTGCGGCACGACGACGATGTGCGCTTCCGTGTGATCGCCGATCATGTCCGCACTGCCGCTATGCTGATCGCCGACGGGGTGAATCCAGGAAATGACGGCCGTGGCTATGTGCTGCGGCGCCTGCTGCGTCGCATTGTGCGCTCGGCTCGCCTGCTCGGCGCGGAGAAGCCGGTAATGGGCGAGTTCATCAAGATCGTCAGCGATCTGATGGCCCCGTCCTACCCCGAGTTGGCTACCGACTTCCACCGTATCGAGACCGTTGCGGTCGGCGAGGAGACCGCGTTTCTCAAGACGCTGAACACCGGTTCCACCCTGTTCGACAACACCGCCGCCGCGGTGAAGGCCGAGGGCGGCACGACGATCGCCGGGGCGGACGCTTTCACCCTGCACGACACTTACGGATTCCCGATCGATCTGACTCTCGAGATGGCTGCCGAGGCCGGCCTTTCGGTCGATGAGGAAGGCTTTCGCTCGCTTATGGCCGAGCAGCGCCAGCGCGCCAAGGAGGACGCTCAGGCCCGCAAGCACGCGCATGCGGACCTCACGGTCTACAAGGAGCTGGTCGATCGCGGCGCCACCGAGTTCACCGGCTTCGACGAGCTGGCCACCGAAGCCACTGTGCTCGCCTTGATCGTCGGTGGTATGCGCGTGCCGGCCTCGACCGCGGGTCAGGACGTCGAGGTAATCCTGGATCGCAGCCCGCTCTATGCCGAATCCGGTGGTCAGATTGCCGATCGCGGCTCGATCGTCGCCTCCTCCGGTCTGAAACTGCGGGTGAACGATGTACAGAAGATCGCCAAGAAGCTGTGGGTGCACAAGGCCACGGTGGAGCAGGGCCGGATCACCGAGGGGGATATCGTGCTAGCCCAGGCCGATCCGGCCTGGCGACGCGGTGCCACCCAGGGACATTCCGGCACGCACATGGTGCACGCCGCGCTCCGGCAGGTGCTCGGCCCGAATGCGGTGCAGGCTGGTTCGTTGAACAAACCGGGCTATCTGCGTTTCGATTTCAACTGGCAGGGCCCGCTGACCGAGCAGCAGAAGGCCGATATCGAAGCTGTATCCAACGATGCGGTCGGCGCGGACTTCCCGGTGAACACCTTTGTCACCGATCTGCCGAAGGCCAAGCAGATGGGCGCGCTCGCCCTGTTCGGTGAGAACTACGGTGACGAGGTCCGCGTGGTGGAGATCGGTGGTCCGTTCTCCATGGAGCTCTGTGGCGGTACGCACGTGCGACATTCTTCGCAGATCGGACCGATTACAGTGCTCGGCGAGTCGTCGGTCGGTTCCGGGGTACGGCGGGTCGAGGCTTTCGTCGGCCTGGATTCCTACAAGTATCTGGCCAAGGAGCGTGCGTTGTTGGCCGGCGTCGCCACCACACTGAAGGTGCCCTCGGAGGAAGTGCCAGGTCGCGTCGAGCAGCTCGTAGAGCGGCTCAAGGTCGCCGAGAAAGAGCTGGAGCGGACCAAGCGGGCCGCGGTGCTCTCCGCGGCAACCGAATTCGTCGACGCGGCCGAGCGGATCGGTCGCCTGCTGCTGGTCGCCGCAGCAGCCCCGGAGGGGGTGCCCGCAGGCGATCTGCGAACGCTGGCCACTGATATTCGCGGCCGGTTCGGTACCGAGCCCGTGGTAGTGGCGCTGTTCGGCAATACCGATGGCAAAGTGCCGTTCGTGGTCACTGTGAACAAGCCCGCCCAGGAACTCGGTCTCAGGGCCGGGGATCTGGTCGGTAGCTTCGGTCCCAGCATCGCAGGACGTGGCGGTGGTAAGCCGGAGATGGCTCAGGGCGCAGGCTCGGACCCGTCCGGTATTCCGGCGGGTCTGGCCGCAGTCCGCGCACAGGTGGCCGAACTGGCCGGGTGATGGACGACTCCCGCGAACAGGAAAGGTCCGTGCGGCCCGATGCCGACCGCCCGAACCCGGCTACCGATCCTGGGCGAGGAAGGCGGATCGGGGTCGATGTCGGCAGTGTACGGATCGGGATCGCCACGTGCGATCCCGATGGCATTCTCGCCACGCCGGTGGAGACCGTGCCGCGTGTGAAGCACCGTCAGCGCACAGTAACGCCCGATATCGGAAGAATTGCCGAAATTGTGTGGGAATACGAGGCCGTCGAGGTCGTTGTCGGATTGCCACGGACATTACGCGGGGACAAGGGGGTCGCCGCTAGGCTGGCCACTGAATTCGCTGATCGATTGCGAGATGCTGTCGCGCCGATACCGGTCCGGCTTTCCGACGAACGTTTGACTACGGTGTCAGCTGCACGCGCTTTGCGGGACAGTGGTGTTCGAGCGCGTGGCCAACGTCAGGTCATCGATCAAGCGGCAGCGGTATCGATCCTGCAAGGATGGTTGGACGAACGGAGTGCGGTGTTTAGCTCGGTGGAAACGGTCCGTCACGCGTCGTCGGGGGACGATATATGACCGATCGGTGGGCGCGGGCAGAGGAGCTGTTCCGTCAGCGCGAAGCTGATCGGCGGTATCGCAGAGATGACAGTGCCTGGGCTGAGCACGACGACGACACTACCGTCATTCCTCGCTATGTCGAGGACGACGATATCGACGACAGTCATGTCGAAGACAGTGAGGAGTCGCCTGCGCCGACGACCTCGCAGCGCAGCGGTCGGCGTTCACAGGTCGGCCGCCAACAGGAGGCTTCGCCGCCTCCGAAACATCACCAGTCGGAGCGTTCTTCCGGCGCTCGGCACGGCAAGCGTTCCCGCGCCGCTTCGCGCAAGGCCGCCGAGCACAAGCGCAAGCGCAGGAACCTGGGGGTCGTCGCCGGTGTGTTCGTGCTGTTGTGCACTGGCGCGGCGATCTTCGCGGGGATGAAACTGGTCGGCGATTCGGGCGCACCGGCTGACTATGCGGGTGAAGCCGGACCGCTGGTAGTGGTGCAGGTGCACCCAGGCGACACCTCTCAACAGATCGGCGCGACCATGGTCGAGCAGGGGGTTGTCGCGAGCACGGCTGCCTTTTTCCAAGCGGCTGTGAGTAATTCGAATATGAGCACGGTGCAGCCGGGCTACTATGCGATCCCCAGTCACATCCCCGCGGCGCAAGCGGTATCCGCGCTGGTGACCAACTCCTCGCGAGTGGGCAACTTAGTGGTGTCGGAGGGGCGTCAGCTGCACGATCAGCACGATGTGAACACCGGCGCGCGCAAGGACGGCATCTATCGCAAGATCGCCGAAGCCAGTTGCATCGGAACCGGACCCGCGCGCACATGCGTGACCTACGAACAGCTCGATGCCGCAGGTGCGAGCCTAGATCCGTCCGCACTGGGAGTGCCGGCCTGGGCCGAGCAAGCTGTCCGTAACGTCCCGGACCGCCGTAGGCAGCTAGAGGGGCTGATCGCCGCAGGTAGCTGGAATTTCGATCCGAGCGGTACACCGGAGCAGATCTTGCGGCAGTTGGTGTCCGCGAGCGCCCGCAGCTATGAAGACACCGGTTTGCTGCAGTCCGAGGCGAAAACCACGCTGACTCCCTATCAAACGCTCATCGCAGCCTCGCTGATCGAACGGGAAGCGCTGCCGCAGGACATGCCCAAAGTGGCACGTGTGATCGTGAATCGGTTGCGAGTCGGCCAGCCGTTGCAGTTCGACTCGACCGTGAACTATACCCTGGACCGGACCGAGGTCGCGACCACCGACGCCGACCGGTCCGAGAAAACTCCGTGGAACACATACGCCATGGCCGGTCTGCCCGCTACACCGATCTCGTCGCCATCATTGAAGGCGTTGCGCGCCATGGAGAATCCGGCGCCGGGGCCGTGGCTGTACTTCGTCACGATCGACAAGCGCGGCACCACCTTGTTCGCCGAAAGTTACGGGCAGCATCTTCGTAATATCGAGAAGGCAAGGCAGAGCGGAATTCTCGACAGTGGCCGGTAATCGTAAAGCGGCGGTGCTCGGTAAGCCGATCGCGCACTCACGTTCCCCGCAGCTCCATTCGGCAGCCTACCGTGCGCTCGGACTGGACTGGACCTATGCGCGTATCGAGTGTTCGGCCGGGGATCTGCCCGGACTGGTCGATGGACTCGGGCCGGAATGGGTGGGGCTCTCGGTGACCATGCCGGGCAAAGAAGCAGCGCTGGCCTACGCGGATGAGCGGACCGAACGTGCCGTTCTGGTCGGATCGGCCAATACACTGGTCCGCACCGCGAACGGATGGCGAGCCGACTGTACCGACGTGGACGGTGTGCTCGGTGCGCTACGCGGCGCCGGTATCGCCGAGGTGGCCGAGGGGATGGTGCTGGGTGCGGGCGGCACCGCGCGGCCTGCGTTGCTGGCACTGGCGCAGTTGGGTGCCGAATCGGTTACCTTGGTCGCGCGAGACGCCGGCCGAGCGCGGGGTGCCCTGGAACTCGCGGAACGGTTGGGAATGTCCGCCTCTTTGGTCGGCTTCGCGGCCGCGCCCATCGGTGCCGCCTGCGCGCAGGTCGGGGCGGTCGTTAGTACCATTCCTGCTGCTGCTGCTGCTGCGGTCGCGGACTCGGTGGCAGCGGCCCCGGTGGTTCTCGACGCGATCTACGATCCATGGCCGACTCCGTTGGCGCAGGCCGTCGAGCGCGCGGGTCGTATAGCAGTCAGCGGCCTGCAGATGCTGCTGAACCAAGCCTACGGACAGGTCGAGCAGTTCACCGGGCACCCGGCGCCGCGGGCTGAGATGGCTGCCGCCTTGGCGGACTGGGACTAGGGGCCTGTCTGTATCGAATGCCGGTTCAGGTAGGAAATTGCGGTATGAAATCCGAGACGAGCTCTAGCTGAGATCCAGGTGGCGCGGGTTATGGTGGTCGGCATGATTGCTTGGTTACTGCGGTCTGTTGTGCTCGGCGCACTAGTGGTGGCATTGCGTATCGTGCTCGGGTTCGCGATGGTGGACTGGCCGACGCACGGCGCGCAGATGCGCACTCTATCTTTGGTCGTGCTGATCGCGGCCATTGTGGTATGGGGGGCGCTCGACGGCCGCCGTAGCCGCGCCGCCGGCTCGGGCTCCGGTCGTGGGCCCGATCTGACCATGCGTTGGTTGAAGGCCGCTGTTGCGGGCGGGGTCGGCAGTGGCTTGGTCGCCTGGGTACTGGACTTCCTGCCGCGCTTCGACCTCGGTGACAACGGTCTGCTCTTCGAAGTCACAGCAGGCGCGTCGTTCATCATACTGTTGATCTTCGTGCCCGCATCGATCGGTGTCGGTATCGGTCGTCTGCTGGCCGAACGGAAGGGAGGCAAGGGTCGTTCGACTCCGCCATCTCTGCTTTCCGCCGCAGGCACTGTGATCTGATCCGCCGCCACTCGCCTATCCGGCGCCGAACGGTCGGTACCACGCGTTACAGCAAAACCGCACTGTCGCTGCCCGGATCATTCGTGCGGGCGATCGCCGCGTATGCGGCGGCCAGCAGGGACGGATCGGGTCCCTCCAGACGACCAGGCTTGGCCAGACCATCGAGTACGACAAAACGCAGTACGCCGGAACGCATTTTCTTATCAGTATGCATGGTATCGAGCAACTGGGGTAGCGCATCGGCGTCGTAGCTGGTCGGTAATCCGACAGCAGACAGGATAGTGCGGTGGCGGTCGGCGGTGGCGTCGTCGAGCCGACCCGCGAGACGACCGAGCTCCGCGGCGAACACCAGACCGACGGCGACCGCCGCGCCGTGCCGCCAGCGATAGCGTTCCCGCCGCTCGATCGCGTGGCCGAGAGTGTGGCCGTAGTTGAGTATCTCGCGCAGGCTCGACTCTTTCAGATCGGCGGCAACCACATCGGCTTTCACCCGAATAGCCCGGCGGATCAGCTCGTGCAGTACTTCCCCCCTTGGATCGAGGGCGGCCTGCGGGTCGCGCTCCAGTACATCGAGAATTACTGGATCGGCGATGAATCCAGCCTTGATGATCTCGGCCATGCCGGCAACGATTTCGTGGCGCGGCACCGTTTCCAGCGTGGCCAGGTCGACCAGTACCGCGCAGGGTTCATGGAAGCATCCGACGAGGTTCTTGCCCGCCTCAGTATTGATGCCGGTCTTGCCGCCGACCGCTGCGTCGACCATGGCGAGTAAGGTGGTGGGCACATGCACGATGCGTACGCCGCGCATCCAGGTCGCGGCGACGAAACCGGCCAGGTCGGTGGCAGCGCCTCCACCGAGGCTGACCACTACATCGTTACGGGTCAGCCCGATACGTCCGAGCACCTCCCAGCAGAATCCGGCGACAGCTAGGTCCTTGCCTGCCTCCGCATCCGGAATTTCGATACGGTGGGCGTCGATACCGGTGTCGGCCAAGGTCTTTCGCACCGTCTCAGCGGTCTCGGCGAGCGGCGGTTGGTGGAAGACAGCCACGGTGCGCACGCCAGTGTTCGCACTGTTGACCGACTCGACGAGTTCGCCGAGCAAGCCGCGGCCGATGATCACCGGATATGGGTCGGCGGTCCGGACTTCGAGACGAGTCGGCTCTATCACGTGGTTTGCTCCGATTCTATTGGTGATGTTGTCGGTTTCCGGCGTGTGCGGGCTCGGGCGCGAGCGCGTGTGGTTGAGCCGCTCGTCGCGTCACCGTTGTCCGCACTGCTCTTGTCGCTGCTGGGTTCACCCTTGTTGATGCCTTGTCTGCTGCGCCGGGATCGGCCGGTCGTAGTAACCCCGGGTACCGGCGCGGAACCGGTCTCGGTGGTCCCGCCCTGCTCGAGCAATCTACGTCGGGCGGCTGCCCTGGCCCTGGCGCGGCGCCGGGCCCGAGACCGGCTACCGCCCTGCGAGTTCGTACCGGACGGCTGCCGAGGACTCGGTTTGGTCGTGGCCGGCAACGCGGACTCTATGCCGAGCTTGGCCATGATCATCCGCACCACTCGGCCCGGGCTACGGCCGTCGGTGCGTACCCGGATGGTGGCTACCTCCCGATAGAGTGGGCGGCGGATACGCATTAGTTCACGGTATTTCGCACCGGGATCGGTACCGTTGAGCAGCGGACGTTGTGCACTCGTTCCGGTGCGCCGAAGCCCCTCTGCCACACTGATTTCCAGGTAGACCACGGTACGGTCGCGGAGTAGCGCCCTAGTGTTCGCGGACAGCACGGCGCCGCCGCCGAGCGAGACGACGCCACGCCGGCCGAGAAGAGCTCGGCGCACGACCTGCTCTTCGATTCTGCGGAACTCGGGTTCGCCGTCTTCGGCGAAGATCTCCGGAATCGTGCGTCCGGTTTCGCGCTCGATACCGGTATCGGTGTCGTACAGCTCGACCGCGAGTTCCCTGGCGAGCTTGCGGCCGATCGTGGACTTGCCCGCCCCAGGCGGTCCGACCAGCACCACGCGCGGGGCACGTGGATCGGTCTGCGCGATCACTGTGACCGACTGCCTGCGGGCACCGGGGGGCGGGCGCTGATTCGTTCGAGGTAGCCTGCGATATTGTCGGCTGTCTCGGTGAGCGAGTCGCCGCCGAACTTCTCCAGCGCGGCTTGCGCGACGACCAGCGCCACCATGGATTCGGCGACCACACCCGCGGCGGGGACCGCGCATACATCCGAGCGTTGGTGGATCGCGACGGCTTCGTCACCAGTGGTCATGTCGACGGTGGATAGTGCACGCGGCACGGTGGAGATCGGCTTCATCGCCGCACGCACCCGCAGCGGCTCACCGTTGGTCATGCCGCCTTCCAGGCCACCTGCCCGATTGGTGGAGCGCAATACCCCACCGGGGCCTGGCCGCATTTCGTCGTGTGCTCGGCTGCCGCGCCTGCGCGCGGTCTCGAAGCCGTCCCCCACTTCGACGCCCTTGATGGCCTGGATACCCATGAGCGCGGCAGCCAGTCGCGAGTCCAACCTGCTCTCGCCACTGGTGAACGAGCCGAGGCCCACCGGAAGTCCCTCGACGATCACCTCGACCACACCACCAAGCGTGTCGCCGTCCTTCTTGGCTGCTTCGATCTCGGCGATCATCGCCGCTTCCGCGTCTTTGTCGAACGCGCGTACCGGGCTCTGATCTACTGCGGCGAGGTCGGCGGCGGTCGGCACGATGCCGGTCGGATTGTACGCGGGACCGATCGAGACCACATGTGAGACCACCTCAGCGCCGAATGCCTGACGTAGGAAGTTGCGCGCTACGGTGCCCGCCGCGACCCGAGCGGCTGTCTCTCTGGCGCTGGCGCGCTCCAGCACATTGCGGGCGTCGTCGAAGTTGTATTTGAGCATGCCGGAATAGTCGGCGTGGCCGGGGCGGGGTCGGGTCAACGGGGTGTTGCGTGCCAGGTCGGCGAGTTCGGCCGGGTCCACTGGGTCGGCGGACATCACTGTGACCCATTTCGGCCACTCGGAGTTGGCCACTTCGATCGCCACCGGCCCGCCCATCGTACGTCCGTGCCGTACGCCGCCGACGATGGTGACCTTGTCGGCCTCGAACTTCATCCGGGCGCCGCGTCCGTATCCCAGCCTGCGTCGAGCCAGCTGAGCGGAGATCTCCTCGGATGTCACCTCGACGTCGGCCACCATCCCCTCCAGGAGGGCGACAAGAGCGGGACCATGGGATTCTCCAGCAGTTATCCAACGCAGCACGCCGTTCATTCTCCCACGCGGACCTCGGTGCAGCGGAATGCGGCCCGGCGTGACGACGCGCACGCCGATGTGGCCGGAACCCTAACGGGACGGTTGGTGGGCGCCGGAGTCGGAGTGATCCACCGCCCGGTGCTACGGTGTCGCGGCAGCCGGGCAGGTGGCTGCTTCGGGATCTCGTAGTGGCGACTCTCTGGGTGCGGATCTGTCACCATTTCAGGCCGGGAACGGGGCCGACGACCACAGCGCCAGCAGAGTCGCCAGACACATCGCGGGTCCGTGTGGCACGGTGACCGGGCAATCGGCCTGGCGGCCACCGCCGATGGCGAGCAGGTGTCGACCGGCCAGCGTGCTTGCCGCGACGAACGCAGTGAGCGCTGGTGCGCCGAGTGCCGCCCAGACCCACGCCTGGGCTCCGCCGAGCGCCGCCGCTCCGCCGAGCGCCGCCGCCAGCTTGACGTCTCCCGCGCCTAGCGCGGCTGGTGCGACCAAGTGCACCAGCAGATACGGCGCCGACAGGAGTATCGCGCCGAGTAGAGCACCAGTGAATTGTCCTGTGAACAGGGCATACCCGAGCACAGCCAGCGAACAAGAACCAGTCAGTCGGTTCGGTAGTCGTTGTGTGCGGATATCGAGCGTGGTCAATACTGTGCACCATGCGGCGAGAACAATGAGTGCGAGCGGGGCCATATCACTAACCTTTGCCCGATCTCGATGCCGCGCAGCCGCGCACGACCGGAATGTGCACAATATGACCGCATGTGCACAACACCCGGTCGGCTGTGATGACGGCATAGGCGAAATTCGATGGGTGCTATCGCTTCCCGTACGAGTTCGCCTTTCTCCCGAAGTTCTGTGTTCGGCGCCGCTGGACGGCGCGCGGAGCATGTGCTGCGTGCCGGTCCACGATGGGGCGGCGGTAGCTTTGACGTATGTGTGCTGATCGCCAGGACCACGCGCCAGACTACGCGGCCCGACGTAGCGCGTTGCGTGGCCTGTTAGTGGAGAACCGGGTGGACGCCCTGCTGGTCACCGATCTGGTGAACATCAGATACTTGACCGGGTTCACCGGCTCCAACGCCGCTTTGCTCGTGCATTCCTGGGATACGCGTGCCGCCGAGGACCGCACGGTGATCGGCACCGATGGTCGGTACCGGACCCAGGTCGCCGAGCAGGTCCCGGATCTGCGGTCGGAGATCGCGCGGGCTACTATCCGCCGGATTCTGCAACTGGCGGGGGAGTGGCAACTCGGCCGGGTTGGTTTCGAAAGCCAGGTTGTCACGGTCGAGCAGCACCGTGGCTTTCTCGAACAGCGCACCGGCCTGGAGTTCGTCGCGACTCCAGGGCTGGTCGAGCAGTTACGTATGGTCAAGGATTCTTACGAGGTCGAGCAGTTACGCGCGGCCTGCGTGGCGGGTGACGCCGGTCTGGCCACATTGTTGGAGCGTGGTGGCCTGCGTCCAGGTCGTACAGAGTGTCAGGTGGCCAGAGACCTGGAGTGGGCCATGTTCGAACACGGTGCCGAAGCGGTGTCGTTCGAGACTATTGTGGCGACCGGGGCGAACTCGGCTATTCCGCATCACCGTCCGACCGGCACGACGCTGGCGGCGGGGGATTTCGTCAAGCTGGACTTCGGCGCGGTAGTCGGCGGCTATCACTCCGATATGACCCGTACTTTCGTGCTCGGTCCGCCGACCGATTGGCAGCGCGAGGTGTACGCGCTGGTCGAAGCGTCGCAGCGCGCTGGGTGTGCGGCACTCAGGCCCGGAGCGCTAGTGGCCGACGTCGATGCCGCGTCGCGGTCGGTCATCGAGGCCGCCGGGCACGGCAAGCTGTTCGTGCATGGTCTCGGGCACGGGGTCGGGTTACAGATCCACGAAGCGCCTGGGATCGCGAAAACCGGAACCGGTACACTTCTGTCTGGCGTGGCGGTGACCGTCGAACCAGGTGTGTACTTTCCCGGCCGCGGCGGGGTCCGGATCGAGGACACGCTCGTGGTGCGCGAAGGGGGCCCGGAGTTGCTCACTCACACCAGCAAAGAACTGACCGTTGTCGACTGACGCCGGTACGCCGGAGGCGCAGTAGTAGACCACCGATCAGCAGAACGACCAAGCGGTAGCACACACCGAGCGGTAGAACACCGAGCGGTAGAACAAGGAGATCCGAAGACAGTGGCGGACACCAGCGACTTCAAGAACGGCCTTGTGCTGAAGATCGACGGTCAGCTCCAGCAGATCGTCGAGTTCCAGCACGTCAAGCCGGGCAAGGGACCCGCCTTCGTGCGGACCAAGCTGAAGAACGTCGTGTCCGGCAAGGTGGTCGACAAGACTTTCAACGCCGGGGTGAAGGTAGGGACCGCCAATGTCGATCGCCGTGACATGACCTACCTCTACCACGACGGCACGGACTACGTCTTCATGGATGGCGAGACCTTCGACCAGATCGCCATCGCCGAGGAGACCATTGGGGCGGGCGCCCGATTCCTGCTGGAAAATATGACCGCGCAGGTCGCCACACACGAGGGGGTGCCGCTGTACGTCGAGCTTCCGGTTTCGGTCGAACTCGAAGTCACCCACACCGATATCGGTCTGCAGGGCGACCGTTCCACTGGCGGCACCAAGCCCGCCACCCTGGAGACCGGCGCCGAGGTGCAGGTTCCGTTGTTCATCAACACCGGCGACAAGCTGCGTATCGACTCGCGCGACGGTAGCTATCTCGGTCGGGTCAACGCCTGAGCGCCGGATCCGGCGCTCAGGGGATGAGGTGACTGTGGCGGACCAACCCGTGGACAAGAAGTCCACGTACAAGAAGCTCGGTACGCGGCACAAGGCTCGTCGTCGTGCGGTCGATCTGCTGTTCGAGGCGGAAGCCAGGGATGTCGATGCCGCCGAACTACTCGGTGAGCGTGCTGAACTGGCTACCCGTGACGGGGCGGTCGCGCCGGTGCATGCCTATACCCGAACCCTGGTCGAAGGCGTTGCCGACAACCTGGACCGGGTAGACGGCGCCATCGAATCCTATTTGCAGGACTGGACTCTCTCGCGGCTTCCGGCCGTGGATCGTGCGATCTTACGCATCGCGGTGTGGGAGCTGTTCCATGCGACCGATGTTCCCCCGGTCGTCGCTGTAGACGAGGCAGTGGAGCTGGCCAAGGAGCTTTCCACCGACGACTCCCCATCCTTCGTCAACGGCGTGCTCGGACAGGTTGTTCTGGTGGCGCCGCAAGTGCGTGCCGCGGCGGCCGCGACCCGTGCGCCGTGGCGGGAGCCGGAGCCGGAGCCGTGAACAAGTATCTCGTGTCGACGAGGCACACGCTACATTTCGATGCCGCCGTGATCGAACCACACCAGTAATTCTCGTAGTAGTCGCACAATCGTGGGCAGCTGCAGGAGAGTGGCCGTTTCACCGAAGGCACTGGCGGTGCATAGCTCGCGGGCACAGGTGTGTCGTCGCGTGCGAGTGCCCTGCCCGCAGGCATGCTCCGGTTCATCCCGTAGCGCTGTTCGGTGTACCATGGGTTGCTTCGCAGGAGCATTCGCCTTCGCGCACAGAACTTCTCGTTTTCATCGTCCTTCCTGCGGCGCTGCCATTATCCTGGGTGGAGACCACAGGTGAGGGTGGAGCGGCATGGCACAGTTGCTGAGCTGGACGCGGAACAATATCGATGGTGTCCTCGCGGTCGCCTTCGCACTGGTGGTCGGGCCGCTCGCGGTGCTCGACCTGATCGATGTCGACGTGGTGGGCGGGGCTGCGCTGTTGTTGCTCGGCCTGCTGGCAGGCATGTCCCTGCGTGATCGACACCTATCGTCGAAAGCGGTGCGCGCCACGTCGTCGGTACAGCTACTCCACGGTCCGGCCATCAGACACGCGCACATACTGGCTCGGCGTGACACCGAGCAGTGGATCTTCAAGGGCGGGATCGGCACTTACTTCCGTGCGGTGACATTGCATGCCTGCGTGGAAAACGCGCGGCGACAACAGCGTCCGTTGCGTATGCAGTTGGAGATCCTGGACCCAGCCGACGAAATACTCTGCAAGACCTACGCGCAATTTCGTTCCGCCCTGGACCCGGTAGTCGACCGTATCGGGGAGCAGTGGACCACCGAGCGCACCAGGAAGGAAGTATTCGCGACAATACTGGCCGCCTGTTGGTATCGACAGCGGTTCACTTTCTTGACTATCGATGTGGGGCTTTCGTCGGTGATGACGACATTCCGCTGGGATCTGTCGTCCAGCTGCGTGATCGTCACCCAGGACGATCCGGAAACACCCGCATTGCTGTTCGAGCGGGACAAGCCCTACTACCGAGATTTCCATCGGGAGCTGGTGGCCAGTTTCAAGCAGAGTCGTAGGCTCCCGATGAGCCATAGCGAAGAATTGACGCTGTCCGATAAGCCGACCCTAGAGCAAACGCGCAGACTGTTCTACGAACTCGCTCTGCCGCTTCCGGATTCCTTCACCGACCGTGATGTCGCTGACATCGTGCGCCGTGCGCTGCACCCAGAAGCCCATACTAGTGCTGCGTTCCTCAAAGGTAGTAGATAAAACGGTGGCGTAGGGTGCGTGGTCTCGGGGCTGGCCTGCCCCAGATCCATGGTCGTGCGCGGGCGTTGAGGGTGGCGGTGGCTTGGCGGGTGGCCTGGTCGATCTCGGTGTGGTCGGCAAAGGTCTGACCCGCGAGGGCTTCTCGCCGAAAGATCCGCCACCATGGTTGTTGCGGGTTTAGCCAGCATGCCCCGACCGGGATGAAGGTGTGTTTGCTCCGGTCGCCGCGTCAGCCGCCCCGGTGGCGTGGTGGCTACCAAGGCCACGATACGACTGCGCTCGGTCTCGGTCAGCCGAGGTCTACGTCCCGACCCCGGTCGAT
>NZ_JBWSOR010000007.1:0-165983 GCF_056629435.1 Nocardia sp. TBRC8007 | reverse complement strand
CAGGAGAATCCTTGTGGTCGAACACAGGCGGCAATGTTTTCCGACAATCGGCGCATCAGCGTTTCAGCGTCGCCGGGAATGACAGTGAAGTTCTCGGCATCGTGGTTCGTCAACAAGTACCGGCCGTCGGGGTAGTCGAGCCAGAAGAACCCGTGACCGTTGTCGGCAGGGCGCGAATCCAGTTGATAGCCCGGGTAGGTTGTGATCTCACCGCTCCCGGCGCGGCGGCGATGGAAGAACCGCTGCGCCTGCTCGATCGGGGACAACCGGGTGGGGTGGCGGGTGTGGACCGGGGCGGTCAGATCGTTGCGGCGGCCGTCGAAGCGGGGTGTGCTTCCGGGTTTCGACCGGGGAAGCGCGGCGATGATATCGGCGGCAACGGTGGTGGCGGGATGGGTGGTCAACACGATGTCGCCGCCGTGTTCCGCAGTAGGTCCGGGCTCCTGGACCGCCAGTACGGCGGACGGTCCGCTGATGCCGGCGAAGACGCGGACCTCCTGCCGCTGCTGCCCGTGGGTGCCCGCGATCTCCACCCGCGCCTGCGGCTCCAGCAGCACGCCGAATACGGCATGCAGGATCTCGTCATACCCCGCTTGTAGGCGCCGAGTGGCCTCTCCTCGGGAGCGGAGGTCGTCGTCGAGGTGGTCGACGCGCTCGCGCCGGTAGCTCAGCGGAAATGGTGCGCGGTCGCGGCCGTTGGCCTCCAGGGCGATCCGGAAGGCAGTGATGCCGAAACGGTACCGCTTCCCAGTAGGTAGGCGGGTCATCCACCGATCACCCCACCCGGTGGAAGAACCCTCGGCAACTGGCCGATCAGCTCGTTTTCCCGCTCCTGAATCAGGTAGTCGGGTGTCTTGTGCTCGGTCTCGTCATCCTTACCGCCGCCCCGTCCTGGCACGCCGCCCATCATGCCGGGCATGCCGCTCATCGTGCCGGGAATCCCCCGCATGCCGGTCCCGGTTCCACGAGCCACGGAGACGGCCGGGCTTCCGGTACCAGGACCAGTAGGTGAACCTCCGCGGAGACCAGGGCCGCCGCGGCCCGCCCCAGCAGCACTGCCACCTGAACCGACGCCGGGCACTCCGGAACCGAGCCCACCCAGCTCGGGCGCACTGGAACCGCGCCAGCCCAGCCCGGGCGCACCAGAACTGGCACCACCTGAACCCGGCACGCCGGAACCAGGGCCGGCAGAGGTTCCGATCCCGGACATGGCAGCGCTCTGGGGTGTGGTCTGCGGAGTTCCAACCGCAGCGGTGGACGCCGGGTCGGTGTACTGCTCGCCCGTACCCCGCGGGTTATCCACCCCGTTCGGAGCTTCGGCGGCCGGGATGCTGCGGGGAACTTCGATAGCCGCGGGGCCGGGGCCGCCGCCGGTGCTGCCCGGCCCGGTAGCCGGACCGGGACCGGTTCGTCCGGTCGGGTCCTGCCCTGGGTCGCCGAGCCCGATCGTGTTTTTCGCGACGGGAAGGATCGGCGTTTGGGAATCGACTGCCATCGTGCCTGGCTGGTAGGTGCTGGTCATGACCTGCTGTGCGGCGGCTTCGGCTTCGTTGGCGCGATGCTTAGCGAACTTGAACACCCCATTACCAGGGACGTGGCCGACGAATTCATCGAAACCGCTGAGTTTTTCCGGCTCCGGGACCGACATTTTGGCCTGGGCCAGGTAGCCTTCCATCAGGTCGATACCGTTGGCGACCATCTGGAACGAAGTCGGCAGCTGTTTCGCCTGAGTGGCATACTCACGGATCCCGTCGACTGCGGCGTCGGCGGCCCGACCGGACCACATCTCACCGATGACCCGCTGGATCGTGTTGTCGTACTCAGCGATGGAGTCATCGATCTCGGTGGTCAGACGTCGCCAGGCATCGGCGCCGGCATTGATATCGGCCGCGGATACTCCTGGATCACTGCCGGAGCCGTTCAGAGCGTCATAGATATCCTGGTGAGACCAAGTTTCGAAGGCCTCGGGTCGCACTACCTCGGGTGCCGGCTCTCCGTCGAAATCGGTGCTGAGTCGCTGGTACTCGTCGTTGATGACGGTGCGGTCCGGCGTCCACTTGTTCGACGCGGCATCGCCCAGCCTGCCTCGCTCCGCGGCGGCATGGTAGGCGGCGCTGTTCCCGCCGATCGCGTTCGACACGTACGTGCCGACGATCGGGATCGCGATCACCGCGTCCTGGAATGAGAATTCCATCAGATGTCCTGTCCGGTAGCTCGCAGGGCGGCGGCGCGCTGCTGGTCGATCAGCTCCGCCTTCCCGATCGCGGCTGCGAAGGTGTCATGCTGCAGCCACGCGATGTCGATATGTTCTTGAATCCGGTTGGCGGCGGAATCTTTCGGATCGTGAGCGCCACCGGAAACTGCTTTGGCCTCGAACTTCTCGCGAAGCGCCACTGCAGAGGGCAAGGTCCCCCAACCTCGCAGGAACTCGAGGTCTCTGGTGTACTCCTTTGCGAGTGTGAGTCTTTCGGCGTATTTCTCGGCTGCCGCGCGGAGTGCTTCGCCTAGTTCGGGTTCCATGCGGAACTCGCCGGCGACGGCTTGTCGGGCCAGCGTGGTCCAGTATCCGTGCTGGTCTGTGGTCTTCTCGGCCATGTCGACCCCCTCCTTGTGGTTGCCGGACTCGCACTGTTCGGTCAGCGAGGCAGGTGGGGTTCGAGTTCGGCGGCGTGCTGTGCGGCGATCTGGCAGGTGTCGCCGTCTTTGGATTTGTACTCACTCAGCCATCCGGCGCGGACTACGAACATGCCCTGCTCGGCCGCGAACGAGACATAGCAGCTCTCGGGGTCGTTTCTTTCCTTGGACACATGCCCCTGGCGGCCGTTCACGGTCGTCTCACGAAGAAGTATCGCGCTCTCCTTATTGCGACCTTCTTGCAAGGTGTGGCTGGTCGAGAACACGCTGACGCGGTAGTTCATCGGCCCGTACCTGTTGTCGATCGGACCCCAGTTGCAGACGCGGAAGCTGGAGACGCCTTTGGGTGGATCGGAGATCACCATCTTGGTGGTCGGGTCCAGTCCGGCGTCGAGTAATGTCCGGTCGCTGAGTCCTGGGTCTCGGCAGACGTTGAACACGATGATCTCGTCGATGTTCCGTCTGGTCGGCTCGGCCGAACCTTCGATCGTGGAGCCGTTGCATCCGGTCGCGCCGGCTGTCACTGCGATTGCGCAGGCGATCGCCCGCACTGTCTGAGCGCCTCGCACAGCTCTCCCTTTACCGTCGAATCCGGGTATCCCCCGTTACCTGATAGGACGCACCCCGCCTCGGATCGGTTCCACATCGATCCACGAGACACCTACGTCACGGTACCCGACCACGGAGTGACCGGACGGGGCAGTTTCCACTCGGCCTACGGGCCTCGACCACCGGCGTCTCGCCTCGTTTCGCACGCTCCGCACGCGACCCTTTCACACCGGTGGTCTTGTAGATCACGCGTACACACCGGATAAGCTACAAACCGGACATGGTGGTACCCCATCGGCTTCGGCAGGCCGAATCTAGCGGTATCGGGTTCCGAATTGCTGAAAGCTGTTGAGATGCTTGATCTCAAAGCGTTAGTACCGGCTGGGGCCCGGACTTGTACGACTATCGGGGTGCGCGATGACTGAGTTGATCGATTTCTCTGCCGCACTGATCGATCCGCAAGCGATCAAGGACGCCGGATACGCCGGTGTCATCGGCTACTTCAGCGATTCCAGGCCAGGTGCGAATTTCGGTGCGAAGCCGCTGACCCGAGAATATTGTGCGCGACTACGAGCCATCGGGCTCGAGATTGTATCCAATTACCAATACGGTAAGGGGGATACGTCGGACTGGCGGGGCGGTTACGATGCGGGTGTACATCATGCGCGGATCGCGCTCGCCTACCATTTCGCGGCAGGCGGTCCGGGCTTCCGGCCGCTGTACGCCGCAATTGACGCGAATCCTTCGCTTTATGAATGGAATTCGCTGATCGCGCCATTTCTCCGCGGTTGGGCTTCGGTAGTCGGGCTGGAGTGGACCGGTATGTACGGTAATGCGCGCTGCATCGATTGGGCGCTGGAAGACGGTGTCGCCACGTGGTTCTGGCAACACAACTGGTCCGGCGATCCCGCGATCAACGGCGATCATCCAGCCGCGCACATTCATCAGATCCGCATCGATCGTGATCGGGTCGGTGGCGTCGTGGTGGATGTCAACAAGGTGCTTGCCGAAGACTACGGCCAGTGGTCCAAAGCAGTATCGCCGGGCCAGGGGCCGGGGGGCACCGCACCCAAGCCGGACTTTATCGAACTGGAACAGATGGGCTACTCGGCTTCCAGCCGTCACGGGGCACGCATTGTGAATTTCCTGCTGCACACCCAGGAAGGAAATGGAACCGCGGAGAGTCTTGCGAACTACCTCAACAATCCGAGAAACGGCGTGAGCTACCACTACACGCTGCGCGATCGCATAGTCGTCGATGTCGTCGACACCGATCTGGCGAGCTGGTCGGTGCTGGACGCGAATCCGTACACGATCAACCTCTGCTTCGCGGGTAGCCGTGCAGCTTGGAGTCGTGCCGACTGGCTGCGCATCCGCGACGACATCCGGATCGCGGCCTGGCTGGCGGTACAGGATGCACGTAAATACGGTTTCGACACCTACGTCATCGCACCTCCTTACGAGCTGCGCGAGGGGATCACCGACCACAAATATGTGACCGAGCGCCTCGGTATCGGTACGCATACCGATGTCGGACCGAACTTTCCCTGGGATGTTTTCGCCGAGGACGTGCGTAGTTTCGCCGTTGCTGGACCTGTCGATCCGCTGCCGAACGCGATCGATGAGCACGCTGCCGCGACCGAGTGGCTGGGTAGACGGATCACCGAGGACGAAATCGCGACGCCCGATGGTGTAGGCAGGTTCGCCCAATTCGAACACGGCTACATCTATTGGCATCCCGACACCGGAGCCCACGCTATCCCCGAAACATTGTGGGGGAAATTCATGGAGATGCGCTGGGAGACAGGTCCACTCGGTTACCCGGTCACCGACCGGACCACTCTGAACGGGCCGGATGGCTTGCCGTGGGGTGAGGTACAAGGTTTTCAGGGCGGCGCACTGTATCGACGGTTATCGAATGAGACCGCCTTCTGGGTGCATGGCGCGATCCGTGACCGCTGGAACCGCTCTGGTTATGAGAACGGCCCGCTAGGCTGGCCGGTGAGTGACGAAATCCCATGGGATGGCAGCACATACCAGGATTTCGAGCATGGCAGGATCTACTGGACCCCTGGCCAGACTTTGGGGACGATCACGGTGGGCGGGATGGATATCCCGTTGCGTGAAGACGGAGCCGATGGAGGGGCGGGAGGATGATAGAGACAGGCTACAGTCCGGCCGTATCTCGCGGCCGGACCGCTTTCCGCGTCTGCCGGAACCGCGTTCAGTCGGGAACGTTGGCTCCGTAACCGAGATCGCGCAGCGCCTGTTTGATCCTGTTCTGGGCTTCGTCCAAGGATTCGGGGCTCGGATTCGGATCGGCGCCGGAGATGTCGAAGTCGCCCAGTGTGAAGGCGGGGAAGACGTGGACGTGCAGATGCGGCACTTCCAGGCCCGCGATCAGCAGCCCTGCGCGAGGTGCGTCCCATGCGGCGCGCACGGCCTGGCCGATCTTCTGGGCGAGGCCGGTGAGCCGGGCGAAGGTATTGGTGTCGATGTCTTGCCACTGGTCGATTTCCTTACGGGGCACTACGAGGGTGTGGCCCGCAGTGACCGGGGCGATAGTGAGGAAGCCGACGAACTCGTCGTCCTCCCAGACGAATCGGCCAGGGAGCTGACCGGCGATGATCGCGCTGAAGACAGAAGCCATACACCGCAGACTAGACCGGCGCGCACCCCGGTGGTCGGGCACCGGCCACGCCATCTGTCGAGCCACCGCCGCTCTCATACACCCGCGCGCCTGGGTCCGGGGCAGACCTTCGCCAGAACCCCGGACTTTACGCCGCCGCTTTGTCTACAACCTTTACGGGACGAAGCACCAGCCGCACAGACCGGAATCTCCCGCGTTCACGCGGGAGGGGACGTCAAACCGCGACGAAGTGTGACAGAATGCCCTGCACCTCGTAGATGTCCACCTGCCGGTTGAATCGTTTCTGCAGAGGTTCGGCCGCGCCCGAGATCCAGATGGCCAATTCGGCGTCCAGATCGAAAGTGCCCGCCGTCTCCACCGAGAAATGAGTGATCGCGCGGTAAGGAACGCTGTGATAGCTCACCTTGCGCCCGGTGACGCCCTGCTTGTCGATCAAGATCAGGCGGCGGTTCGTGAACAGCATAACGTCTCGGACCAGCAGATACGCGGCATAGACTTGTTCGCCGTCGCCCAGGAGCCTGGCATACTCCTGTTGCGCCTGGCCCGGATCGATCCGGCCGGCATTACCCATCAATCCGTCGATCAGCCCCATTGTCAGCACATCCTTCAGCTGCTCCGGTGTGGTCGATGCGGGCAGTGTGGCCCACATCCGTTGTCACTGTTCATCATCCCTGCCAAGCGACCCGGCCGCGGCGAAGACAGCACCCGGCTCGTTTAGGCTGTCCGTCGTGCGTGTACTCGTCGTCGGTTCCGGAGCCCGTGAACATGCCCTTGTCCTGGCCCTGCGTCGGGACCCCTCGGTGAGTGCGCTCTTCGCCGCGCCTGGCAACGCCGGGATTGCCCAGCACGCACAGGTCTGCCCGGTCGATCCGTGTTCGGTCGAGGAGGTGGTCGCCCTGGCCACCGACATCGGTGCCGACCTTGTGGTGATCGGTCCTGAGGTGCCATTGGTGCTCGGCGTCGCCGATGCGGTGCGTGCGGCGGGAATCGCTTGCTTCGGTCCATCGGCTGCGGCTGCTCGGATCGAGGGTTCCAAGGCATTCGCCAAGGACGTGATGGCAGCGGCAGGTGTGCGCACCGCGCATAGCGAGGTTGTGGACAGCCCGGCCGAACTCGACGATGCGCTCGACCGTTTCGGGCCCACCTGGGTGGTGAAGGACGACGGATTGGCCGCGGGTAAGGGCGTCGTAGTGACCGAAGACCGCTCCACCGCGCGTAAGCACGGTGCGGAGCTGTTGGAGCAGGGACACCCGGTGCTGTTGGAAACTTTCCTGGATGGACCGGAAGTATCGCTGTTCTGCCTGGTCGACGGTGAGACGGTGGTTCCGCTGCTGCCTGCGCAGGACCACAAGCGCGTCGGCGACGGTGACACCGGACCGAATACGGGTGGCATGGGTGCCTACACGCCGTTACCCTGGCTGCCCGATGAGATCGTTACCGCGATCGTCGAGGATGTGGTGAAACCTGTTGCCGGCGAATTGGTGCGCCGCGGCAGCGGTTTCTCCGGCCTGCTCTATGCCGGTCTGGCGATCGGTACGGCTGGTCCCGCGGTGGTCGAATTCAATTGCCGATTCGGAGATCCCGAAACGCAAGCGGTGCTCGCATTGTTGGATAGTCCGCTCGGTGAGCTGCTCAACGCTACCGCGACCGGCGAACTCGCTCAGGTCGCCCCGCCGCGCTGGCGGGATGGCGCTGCGATTACCGTGGTGCTGGCTGCGGAGAACTATCCGGGTCGTCCGCGTATCGGCGATGTCATCTCAGGCGCGGGTGAGGCGGCGTTCGACGACACCGCCATGGTCTTGCACGCCGGAACCGCGGTACGTGAAGACGGCGCTCTGCTCTCCGCGGGTGGGCGGGTGCTCAGTGTGGTCGGTGTCGGGGCTGATCTGGCCGAGGCGCGTGCGCGCGCCTATGACCGTATCGCCACGATCAAGTTGCCGGGCAGCCACTACCGCACGGACATCGGTATTGCCGCTGTCGAGAACCACATCGCGGTCTGAGCACGCGGCGCTATCGCCGAGTATTCGTGTGGCTAGCGTCTCCGGCGTGGTCACCAGGAGGCGGGTTCAGCCGAAGTCCAGTCCACGCAGCGCCAGCCACCGCACCGGGTCTACGTGCCGTCCGCCGACAATCACCTCGAAATGCAGATGAGAGCCGGTCGAGTCACCGCGGTTGCCCATGCGGGCGATCTGCATGCCCGCGGGCACCCGTTCACCGACTGAGACGAAGAAGTCGTACATATGCCCGTAGACGGTGATACTGCCGTCGTCGTGGCGGATCCGTACCCATAGTCCGAAGCCTTGGGCGGGACCTGCGTCGATCACCGTACCTGTGGCGACCGCGTAGATCGGGGTGCCGAGTGGCCCCGCGATATCGATACCGTTGTGGAATGCGCCCCAACGGGAACCGTATCCAGAGGTGAAGACGCCACGGGTGGGCAGAACAAAGCCGGCGATGCCGGGCAGGATCGCTCCGGGCAGCACCGGCGCGCCCCTGGTCATCCATGGCTGACGCTTGCCCGCGACCGCGGCGGCGGCCTCGGCCTTGGCGCGTTCGAGAGTTGCGCGCGCGGCGGCCGCGACTACCGCCTGCTCGCGCCGCCGCTCACCGTTGGCGATCGCGTCCAGAAGCCGGCGCACCGTTGGCGGCGTGCTCTGGATCTGTGGTGGATAGGCGAAAGTGACGCGTTGGGCGTGGTCCGGTGCTGGAGTACGTTCGGTGAGTATCCCGGCAAACGAGGCGTCGCCCGAGGTCAACACCGCTGTCGCGGCGAGCCAGGCCAGTAGTGCCCGGTGTGTGCGTGCCAGTGCGCGTATATGCGCCCTGCTGGGGTGGCGCTGCCATATCACTCGAGGCTCCGGTATGCGTTCCCACCAGGTGCGCATATCTCCTTTCCGCCCCGCTGCCCGCGCAGGGTTGTTCGAACCGGGAGCACGCTGGTCCAGTGGAATGCTTCCGATACCCTCCGCCTCGTGCCCGTGGTCGAGCTCGTCGCACTGAACTTTTTCAAGCATCGGGCCGACCGTAATCGTGACTGTGCGGGAGCGAGTGCTCTACCGTCTGTCGAGTGCCAAGAGAATCTCGCCGGTCGGCCATTCCACCTTTCTACGTGATGGATGTGTGGAAAGCTGCCGCAGAACGCGCAAGAACCCATGGTGATGTGCTCGTCCTGGCCGCGGGGCAGCCCGCTACGCCTGCGCCCACGCCGGTGCTGCACGCGACCGGGTTGGCTATCGAGTCCGAATTACTCGGCTATACCGAGACTTTCGGTATTCTAGCGATTCGTGAAGCGATCGCCGAACACCATCGCGAGAGCTATGGATACCAGGTGGGTCCGGATGATGTGGTGGTGACGACCGGCTCCTCGGGTGCGTTCTCATTGTTGTTTCTCGCTGCTTTCGACCCGGGTGACACCGTCGTGGTCGCGCGCCCCGGCTATCCGGCCTATCGCAACACTCTTACCGCGCTCGGTTGTCGTGTGCTGGAGTTGGACTGCGGCGCCAGGACCAGATTTCAGCCGAATGTCGCCATGCTGGAGGCATTGCCGGAGCCACCGGCGGGTTTGATCGTAGCCAGTCCCGCCAACCCTACCGGCACCGTGATCCCGCCTGGTGAACTCGCGGCACTGGCCCGTTGGTGCGAGGAGCATGGCACGCTGCTGATCTCCGACGAGATCTACCACGGCATCACCTACGACAACTCCCATGCCGACAGCACGACCTCGTCGGCCTGGGAGACTTCGCGGGAATCGGTGGTGATCGGCTCGGTCTCCAAGTACTTCTCCATGACCGGCTGGCGACTGGGCTGGATGCTGGTGCCCGCTCAGCTGCGGCCCGCGTTGCAGCGGCTCGCCTCGAATCTGACTGTTTGTCCTCCAGCCATTTCGCAGTACGCCGCGCGGCACGCGTTCAGTGCGGCGGCCAAGGAGGAGCTCGACGGGCATGTACGCCGGTACGCGGTGAACCGGCGGTTATTGCTCGACGGGTTGCCGAGGCTGGGCATTGCCGATCTCGCTCCGGCTGATGGCGCCTTCTACGTATATGCCGATATCGGCCATCTCACCGAAGATTCCCGCGGCTGGTGCACCGATGTGCTCGAGCACACCGGGGTCGCACTCGCGCCAGGGGTCGATTTCGACACCGTCAACGGACATCGCACGGTCCGCTTCTCGTTCGCGGGAGCGACAACGGATATCAAGGAGGCATTACTGCGTCTAGGGCACTACCTCGATGTCCGATCACATGCCGGGCAATGACTTTTCGCACTCCAGTACTGCGATGGTGTGGACGCGGCACCATAAAGGTGGCTGATTTCCTGCTGATTTCCCCTGTGAGAATCGAGAATGACTGGCACGATGGCACCGTGATCACCGCGACGACCCCGAAAGGCGAACGGCGTCGCCAGGCTCTATTGTCCGCCGCCGCCGAGTTGCTGCTCGAAGGTGGATTCGACGCGGTGCGGCATCGTTCGGTCGCCACGCGCGCTGATCTGCCTTTGGCATCGACCACTTACTATTTCCAATCCTTGGACGATCTGATTGCCCGGACTGTCGAGTTCAGCGGTAACGCTGAGCTGGACGCCATGCGTAGACGGGTCGGTGAGGTGAGCCACCGCCGCCGTGGTGCGGAGGCCACCGTCGATCTGGTGCTCGACTTGCTGGTGGGGTCCGACAGTGCGGACGAAGTAGCCCACAGGCAGCTGATCGCCCGTTACGAGCGCTCGATCGCCTCGGCGCGACACCCGGAGCTACGGGAGGTCCAGCTACGGTTACGCGCCAAACTGGATGAGCTATTGGCCGACGTACTGCGTCGATCCGACCGGATGGTGCGTCAGGAGCAGCTGCGCAGGCTGATCGCGGTGGTAGACGGTGCTGTTGTCGCGGCCCTCAGTGAGCTGGACCCCGAACCCCGGCGGATGGCCCGCGGCGCCCTCCTGGAAGTAATCGACATCATCGCGCCCCCCCTGGCGCGCACGCTGGGCCCGGAGGTGGTAGCTCGCGTGGCCACGTAGGGCCTCGTGCGCGCCGTATCGGGCACTGCGCGCACGCTGGGCCCGGAGGTGGTAGCTCGCGTGGCCACGTAGGGCCTCGTGCGCGCCGTATCGGGCAGCGCACCCAGCGGATCATTCGTTTCTTGGCATTAGACTCACCAGACGTGAGCTTTGTCCCCAATATCCTCGCCACCCGCTACGCCGGCCCCGGATTGGTACACCTGTGGTCACCCGAGCACAAGATCGTGCTGGAGCGGCGGCTATGGCTCGAGGTGTTGCGGGCGCAGGTAGAGCTGGGTATCGATGTGCAAGAGGGGGTCATCGCGGATTACGAGCGGGTACTCGACGAAGTCGATCTCGCCTCGATCGCCGACCGCGAACGCGTCACCCGGCACGACGTGAAGGCACGTATCGAAGAGTTCAATGCCCTGGCCGGGCATGAGCACGTGCATAAGGGCATGACCAGCCGTGATCTCACCGAGAATGTGGAGCAGTTGCAAATCCGGCTATCGCTGCAACACGTGCACGCGCACGGTGTCGCGATCGCTGCGCGTCTGGCTGAGCGTGCCGCCGAGTATCAGGCATCGGTGATGGCCGGTCGCTCGCACAATGTCGCCGCGCAGGCCACCACGCTGGGCAAACGTTTCGCCTCCGCTGCCGATGAGATGCTGATCGCACTGGCCAGAGTGCGTGAACTGATCGACCGTTATCCGTTGCGCGGCATCAAGGGTCCTATGGGCACCGCACAGGACATGCTCGATCTGCTCGGCGGCGATCCGGTCAAGCTCGCTCGGTTGGAGCAGCAGGTGGCCGCGCATCTCGGTTTCGCGACCGTGCTGACCAGTGTCGGTCAGGTCTACCCGCGTTCGCTGGACCATGATGTGCTTTCCGCGCTCGTGCAAGTGGGCGCTGGACCGTCCTCGCTGGCGCACACTGTCCGGTTGATGGCTGGGCACGAGCTGGTTACCGAGGGTTTCCAGCCCGGCCAAGTGGGCAGCTCGGCGATGCCGCACAAGATGAACACTCGCTCATGCGAACGGGTCAACGGACTGCAAGTGGTGTTGCGTGGTTATGCCTCGATGGCTGCCGAGCTGGCGGGCGCGCAGTGGAACGAGGGCGACGTGTTCTGTTCGGTGGTCCGCCGGGTCGCGCTGCCGGACGCGTTCTTCGCCGTCGACGGGATGATGGAAACGTTCCTTACCGTTCTGGCCGAATTCGGCGCGTACCCGGCCGTCATCGACCGCGAATTGGATCGTTATCTGCCTTTCCTCGCTACCACTCGCATCCTCATGGCAGCTGTTCGCGCGGGTGTCGGACGCGAAACCGCGCATGAGGTGATCAAGGAGCACGCCGTCGCAGTCGCTTTGGCTATGCGGGAACAGGGCCGGGAACCCGACCTGCTGGATCGGCTTGCCGCTGATGAGCGTCTGCCACTCGATCGTGCCGCGCTCGATGCGGCGTTGGCGGATAGATCTGTCTTCGTCGGTGCCGCCGAGGCACAGGTCGCCGAAGTTATCGGACGGGTGCAGAAACTGGTCGATCGCTACCCGGACGCGGCCCGCTACCAGCCCGCTCCGATCCTTTGATACCGGAGCGCCATGTAATGGTAGGGAACTGACGGTTCGGTCGGGTGCCGGGTGGCATGAGGCCCTGTGTCGATTGCCCGGAGTGACGGCACCGGTGTCTCAGGGTTTCCTGTGACGGGAATCGAGTAGGCACCCGCGGTGTATGAGCGCATAGGCTGCGTGCCGTGAATCCGTACACGATTTTCGCCGACATCATCGCGGGGCGGGCGCCATCGAGCAAGGTCTTCGAAGACGACGATGTGGTCGCGTTCATGGACATCCGGCCGATGACGCCGGGGCATCTTCTGGTGGTGCCGAGGGTACCCGCGCGTAGCCTCGCTGAACTCGATCCAGTGATCGGAGGGAAGCTGTTCCAGGTGGGACAGCGGTTGGCCGCCGCGCTCCGATCCAGTGAAGTGGAGTGTGACGGGGTCAATTTCTTTCTGGCCGACGGGGTGACGGCTGGGCAAGAGGTCTTCCACGTGCACCTGCATGTGATCCCACGCACCCAGGGCGATGGGTTCGGCTTGCGGGGGCGTCCGACCCACCCGCAGCGTGCTGATCTGGACTATCTCGCTGCCTCGATTCGGGGTGCGCTCGCGGATTGAGCCGATCAACCTGGGATGGCGGGTTCGGCGCTCGGCGACATCATCCGACCTACGGGTGGCGCGACAGCGGAACAGTAGGGTAGACGCCATGGCTCTCGACAGCGGAACGATCTCTGAACCCCACAGTGGCGCTCCCGCCGTGGCGGCGCCGATCGCCAAGCGGGTGCCCGCCGAGCGGGTGCACCATGGCGACGTGTTCGTCGACGACTACGAGTGGCTACGAGATAAGGAGAACTCCGACGTCCTCGCCTACTTGGAGGCGGAGAACGCCTATGCCGAGGCACGGACTGCGCATTTGGGTGCGTTGCGCGAGAAGATCTTCGGCGAGATCAAGGCGCGTACCCAAGAGACCGATCTGTCGGTACCCACCAGAATGGGTGGGTACTGGTACTACTCGCGCAGTTACGAGGGTAAGCAATACGGCGTGCACTGCCGATGCCCGATCGCGGCCGACACCGAAGGCATCGATGCGTGGACGCCGCCGATATTGGACGCGCAGACCGAGGTCGCGGGTGAAGAAGTATTGCTCGACAGTAACGAGCTGGCCGAGGGTCAGGAATTCTTCGCGCTCGGTGCGTTCTCGATCAGCCATGACGGCAATCTGCTGGCCTATTCGGTGGACGTCGTGGGTGATGAGCGTTACGTGTTACGGTTCAAAGACCTGCGCAGCGGGGAGCTGTTGGGCGACGAGGTCGTGGGCACCGCACCTGGCGCCACGTGGTCGCTGGACGGTAGCCATGTCTTCTATCAGACTGTCGACGAGTCGTGGCGCCCGGATACGGTGTGGCGGCACCGGCTCGGCAGCACCGATCCCGACACGGCAGTGTTCCATGAGCCGGACGAGCGCTATTGGGTGAGCATCGGCGCGAGCCGCTCGGAGAAGTATCTGATGATTTGGCTCGGCTCGAAGATCACCAGTGAGGGTTGGGTCCTGGAATCCGACAATCCCGAAGGTGAATTCCGCGTACTGTTGCCGCGTCGCGAGGGTGTCGAGTACTCCGCCGAACACGCGGTGATCGATGGCACGGACCGGTTTCTGATCTTGCACAACGATGTGGTGGACGGGGTCAAGGCGGAGAACTTCGTACTCGCCGAGGCGCCGGTCGACAACCCGTCGAACCTGACGACGTTGATCGCCCACCGTGACGATGTGCGGCTAGAGGATATCGACTGCTTCCGTGATCACTTGGTGCTCAGTTATCGGCGCGAGGCGCTCACCCGGATCGCGGTATGGCCGCTGACCGAATCCGGCTACGGCGAGCGCCGCGAACTCGGATTCGACTTGGAACTCTTCGCGGTCGGCGTCGGCGCGAACCCGGAGTGGACGCAGCCGACTCTGCGGATCGGGCTGACCTCGTTCATTACACCAATGCAGGTATTCGACTACGTCCCGGCCACTGGTGAGCTGTTGTTGCGCAAGGAGCAGCCGGTACTCGGTGGCTACGATGCGAACGACTACGAGCAGCACCGGGATTGGGCGGTCGCCGAGGACGGCACCCGAATTCCGATCTCACTGGTGCGGAAGAAAGATGTGAGCGCGGGCGCGCCCGCACCGCTGCTGCTCTACGGTTATGGCTCCTATGAGGCGAGTATCGACCCGTCCTTCTCGGTCGCCCGTCTTTCACTGCTGGATCGCGGCATGGTTTTCGCGGTCGCACACGTTCGCGGCGGCGGTGAGATGGGCAGGCTCTGGTACGAGCACGGCAAGACGCTGCGCAAGAAGAACACCTTCACCGACTTCGTCTCCTGTGCCCGGCACCTCATCGACACCGGAGTCACCGCAGAGGACCGGATGGTGGCAGACGGAGGCAGTGCGGGTGGCCTGCTGGTCGGCGCCGTGGCCAACATGGCGCCGGAGCTCTTCGAGGGCGTCCTGGCCAATGTCCCGTTCGTCGATCCGCTCACCTCGATCCTCGACCCATCCCTCCCACTGACTGTCATCGAGTGGGATGAGTGGGGAAATCCGCTGGCGGACAAGGGGGTCTACGAATACATGAAGTCCTATGCGCCGTACGAGAACGTCGGGGCCAAGGACTACCCTTCGATCCTGGCCATCACCAGCTTGAACGACACCAGAGTGCTCTACGTCGAGCCCGCGAAGTGGATCGCCAAACTGCGTGCCACCGCGACCGGCGATGCGCCGCTGCTGCTCAAGACGGAGATGAGCGCGGGCCACGGCGGAGTAAGCGGGCGCTACGAGAAGTGGCGGGAAGTGGCCTTCGAGTTCGCCTGGGTGCTCGATACAGTCGGTCTCGCCGGGGTGTAGGTCGCTGGTCGGCTGCGGGCGTGCCTAGCGGCCGGGCGGTAGCGCCGCCGCTACCGCCCGGTCCACCGGACGTGCGTGGAGTATTCGCCGCGTGGTCATGTGGGCTGCGTATCGGTGACATGCGCGACGGGCATGGTCGACGTATGAACGCTGCGCTGATCGTGTCGGTTTCCGAGATCAGAGACACCACCACAGATGCGGCATTCCAGTTCGCCGAACAGATGGACCAGCGCGGAGTGCCGCTTTCCTTGCTGGTCGCGCCGCGGATGAAGGGTAAATACCGGTTGCTCGACGATCCCGCTACGCAGGAATGGCTGCGTAGTAGGCGGGTTCGCGGCGATGCCATCGTGCTGCACGGCTACGACCAGGCGGCCACCAAACGCAGACGCGCCGAATTCGCAGCGCTGCCCAGGCACGAGGCGCGCTTACGGTTGATCGCGGCGGACCGCGTGCTCGAACAAGTCGATGTGCGCACCCGGCTGTTCGCGGCGCCGCGCTGGAATGCCTCGGCAGGCGCGCTAGAGGTACTGCCGGAACTGGGCTTCCGGCTCGCGCTCGGGCTCACTTCGATCATCGATCTGAAGCGCGATACGGTACTGAAGTCCAGGGTGTACGGCATTGGCGAGGGGTTTCGCGCGGAGCCATGGTGGTGTCGCGCGCTAGTGCTCGGTGCTGCGCGCACTGCCCGCCGCGGCGGAATGCTCCGCCTCGCCGTGTCTGCCGTACAGTTGCAGCGGCCCGGTCCGCGACAAGCCATGCTCGACGCTGTCGACCTCGCGTTATCCCATGGCGCGGTAGGCGCGAGCTATCGCTGGGAGCCTTCTCCAGGAGCTCGTGCAGCATGAATGCCGTCCGCCGCGTCCCCAACCTCTCGGGTGAGTACACTTAGACGTCTCGCCACCAACGTTCGCCACGGACTTGCGTCTGGACTCAGTCTTTCGGCCAACTCCACTTCCAGTGCCGCGAACATGCTGTTGTCGAGTTTCGGCCGCCCCGGCGACCCCGCTCTGATCATAACGAGAGCTTTCCACCGTGCCTCCATGCTCGGCGCCACCGCTGCACCGATCGGACACCGACCCCGCAACCCCCGCCCCGCACCGCTTGACGATCTGCGCATTGCTTTGTCCTTCGGCGAACATTTCAGCCGCTTGCACCCAGATGTCGCCTGCCAGCCTGAAGGGTTCTGGCGCAGATAGCGTGATCACTCCTGGGTGCGCCGGATTCCCGTAATCGAGCCGGACTCGTCGTGGCTGAGTAGTATTCGCTTTCGGAGCAGGTCCAGGTTCGATCTACCAAAGCACTGCCTTTTGAGGGCCTTGACCTTGTTTACGGTGCCCTCGGTTGGTCCATTGCTCCAGGGCAGGGTGAGCCCGGCGGTGACGGCGGCGAGGTCGTGTTCGAGGCCGGTCGCGAACGAATGCAGCGCGGGAAGGTCGTCGGCGCGGACCTGGTCTATCCATTTGGGTAGCCGGTCACCGCGCAGGTCGCGCATCATGACCGCGAACGTGCCGACGTGGCGGCGGGTGGCCGCGAGTTCCGGGCAGCGGGCCAGGATCTGGTTCAGTTGTTCGCTGTCGTCGCCTGTGAGGGTGTCGGGGTCGCGCATGTTCCAGGCCGTCACGGTGCGGATCTTCGGCACCGCGGGCGGGATCGTGACGGGGCGGACCGGCTTGCGTCCGCAGCGGCGGGTTTGCGGGTAGCGGTAGACGGTGCGCCGACTGCCGCGGTAGCCGAGCTGGTGCAGTTCGGCGGTGAGCGCGGTGACGTCAGCGATCCCGGCATTCCACCGCTCGAGCAAGTGCGGCACGAACTCATCCAGCACCGCCACGCGCGAGGCGGCGGCGATCACCTCATCCGGTGAGGCGGCAGTGGCGAAGCGGCGCATCTCGGGTGGTTCCCGGTTGCTGGTGATGACGGTGGAGGTTTTGCAGTGGCGTTCGACGATGAGTTCGTAGAAGTCGCCTGACTCGGTGGCCTCGAGCCGGTGCAGAGCCAGGTCGTCGAGGATGAGCAGCTCGACGCGGTGCAGTTTGCGCATCTCGTCGTCGTAGCTGCCGTCCAGGCGCGCGCCGCGCAGTCGTTTGAACAGTTTGTCGGCGCGCTCGGTGTGAGCGGTATGGTGTCGGCGGACTGCGATGTGTCCTAATGCGTTGGCCAGGAAGGTTTTTCCGATCCAGAACGGGCCCATCACCAGGATGTTGTAGGCGTCGGCCAGGAACCGCAGTGAGGTCAGCTCGGCCCAGAGTTCACGGTCGAAGGTGACCGCTGTCGAATCGTCCCACGCTTGCAGTTGCCTCTGCGGGTCCAGGTGGGCGGCGGTGGCGCGGCGTTGCTCGGATTGTCGGTCGCGGCGGGCGACCTCGTCGGCGAACAGCATCTCCAGGAAGTCGTGGTGCGGCAGCCGGTTCGACCGCGCCAGAGCGAGGCGCTCGGGGAGGGTGTCGAGCAGTTGGCCGAGCTTGAGCCGCCGCATCAGCGATGTCAGCTCGGGAGTGACCTCGATCGGTTTGATCGCCGGGGAGGCGGCGGGACGGCGGGTGGTGCTCATGACGGTCCCCTGACCGAGAAATCGGTGGCCGAACGGACGAACCGGGACGGTGCCGGCGGGGGTAACAGCGTCAGTTGCTGGCCGGTGGTGGCGCGGGTGAGCATGCGGTCGATGACACCGACGTCGACGACCTCGGCGTCCTGGTTTTGGGACAGTCGTGGAGGATGTCGACGAGGCGGTTGACGAGCTAGCGCAGTGCTGGCTGTCCGGGTGCATCATGACTCAACAATCACTTCACATTCCGGGTGCCTACAGCGTCCGGGAAGACAAACGCACGGGAACTCCACCAGCGAAAAACCGATGCCAAGGCTGTTCCGAGGACCTTCGCACTGATGAAATCGGCGGTGTTCTCGACTGTCTGGCTGACGTGAGGAACGCGCAGGTCCAACAGGTAGTTCGATACCCATAGCGGGATTGTTGCCACTACGATTCCAAGGCCACTGAAGAGGAAAAACAGAGCGGCCTCATGTCTGCGCTCTCGTCCTCCACGGTGCTTGAAGGCCCACTCTCGGCTGAGAACATAGTTCACGATCGTGGCAATCAGTATCGCGAGGATGTTGGCAGTCATTGGTTTCTCGGAGAGCACTGTCGTCTTCAGGACGAAGAAGATCCCCGTGTCGATCAGGAAGGTCAGCCCGCCTACCACCACGAACTTGGACATCTCGATGTGGACTAGGCGATACGTCCAGCCTGAGCCGGGCGCGTGGACGTCCTCTGCGGCAGATGTGTTCGTCACCTCGGGTTCTGCCACAATTCGATCACTCACCGTTTCGTTCCTCGATCCTATCGGCACTTTTGGCGTCAATTCGCTTACAGCTCGCTTGGCCGCGGGCGGCTTCGGCTTCTGCGCCTAAGAGCATTCGCCAGCGGCGGTGGGTCCTGTCACTGCCACAGGCACAGTACTCGTCAGCGGTTGGGCAACCACCGGCTGGAGCCTGGTAAGGGGACTACCGATTGTGAGAGTTCCAATACTCCAAAATGATTGCTGGAGGGAACGGTCGCCACCGATGTACTCCCGACATTGGCATGTTCGAGGAGCGGTTACGGGTGTCCGAACGTGCCGCGCCTGCCTGTGGCCGGGGCGATGCAACGTCGCCCGAGCCCTGTCGCTGAGGCCGAGCGAGTGCTGCTCGATCAGTGGCGGGCGATCTCGGTGCGCATCCGCGTTGGGTGATGAAGTAAGGCGCGCATGTTGCGCCGGGCTGTGAGCCTGGCGGTCAACCGCATCGGACGCGGTGGTTGTGGCGTGTTCAGCGCTTGAAACATTTTGTGTGGATGTGCAAGAAATGCCCAACCAGGTCCCTGTCGCCACCAACGGTCTATAATGACGATTCCAGAATCGTTGCAGTCGTGGAGTTCTCATTTCGGAGACCGTGTCGAGGAACTGGCAGATTCGATTTCTCCGCATCGGAGACTGAGCCTTTTTCATCGTCGGTTGGCTTCGAGTTCGCGAATTTGGAGGGCGTGAATCGCTTTGACGAGCTGTCCGGCCTTGTGCGGGCAGCAGCGTAGCTTCCGTAGCACTTTCCAGCTCTTGATCTGGGCATTGGCACGTTCACCGGGGGCACGCAGCCGTGTGTGAGCGCGGTTGGCCTGCCTCTGGGACTCGGGCTTGTCGCGTCCCCTGTAGGGGGTGAGCAGTCCCTCGACACCGTGATAACCCTTGTCTGCCAGCACGATCCATCCGCTGTGCTCGAGCTCGGCCATGATCTGCCAGATCCAGGCCGCTTTCGTGTCGTGCACGCTGCCGGGCAAGGCACCCGACACCCACACGATGTCCCCGTCACCGGTGGCGATGACCTGCACGTTCATCCCATGATGGCGGTGTTTTCCCGAGTAGTAGGGCCGGTCGGCGGCCACCCGGTCGATCGGGATCAACGTGCCGTCCAGGATCAGGTAGGCGTGCCCGTCGTCCTTCGCCTGCTTCAGCGCCGACCCCAACCGCGGCCCGCGGGCGACCAACAGTTCCACGGTCTCGCCGACGTAGCGCCATGCGGTGGTGGTCGAGATGGCGAACCCGGCACCGAGGTCGGCGTAGGTTTCGGCTTTGTGCAGGTGGGCCAGTACGAGCAGGGCTTGACGGCCCGGATCGAGTTTGCGCCAGGCCGAGCCGATCGCGCGGCGGTGTCGACGGATCGTCCCAGCGACGAAGTGGAGGGTCTGACGTGACAACGGCAGCGAGGAACGGTAGAACAGCAATGGAAGCCCCTGGGGTACAACGAGTTTTAGTCGAAAGCCGTACTACCAGGGGCTTCCTCCTGCCCAGCGCAGACACGCCATACCCAGTCCCATTGTCTACCAAAAACATCCAGTCACGATGAAAACGGCTCACTGATCCACCCGGAAAAGTGCTAGCTGTAAGGGTTTCCGGCCTGGCGTCGCCAACTAGCTGATAGGTGCACTCGGCCTCACTCGTCTGCGGCTGTAAGTCCCTCTACCTTCGCATGGATAGCATGCACCGAGATGCTTGCACGACATATTGAGATAAGTCAAATCAGTTGAGCAGCAATAAATCATAAATAAAGTTCATCACTTCTGATTTCATTCTCGACCAGCGATTTCGCGGTTATTCCGCCACATTGGTTTCGCGGGAAGCATTTTCAGCAAACATCGTTGATGTACCATCCGAATCCGGGAAAGCCACTTGGGCTTCCCCTGCGAAATATCCAAAGGAGAACAGGGTTGCACACAAAGAACGTCGAGACCGTAGCAGTAGTGGATAGCGTGAAGGAGCGGTTCCGCAAACCGGCTTTCGCATGCATGGGTTCGTTCAAGGAGCGGACGCATGCGCTCGGGGGCAACAACTGGGAGCCCACCTGGTTGTGGAACTGACCTAGTGCGTGGTGGGAGGACGTATCGGCTACGTCCCCCCGCTGTCGTCTGGATCAGCAGACCTTTCACTTATAGGGGCTTGTGATGACAACGATTACGGGAGCTGGGATAGCCGATGAGGACACGTGGTTCGTTGTCTTACCCGCAGCTGCGGACCCGTCCGCTCTCGCCTCACCGCTCGTCGCGGGGGCATCGAAGGTTGTGTACTATCCGGATGGTCAGCCCTGGATTGTGGGGTACTGGCGGGATGCGGAAATCTACCAGTGGAACTCTCCGGATGTCGGGGTGGTGCTGATTGGTAGCTTCGACTCCCGGAATGCGGTATTACCTTTACTCGCTGGCGAAGTGCGCGCTCTGTCTGACGTGGACCGCCTGTCAGCGACCATTCAGGGCTCTTATCACACGATTGCCCGCGTCCACCATCAAACACGAGTCCAGGGAGCGGTGTCTGAGGTCCGCAGGGTCTTCGCAACCTCGGAGCCGTGGGCACCGGCGCTGGTCGCGAGCCGAAGTGACGTGCTGGCCACACTCTTGGATGCCGAGTTCGATCGCCGCTGGCTCGCCGCGCGGTTGCTTTTTCCGTCGTTGGCGGGCATGAGGACCGGAACGCCTTGGAAATCGGTGCGGTCCGTTCCCGGCGATAGCTACGCGCGGATCACTTCCGCGGACCACTCCATTGACATCGTCCGCTGGTGGCGGTATCCAGAGGCAACAGTGTCGTTAGCCGATGGAGCCGAGATTTTCGGTGCGGCGTTAACCGGGGCCGTCGAAAGCCGCGTCGATATGCTCGCGGGCAACCTTATGGGGTCAGACTTCTCCGGAGGACTGGATTCGACTCCCATCTCCTTCCTCGCTGCGAACCACGGTGCGAAGCTCGTACTGCTGACTCAGGAGGGAATGGACAGCGCAAACGACGATGCTGTCTCGGCCGAGCGTGCGAGCTGCTATCTCCCCGGCTGCACGCGTGTGGTCGTCGGTGCACACCAAGCGCCTCTACCGTTCGATCGAGTCGGAATCGGATACGGCCTGGACGAACCCGACTCGACATATCGGAACCGTCAGCGCCTGGGATTCTATGCAGAACAGCTACTCTCGCAGGGGGTTCAACATCACCTGGGCGGCAGCGGTGGCGACGAAGTTGTCAAGACTCCTCCGATGTATTTGCACACGCTCTTGCGCACCAGCCCGGTGTTGGGCCTGAAACACCTGCGCGCCCTAGCCGCACGGAAACCCGCGCTCAATGTCCGCCACGGGATGGCCCTGCTTTCACGCCGTAGAAGTTACGGCGACTGGTTGACCGCGCAGATCACAGATCTTCGCAGCCCCTTGCCCGATCACCCACTCGGCGAGTGGGGACATCCTTTCCGGCTTCCGCCATGGGCTACCGATGAATGCCTCGATCTCGCAACCAGCTATCTGCTCGACCGCGCCCAGGACGCGGTCCCGTTTTCGGGCGATCGCGGTCAGCACGCGGCGGTCGAAACCATCGTTGCTGCAGGAAGGATCAGCCGCATCATGGGGCAGACTATGGCCATGTGGGGCCTGCCGATGTCCTTTCCGTTTCTCGATGATCAGGTCATCGATGCAGCGCTCAGGATCAGACCTCACCACAAGAGTAACCCGTGGTCGTTCAAGCCTCTGACGGTCCGCTCGATGTCTTCTCGGGTTCCTCCGGAGATCCTTCGCCGGAACACCAAAGCCGATGTGAATCGTGAAGTGCACACCGGGTTGCGGAAGTCGCGCCCCGAACTGACCGCATTACTCACAGACTCGCGATTGGCGAGGTTAGGCCTTATCGACGAGCAGATGGCCGTGACGGAACTGGTCGATCAGTTGGACCCCGGTGCGCACCCGGCGATGCTGAACGAGACTCTCGCAACGGAAGTGTGGTTACGCAACACACAGGAGATGAGGCAATGAGATTTCATAGGCAACGGGCAACAGGTCTGATCATTGGCACCAGCACTCGCGTACGGCTCCGCGAATACGTGGTTGCATCCAAGAGCGAGGGTAGCGGGGGCCCCCTCATATTACTCGACCAGAAAGACGGGCAGTACTGGAAGCTGAACGACACTGCCAGCGCGATTCTTCCGCCCCTCTTAGCGGGCACGTCCATCCCCGACCTCCTCGACACGCTCGCTGAAAGGTATGACGCACCGCGGGACATCCTTCACCTGAGTGTCGTCGAACTTCTCACTCAGCTACACAACTCTCGTCTGATCTCATTGAATAGGTAAGAAAGGCTTCCAATGCTGATGTCAAGCCCTGACACCGATGTCAAGGCGCAGCGGTAGCGGGCGGCGCACCTTGGTAGCTCGCTCCGTCGCGGATCATGGCCCACAAGACATTCACGCGACGGCGGGCAAGCGCCAGCAGCGCCTGCTTGTGGGGTTTCCCCTCGGCTCGTTTGCGTTGGTAATACGCCTTCGAGGCCGGGCAGGTATGCAGGCTGGACAAGGCCGACAAATACATCGCGTTGAGCAGGCCGCGGTGAAAGCGGCGGGGACGCCGAAGGTTTCCGCTGACGCGCCCGGAGTCTCGTGGAACCGGTGCCAGGCCGGCGTATCCGGCAAGCCGGTCAGCACTGCCGAAAGCGTCCATGTCACCGCCGGTAGCGGCGAGGAAGATCGCTCCCAGCTGCTTGCCCATCCCGGGCAGGCCCAGGATCACCTCGGAGTGGCGGTGCTGGCGAAACCGGGCCTCGATGAGGGAATCGATCTCGGCGATCTCCTCATCGAGGGCCATCACCCCCTTCGCCATGCGGACCACCATCGTGGCCGCCAGTTTCTCCCCAGGCAGTGCCGTGAGCTGTTCCTCGGCCGCAGCCACCACCACCGTCTCGGCGAGGTCGGCGGCACCGCGCACCTTGCGGTGACGCAGCCATGCTTCGATCCGCGTGAGGCCGCTGCGGCGGATCGCCGCGGGGGTCTGGTAGCCGGTGAGCAGCACTACCGGGCCTTTGTTGGTCAGCTCCAGCGCGCGTTCCAACGCGGGGAAGATCTCCAGCAGTTGTGCTCGGAGCCGGTTGATCTGACGAGTTCGGTCGCAGACCAGGTCGGTGCGGTGAATGGTCAAGGTCCGCAGGTCCACAGCGACTTCGTCGCCGGGCCGCAGCGGGCCCAGGTCCCGGCGCATGCGGGCCTGGTCGGCGATGACGAACGCGTCCTTCGCATCGGTCTTTCCCTCGCCCCGGTAGGTGGCCGAAGCACGATGCACGGTCAATCCGGTGATATAGACCATCGGCTGGTCATGGGCCAGGAGCAGCCCGATCAGCAGCGCGGCGCCACCGTGGTTGAGATCGACGGCCCACAGCACCTCCTCGTCGAGGGCCGCGACGTCGGCGATCAGTCTCAACAGGGCCTTCTCGTCGTTGAGAACACGGCGCGAGAGCAGCCGTTTCCCGTCGGTATCGACCACCACGCAGTGGTGATGTTCTTTGCCGATGTCTACTCCGGCCCAGATCCGGGGCACGGTCACCTCCGTCAGTTCGTCGGGTGTTGCCAGCCCAGCAGACGACCGCGCCAGCGTTGCCCTACACAGCGATCACGTCGCATATCCCAATTAGTGGTCGGGTCGTCGCGGAGCTCCGGGCGGCTAAGCCTTTCCAGCCATCGGTCGGCGGAACCATGACAGCCATACCCGGAGCTCCTGGGTTCCCCGATCTTACGAATGACCAGTTAGAACCCAAGACAAGAAAGTAGGGCAACCATGTCAGCGCCCGCAAAACTATTCGATGTCGCACCACCGTCTTGGCAAGCCCGCATCGAGGGACGCGTGGTCGTACTAATTGCCCACTTGCTCGCACACTTTTCACCACTACGCATCACACGATTGCTCACGTTGCTCAGTCGTGGTGCGCGTGCTGCGACGGTCGACGAGGCACTGGCCGCGCGGCAGGCGGTGATTAGTGTCAGCGTTCTCTGTTCCGGAGAAGGGTGCCTGCCTCGCTCGATCGCGACAGCACTACTGTGCAGGATGCACGGGTCCTGGCCCCGCTGGTGCACTGGAGTCTGCGCCGAACCCTTCCGCGCCCACGCCTGGGTGGAGGCAGAAGGCGTGGTTGTCGGCGAAACGCTGTCCAGCGAACACTACCAGGTGATGATGGCCGTACCGAGCTACGCCACTCACGTTCTGCATGGGCAGTGAAGCACTGTGCCAACCTCAGATCAAACAGAGTCGACAAGCCTGCGGCGATGGAAGAGTAGTGCTGCACGAGAGGTCGAAGTCAAAGACGGCCACCTTCGTGTACAAGCAACTCGGTTCATCGTCTCCGGTGGCCTGGCCGCTGCCGTCGATTTCGGTCTCCTCCTGGCCCTGCTGCAAATAGGGCTGCCTTTCGCTGCCGCGAAGACGGCAAGCTTCGTCGCCGGGACGTCTGTTGCCTACCTCATCAATCGTCGCTGGACATTCAAGGCCCCACCGCACCGAGCCAGGATGTTCGCGGTGGCAGCCCTGTACGCAGTGATGTTCTGTGTTCAGGTCGGAATCAGCACCTGTCTACACGCTGTGCTCCCGTCCGGCACCATCTCGATCCTCGTCGCCTTCGTGATCGCACAAGGAACTGCAACTACCACCAACTTTATCGTGCAACGCCGAGTCATTTTCAACCTGGACTCAAGGCTGTACCGGCGAGCGGTGAGATGATGACAGGTCCCTGTGATGTGTTCCACCTGATCTGGCTCCCGTTCAGGCTGCATAACCACTGTCACCTGATCGTGCAGCAGCCTTGACCAAACCAACGGGGGCAGGTCACCCGCGCACGGCGCAGCCCGGTGGCAGTGTGAGTCTATTCAGGGAGGTGCGATCTCTATTGTCGGTACAGCGGGTGTCGCGGTATGCGTGAAGCCACCCGCGTCGCTGCGGGTGAGTGAAGTCGAGAACGGTCGCCGCTGCAACTGTTCGACGCACCGAGCCAGGTCGGCGAGCAGTAGATTGGCCATGTCGATGGTGAAACCGTGGCGGATCACCGCGCGCATGACTGTCTCCTCTCTCCGGTCGGCGGGCAGCGGATACGCCGCGATCAGCCATCCTCTGGAACGAAGTCGGTCGGAGAGATCGTAGAGGTTGAATCCGGGGGCACCGGTCAGTCGCCAGCACACCGCCGCGATACCTTGCTGGGGGTCGCCGTCGTGGAGCAGATCGAAGATCCCCATGCGGCTCAGGCTTTCGGCCAGGTGCCGTGCCACGTGGTAGACAGCGGACTGGACCCTGGTGTAACCGATGCGGCCCAAGCGGATGAAGTTGTAGTACTGCGTGATCGCTTGCGCGCCGGGTCGGGAGAAGTTCAGGGTGAAGGTGGCCATGCTGCCGCCGAGGTAGTCGACATTGAAGAGGAGTTCTTCCGGTAGGTCTTCGGCTCGGCGCCAGATCGCCCAGCCGCAGCCCAGTGGCGCGAGCCCGGTTTTGTGGCCGGAGGCATTGATCGACTTGACCCTGGGCAGCCGGAAGTCCCACACCAGATCAGGCGCGGTGAATGGGGCGAGGAAGCCGCCGCTGGCGGCGTCGACGTGGATCGGGATATCCCAACCATGTGCGTGTTGCAGGGCATCGAGTGCGGCACTGATTCCAGCGACGTTCTCGAACAGTCCGGTAAAGGTCTGACCGAAGGTGGTCACGACCATAATGGTGTTCCCATCACAGTGCCTGGCGAGATCGTCGGGGTGCAGAGTGAGCCGGTCGCCACGTAAGGGAATCTGCCGGATCTCGACATCGAAGAATCGGGCGAATTTCTCCCAACAGACCTGGACCGGTCCGCAGACGAAATTGGGTGTCCCGGTGCCGCCGCGCTTGCGCCAGCGGCATTTGGCGGCGAGTCCGCCGAGCATGGCCGCTTCGCTGGAACCGATGGTCGACGTGCCGCGGGTGGTGGTCGGGTCCGGTGCGTGCCACAGGTCGGCGACCATGCGGACGCTCCGCTGCTCCAGCTCGGCAGTTTGTGGATACTCGTCTTTGTCGATGATGTTCTTGTCCATGCATTCGACCATCAACCTGCGGGCTTGGTCGTCTACCCAGGTGGTGCAGAAGGTAGCCAGATTCATTCTGGTGACACCGTCGAGCATCAGTTCGTCGTGCACGAGTTCGTAAGCGACTTGGGGAAACATCCCGTGTACCGGAAAACCGTTCTGTGGCGCGGATCGGCCGAGCCCGGGCCGGACGAACAAATCATCGGCTTCTTCGGACATGGATACAGCCTCCCGGTTCGGCTCGTATGCGGTGCACTGGTATGGGTGCGGCTGTTCCGCGTGGGTAGATGGGCAGATGACGGTTGTCCGGCTGCCATGCGTATGAGTACCCGATATGCGTCACTGCTGTCTAGCTCAGCTTGGCATACCTTCAGTAATTGCGGATAGACTTCGAATACCTCGGGTCGCTGATTGCGCACCGTATCCGAAGCGCCCAGTCGATTCAGGCGCTTTGTGTGACAGCTCTTACAGGGCGGTGGCCTCTTCTGGCGTAAGTACTAGGAATTCGGTTCCAGCAGGAGCCATTTCGGCTAAACGGCCTAAATAGATGCCCTGTGCTTCTGGCGTGACGATGCCGAAATGAATAGGCAGCGCGACTCGAGGGCCGACCGCGCGGAGATAATCGACGGCCTCGCTGATCCGCATCCACGGCGCCACGGCGGGTGTGGCCAGCACACCGACAGGGACCGGTGGCACCCACAGCGAGTCGCCTGGATGTACTAGCTGGGCCGGGTCGTCCGGAGTGCCCAGCTGGAAAACTGTGTTGTCGATTACGGGGATCTCGGGGTGGATGACGGCATGCCTACCTCCACCGCCGGTGATCTGCAGATCACCGAGTGTCAGCACGTTGCCTGCGCGGATCGGCTCCCACGATGCGCCACGTTGCTGGGCTGTCTGCGGATCCGACAGCAACCGTGCGCCTGGGTTGGCTGCGATGAGCGCGTCGATGCGGTCCGGATCGATGTGGTCGGGATGTTGATGCGTGACCGCGATCACGTCCAAGCCGGTGAGGCCCTCGAAGCCATGAGAGAAGGTACCCGGATCGAACAAGATCTTCGTGTCGTGTAGCTCGACGAGGAGGCAGGAATGACCGAAGTGGGCTATGCGCATCTGAACATACTACCGACGCGGTGTGCTCGCTCCGGCCTCGTTCGCCGGTGCCGCCAGGCCTTGGCCTACCCCGCGGATGTCGCTCCCGACCAGCACAACTACGCTGCTGAGGTACCCCCCAACCACATGAGGAGCAACGCGTGGCACGAGTCGTGGTCGAGGTGATGCCGAAGGCCGAGATCCTGGATCCGCAGGGGCAGGCCGTTGTCGGCGCACTTCCGCGCCTGGGATTCGAAGGCATCTCGGATGTTCGGCAAGGCAAGCGATTCGAACTCGATGTCGACGACAGTGTCGATGACGCGACGCTCGAACAGATCGCCGAATCGCTGCTGTGCAACACGGTGATCGAGGAGTGGAAGGTGGTTCGCCTCTCATGACCGGGAGGATCGGGGTCATTACGTTTCCGGGCACGCTCGACGACGTCGACGCCGCACGGGCGGTGCGTTTGGCCGGCGCCGAGGCGGTCGATCTGTGGCATGCCGACGCCGACCTGAAGGGCGTCGACGCGGTGATCGTCCCTGGCGGCTTCTCCTATGGAGACTACTTGCGGGCGGGCGCCATCGCTCGATTCGCCCCGGTGATGGCCGAGGTGATTCGCGCGGCAGGCTCCGGACTGCCGGTACTCGGTATCTGCAACGGTTTCCAGGTGTTGTGCGAGGCCGGGTTGCTGCCCGGCGCGTTGACCCGCAACGAAGGCCTGCACTTCATCTGCCGGGACGAGTGGTTGACCGTGGAATCGGTATCCACGGTGTGGACCTCCCGGTTCGAGCCGGGTGCACAGATTCTCGTCCCACTCAAGTCCGGTGAGGGCCGGTACCAGGCCTCGGATGCCGTACTCGAAGAGCTGGAAGGCGAGGGTCGGGTGGTGTTCCGTTATTCGGGCGGCAATCCGAACGGCTCGCAACGCGACATCGCTGGTATCGCTTCGGCGAACGGCCGGATTGTCGGCTTGATGCCGCACCCCGAGCATGCGACCGAGCCTCTGACCGGTCCCAGCGACGACGGGCTCGGGTTGTTCCTCTCGGTACTCGACACCTTGGTTTCCTCCTGAGACCTGCGGCGCGCGCGACCACGGCACGTGGGCTCCGGCGATATCGGCTCAGGCGATGCGATCGACGATGTCGAGTTCAGTGCCATAGGCATGGGCGAGATAACTGTGCCGGATGAGTTGATTGCCTCGGAAACCCCCTATCTCGTCGCGGGTTTCGAGGAAAATTCCCTGGTCGAGGGTATCGAGGATTTTTGGCACCGCCAGGGAACCTGCCGCCTGTGCCAGTGCGCCCAGGGCGTGGATGGCTTCATAGGCGGCATTGCCGAAGCTGCTGAGCGCGGGGGCGAACGCTCCATGCCGCCTGCGGTAGCGGATCATCCGGTTGCGTCCGTCCAGCGTGCGGTTGTCGAGGATGAAGCTGGAGGCTACGAAGAAGTTGCGGTTGGCCTCCGGGCCCGCTGCCAGCAGCACGTTCTCATCAGCGGCCGGGCTGAACCGAAGCTGCGTCGATGCGCGGCCGGTGGCCGTGTACTGCAGGTTGAAGCGGGAGACATCGGTGCCGACCATCAGGATCACCACCGCATCGGCCAGGTCCAGCGCCGGGTGGTGGAGGAATCCGGAGAAGTCCTGGAAGCCCAACGGGACGAACTGCTCGAGCACAATCGTAGCCGGGCGAGCCAAACTGGCACGAATCGCCTCGGCAGTCCGGCGGGGCCAGATGTAGTCGTTTCCGATGATGGCCCAGCGCTGAACGTCGTATTCGCGTTCGAGCCATCGCATGGCTGGCACGGTCTGTCCGGCGGGGTGTTCGCCGAGCAGTAATACGCCGGGTGGCTCGTCGATCGATCCCTCATGGCTGGTGGCGTACAGGTAGGGCACCCGGCCCGCGGCGGCGCGCGCTACCGCGCGCCGGACTGCGGAAGTATGCCAGCCGGTGATAGCGTGTGCCATTCCTGTGGCCAACAGTGCCGAGATCTCTGCAGCGACCTCGCGTGGTGGACGTCCGCCATCGATATTCGTAGTGCGAATTTCCCTTCCCAGAATTCCAGCACCCTGGTTGATTTCATCCACTGCCAGGGACATTGCCGCAATGCAGGAGGGTGCGACGATACCCCCTGGACCTTGTAGCGGGACTATATTGAGGATCTCGATGGTGTGCTCGGGGCTCTCACTGAACACTGACATTCGGTACTCTTCTTCTCATCCGAGCGAAATTCATGGCAGGCAGGAAATAATGACGCCTATTGTAAGCGGAAATCAGACGCTGCATGGTGCGCTGCGTGCTGCGGAGCGCAGTTGGGTACGGCAGTTGGACAAAGCGCTGTGTGCCAGGAAACTTTCGCTGGACCAGTGGTCTATGTTGTCGAATTTATGCGTCGACGAGGGGATGGCAATGTCCGAGCTGGCGGAGAAATCTCAGCTCGCACCATCTTCGGCAACCAGGCACGCCGACTATCTGGCCGAACGTGGCCTGATCTTCAGGCTCGCCGCACAGGATGATCGGCGGCGCATCCTGATCGGTCTCAGCAAATTCGGTGCCGATCTGGTTGCCGAGGTGCGGGCGCAGGAGGTGCGGGTCGAACGGGAGTTACGAGAGAGAATCGGTGCGCGCCGATACACCGAACTCGTGCGATTACTAGATCTGGTTTCACTCGCCGCTGAGTAATGTGCATAATATGTCGGAAAGCCGGGTATTCATCCGATGAATTCCGGGCACGCTTGACATGTCAGCACCGGTGAATTTTCTCGTTGTGTCGTTCCGGTGGGAAACCATGTGGCCGAGAGATCGTTCGTAACCGGTAGACGCTCGGCGAGTTGTCGAGGATCGGCATATGCTTTGTTTCGCGGCCGTGGCAGGTCGGTAGCGATCCCCTTTGCCTAGGATCGCAGGCATGCCCGTTTCTTCCACCACAGCTACCGCTGCCGAGCTGTGTGCGTTCATCGATGCCTCGCCCTCGCCGTTCCACGTCTGCCGGACGGTCGCCGCGGAATTGGAGCTGCGTGGATTCACTCGGCTCGCCGAAACGGATGCGTGGCCCTCGGCGGGCCTGAACAGGCACTATGTGGTGCGTGGCGGGTCGTTGATCGCCTGGTCGGCCGCAGATGTGCCGGAGGTGGCCCCGTTCCGGGTGGTCGGTGCGCATACCGACAGTCCCAATCTGCGCCTCAAGCAGCATCCGGACCTGACCTCGGCGGGTTGGCGGCTGGTCGGCTTGGAACCCTATGGTGGTGCGTGGCTGAACTCCTGGTTGGATCGTGAGCTCGGCATTTCGGGCCGGCTGAGTGTGCGTGCGGGAAACGTCGTGCGCGAACGGCTGGTTCGTATCGATGAGCCGATCCTGCGAGTGCCGCAGCTGTCGATCCATCTGTCCGAAGACCGTCGCGGCGTCACACTCGATCCGCAACGACATCTCAATGCGGTGTGGGGCGCGGGGAATGAGCCGGGTGTGTTCCTCGATGTCGTGGCCGAGTATGCCGAGGTCGACCCGGCAGCTGTGCTCGGCTGGGAGCTGATGACTCACGACTTGACGCCGAGCAGGCTCGTAGGATCGGAACGGGATCTGGTCAGCGCGCCGCGCTTGGATAACCAGGGCACATGTTTTGCCGGTCTGCGGGCGTTCCTCGCCGCGATCGAAGAGCCAGGCGCGGCAGTACCGGTGCTGGTTATGTTCGACCATGAAGAGGTGGGCAGTCAGTCCGATCGTGGCGCGCAATCGGAACTGCTTCCCGCCGTATTGGAACGCATCGTGCTCGCACGCGGTGGTGGTCGTGCCGATTACCTTGCCGCGCTGGCCGGTTCGGTATGTGCTTCCGGTGATATGGCGCACGCGACCCACCCCAACTATCCGGAGCGGCATGAGCCTGCGCACCGGATCGAAGTGAACGGCGGACCAGTGCTCAAGGTCAATCAGAATCTCCGCTATGCCACCGATGCCACTGGTGCGGGTGCGTTCGCATTGGCTTGTGCGCAAGCCGGAGTTCCATTGCAGCGCTATGTGCACCGCGCCGATCTGCCCTGTGGTTCCACCATCGGTCCCATGACCGCGGCGCGCACCGGCATGCCGACCGTCGACGTCGGCGCCGCGCAATTGGCGATGCACTCGGCGCGAGAGTTGATGGGCGCGTCGGATGTCCCGGCTTATGCCGCGGCACTGGCTGCTTTCCTGTCGCCGGAGAATGTTGGGCGGTAGGTGGCGACCGCGATGACGAGCATCGCGAAAACAACCAGCACGTAGCTGCCTCCGATGAGCTGTTGCCACCAAGCCCAGTCCAGCTCACGATCATCGGAGTGCGGTAACAACCACTGTGGGCCGATCAGGAACAGCACGGCGCAAGCCGCGGCTGGTGTGATCAGCCATGGGCTGCGCGTACCCCGCGCTATATGGTCGGCGGCGACCACCAGTGCGGGCGCGATCCATACCCAGTGATGCGACCAGGACACCGGCGAAACCAGAAGAACCGCTGCGGCGTTCACCAAAAGCGCCGCCACAGTCGCGCCCGCGGCGATCAGCTTGCGCATCCATACCGCGGCGAGTGCGATGACCAGCAGCGACAGCACGATCCACAACGATGTGGCTACCGAATCGTGCACGCCGAGGCGGAAGACCACACCCTTGATGGACTGGTTGCCCGCGAAATGAGGCGGTCCGATCCGGCCGGTATCCGCGAGAGTATGGAACCAGTAGTCCAGCGAATCGCTGGGGAACAGCAAGAAACCGAGGCCGACCGCCGCGATCGCGGACGCGACCAGCGTACCCGCGGTCTTCCAGTCCTTGCGCAGGAGGAAGTACAGCAGATAGCCGGCCGGGATCAGCTTTACCGACACTGCGATTCCGATCAGCATGCCGCGTGGCCAGAACGGCTTGCGCACCAGACAATCCAGCGTGATCGCGGCCATCAGCACCAAGTTGATCTGGCCGAAACCGAAAGTCTGTCGGATCGGCTCGAACAATTGTGTCACCGCGATCGTGCCGATGACCAGGGTGAGCATGGTCAGCCGGGACAACTCGGGCCGCAGACGTGCCAGTATCAGCCACAATGAGATGCCCAGGCTCGCCACGGAGGTGGCGATCACCAGTACAGAGGCGACCGCGAGCGGCATCAAGGCCAGCGGCGCGAAGAACAGTGCGGCCAGCGGGGGATACGTGAACGGTAACCTGATCCCGTGCACTGGCGGCATGGGGCCGTACAGATCTCCGCCGTCCAGCCAGACGCGGGCGCCATTGCGATAGACCTGCAGATCGATGTAGCCGTACCACCAGCGCGCCAGCAACGACACGAGCACTGAGGCCGCGAACAGTGCGACAGCAGCGATGAGCAGGCGTATCCGTGCCGCGGACCAGCTCGGTGAGGTGCTGTTCGGAGCGGTGACCGAATCTCCGTCCCGGGATCGTTGTGCGTCGGTGGCTATCGACTGCGTACCCGGATTCGTAACCCCCGCTCCATCGTTCACCGGCTCAGCGTAACCGGTCTGTTCGGTCGTTCAGCTGGTTGACCCAGTTGGTGACACCGCGCGCTCCATGGTCCGCGGCCTCGGCGGCTAGTGCGGCGGTGGCCTCGTCGACATGGCCCGTACTTACTGCCTCTAGACTGACGCTCAGGCATCTCGCCGCAACCCAGTGACAACGCTTGTCGCTTCACACTGCTCGGCCGAAAGGACCCTGGTACTCCGTGACTCCGCAGGTCGATACCGTCAGCGCGGCCGCAGCAAACCCCGATGCGCCGCAACCCTACAAAGAACTCGGCCTCAAGGACGACGAGTATGCCCGCATCAAGGAGATCCTCGGTCGCAGGCCGACCGACGCCGAGTTGGCGATGTACTCCGTGATGTGGAGCGAGCACTGCTCCTATAAGTCTTCGAAAGTGCACTTGCGCTATTTCGGTCAGACCACCACCGAGCAGATGCGCGAGTCCATGCTCGCGGGGATCGGGGAGAACGCGGGCGTCGTCGACGTGGGGGACGGCTGGGCGGTCACCTTCAAAGTCGAAAGTCACAACCATCCGTCCTATGTCGAGCCGTACCAGGGCGCGGCTACCGGCGTCGGCGGCATCGTGCGTGACATCATGGCGATGGGTGCGCGCCCGATCGCGGTAATGGATCAGTTGCGTTTCGGTGCGCCGGATGCTGCCGATACTCGTCGTGTAGTGGACGGTGTGGTGCGCGGCATCGGTGGGTACGGCAATTCGCTCGGGCTACCGAATATCGGCGGTGAGACCGTGTTCGACCCCTCTTATCAGGGCAACCCGCTGGTGAACGCGCTGTGCGCGGGCGTGATGCGGGTCGAAGATCTACATCTGGCCTTCGCCTCCGGCACCGGTAACAAGATCGTGCTGTTCGGCGCGCGTACCGGGCTGGACGGCATAGGCGGAGTGTCGGTGCTGGCCTCCGACACTTTCTCTGGCGACGAGTCCGGAGCGGGCCGTAAGAAGCTGCCTTCGGTGCAGGTCGGCGACCCGTTCACCGAGAAGGTGCTCATCGAGTGCTGTCTCGAGTTGTATGCTGCCGAGCTGGTCGTCGGTATCCAGGATCTCGGTGGCGCCGGACTGTCCTGTGCGACTTCCGAGCTTGCGGCGGCCGGGGACGGCGGCATGCGCATCGAGCTGGACAAGGTGCCGCTGCGCGCGGCGAACATGACTCCGGCCGAGGTGCTCTCCAGCGAGTCACAGGAGCGCATGTGTGCGGTGGTCGCTCCGGATAATGTGGACGCGTTCCTGGCTGTGTGCCGCAAATGGGATGTGCCGGCCACGGTGATCGGCGAGGTCACCGATGGTGACCGGCTGGTAGTCACCTGGCATGGTGCGACGGTGGTCGACGTGCCGCCGCGCACTGTCGCGCACGAGGGGCCGGTATACGAGCGTCCGGTTGTCCGCCCCGATGAGCAAGACGCCCTGATCGCTGACATTCCAGACAAGTTGACCAGGCCGAAGACTGCGGACGAGTTGCGTGCCACGCTGCTGCGGATGATCAGCAGCCCGCAGCTGTGCAGTCGCAAGTGGCTCACCGAGCAGTACGACCGCTATGTGCGCGGCAACACCGTGCTCGCCGAACATGCCGATGCGGGTGTCATCCGGATCGACGAGGAGACCGGCCGCGGTATCGCACTCGCCACCGATGCATCCGGTCGCTACACCAAGCTGGATCCCTACACCGGCGCGCAGCTCGCGCTGGCCGAGGCATACCGCAACGTGGCCACAACCGGCGCGATGCCCAAGGCGGTCACCAACTGCCTGAACTTCGGTTCTCCGGAGGACCCGGCAGTGATGTGGCAGTTCCAGCAGGCGGTGCGCGGCCTGGCGGATGGCTGCGTCGCGCTCGGTATCCCGGTCACCGGTGGCAATGTGAGTTTCTATAATCAGACTGGTCGGACCGCGATCCTGCCGACTCCCGTGGTCGGTGTGCTCGGTGTACTCGATGATGTACACCGCCGTATTCCGACCGGGCTAGGCTTGGAGCCGGGTGAGACGTTGATCCTGCTGGGCGAGACGCACGACGAGTTCGGCGGTTCGATCTGGTCGCAGGTCGCACACGACCATCTCGGTGGCGTACCACCGAAGGTCGACTTCACTCGCGAGAAACTGCTGGCCGAGGTGCTGACCGCCGGTTCGAGGGACGGCATGATCAGTGCGGCCCACGATCTTTCGGAGGGTGGCCTCGCCCAAGCTGTCGTCGAGGCCGCGCTCGCTGGTGAGACCGGTTGCCGCATTCTGCTTCCCGAGGATGTGGACCCGTTCGTCATGCTGTTCTCCGAATCGGCGGGCCGGGTGCTCGTCGCCATACCCCGCTCAGAGGAGCCCAGATTCACTCGTATGTGTACCGCGCGGGAACTGCCCTGGGTCCGTATCGGCGTAGTCGACCAGGGGTCGGATTCGGTGGAATTCCAGGGGCAGTTCGCTATCACCGTAGCGGAGCTGCGGGCCGCCCATGAGAGCACGCTGCCGAAGCTTTTCGGCGCGGGTGTGGTCTGATCGCGGCATCCGCCGCCTGATGCGGGGGCGCCGCCGCGAACGTGCACCCGGGGGCCTGGACCCCTCGTTTACCGGGTCCCCGGGTGCACGTGGTCAGGCGGAGGATATGAAAGGACCCTGCTCGGCGAGCAGCTTCCCCCTCCGCGACCGGCCGATACGATCGGGCGTGCCCGCCGTCGGGTACTGAACTCGAATCACCGCCTGCCAGATCCCCCGCACCGCTGCGAATGTTTCCGTGACCAGGAAGAGCACGGATACCGGGAGGAATGCGTGCCGTCAGCTGTCCGATGGTGGAGTGCCATCGTCGATGCTGTCCCGGCGGAGTCGATGCCGAAGGCGCTCGAGGCCTGAGTGACTATCGTCATAGATATTGTCGGACGGGCGCTCGGGGTGCTCATGGATAGGAATTCTGCAGAGCACGCGTCCGGCGCGCACGCGTACAACTACTCGAGTGGATCGGGTAGTAGTCACTGGGGACACGGTCATATCGCTGGTAGATCCGTTGTTGTGTGGCGGGATCGGAACCGTTCATGGCCATGTTGTATGGACAAAGCGCCGAATCGTCGGTAGCGACCGCCATACTGGTCGAGTGCTGGAGACCGCTGGGGCCATGCGGAGGCTGCGTATGCGTGCTGTCGCGGCTATTCGGCGCGCCGAGGTGATCATCGACCTGAACTATGCAGGATTGGTGGTCGCGACGGTGTTTTTCGCGCTGTCGGTAACACCGTCGCTGCTGCCGCGCGATTGGTTGTTCCAGGGATTGATCAGCGGGATCAATGCCGCGCTCGGATATGGCGCTGGTTGCCTGCTGGAATGGTTGTTCCGAGTGTGGGTGCGGCCCCGGCTGCGAGTTTCCGTGGCGCCGACTTGGGTGCGTTACTCGGTCAAGTCGGCCATCCTGTGTACCGCTGTGCTGAGCGCCGCCCTCATGCTGGTGCAGTCGGCGCGGTGGCAGCGCGAAAGCGCCGCACTGATGGGGATGTCGGGCACCACCACACCCGCCTACCTGCGCGTCGGGGCGCTCAGCGTGGCTGTTGGTGTCGCAGTGGTTGCGGTGTATCGGACAGTGCGCGCGATTGTCCTTTCCCTGGCTCACCTGCTCAACCGGTGGGTGCGGGTACCGCGTGAGCTGGCGCCGTCCATGGGCTTGCTCGTGCTGGTGGTGTTCGCGGTCACGGTCTTCAACGGTGTCGCTTCGCAGGCGTTCTTCGCGGTTGCCAACTCGGCTTTCAGCGTGCGCAACGAGCGACTCTCGGCCAACGCGATCCAACCGAGGCAACCGGAGCGTTCGGGCAGCCCGGCCTCATTGGCGAAGTGGGAGACGCTCGGTTTCGAAGGGCGGTGGTTCGTCTCGCACGGCCCCAGCGCCAGCCGCATCGCCGCGGTCACCGGGCACCCAGCCAAGGAACCGATCCGAGTATATGTCGGCTTGGATTCGGTCGGAGGCGACGAGAAACCAGCTGAGCTGGCAGTATCCGAACTGGAGCGAACCGGGGCATTCGACCGGCAGGTGCTGGTAGTTGTCACTACCACCGGAACCGGGTGGGTGAACTCTATGGCGACCGGGGCAATCGAGTACATGTACGGTGGCGACACCGCCATTGTGGCCACCCAGTATTCGTATCTGCCGAGCGTACTGTCGTTCCTCGCAGACCGAGGAAAGGCCGCCGCAGCGGGAAAGAACTTGTTCGACGCGGTATACCAACACTGGACAGTACGACAACCGGAACTGCGGCCCAAGCTACTGGTATATGGAGAGAGCCTGGGTTCGCAGGGGTCAGAGGCAGCGTTCGATGGTCTGGCCGATCTGCGGGCCGAAGTGGACGGCGCGCTGTGGGTCGGACCACCGAATTCCAACAGGTTGTGGCGGCAATTCGTCTCACGTCGCGACCCGGGTTCGCGCGAGGTGCAGCCAGTGTACGCCGATGGGCTCGTGGTCCGGTTCGCCGCCAACCGTGCCGAGCTGGCGCTGCCTTCATCGGAATGGCGGCCACCACGTATCGTCTATCTACAGCATCCGTCGGATCCGATCGTCTGGTGGTCGCCGGATCTGATCTTCTCGAAACCGGATTGGTTGTCCGAGCCGAGGGGCTCGGATGTTTCCGCGCAGATGCGCTGGTGGCCGTTTGTGACCTTTTGGCAGGTCAGCGCCGACCTTACCAATGCTGTGAGCGTCACCGACGGCCATGGGCACCGGTACGGCAGTTTGGTGCTGGACGGGTGGGCTGCTATCACATCGCCACCAGGCTGGACACCGGAGCTGTCCGAACGGATTCGAGGTGCGCTGGAGACCGCGGAAGAGTACGAGCGGGAGATCAAATGAGCGACACACGGGCTACGGGAACTATTGCGGCCGTTGTCTTCCCACTCGTCTGGAGCACGGTAGCCCTGCCTGGCCTCGACATCGGCGTGCGTGGCCGGACCGTGGCGACTGCCGGATTCGCCACCGGTTACGCGCTCACACTGCGCAGCACACCGAACTGGCGTTCGGCTCGCGGTGTGCGCTATGGATTGCTGGCGGCATCAACTGTCGCAGCTGGTTATGGTGCGGCCCTTGCCTTTCCGCCGTTACAGCAACGGGTGGCCGCGATCCCCGGTCGCGGACCTGGTGTGTCCTTGCTCGAATGGGTCACCGTGCATATTCCGATCGGCACCGTTTACAGTGAGGAGCTCATCTTCCGGGGCACGTTGGATCCCCTGTTGGACGACTCGTTCGGTGTCCGAGCGGGCGCACTGCTGGGTGCGGCGGTATTCGGCCTCTGGCATATCGCGCCCGCGCGGGCGGCGGGCGACAGCGTGCTCGCCACTGTGGTCGCGACTATCGCGGGTGGTCTTGTGTTCGGGGCGTTGCGCCGTGGTACCGCGGGTACTATCGCCCCGGCGCTGCTGCATTTGGCGATCAATGCAGGTGGCGCGATCGCCCCACACCTGGCGCGCAGGCTCGGGGGGCGACGTAGGTCCTGAGCCCTGCTCCGAGGAGGTGTACGCGGCCTGGCACTATGCAAAAGTGAAGATTGAGCCAAGCGAAATGAGGTCGGCTCGGTGGCAGGAAGTGGGACGGTCGACCCCGCACGGACGCGGGCGGCTGTAGCAGCGGTACACGAGTGGCTGCGCGACGAATCGGTCGATGCGCCTACTCGCGCCGAGCTCGCGGAGGCAGTGCGGACTACCGCACGGACATTGGCGGCCTCGGCTCCAGGGCACTCGGTAGAGGTCCGAGTGCCGCCGTTCGTCGCGGTGCAGTGCGTCGAGGGGCCGAGACATACCAGGGGAACACCTGCCAATGTCGTGGAGACCGCTCCGAGGACATGGCTGCTTCTGGCTACAGGCCTGCTCGAATTCGATGCCGCAGTGGCCTCGGGCGCGGTCAATGCTTCGGGTACCAGAGCGGTGGAAGTAGCCCATTGGTTACCGATCACCCGGATGGGTGCCGACTGATGCGAGCTGTCGAGCGAGCCGCTGACCCTCAATCCTGGACGATGTTGCTGCGCTCCAGCCCTTTGCGGTCGTAGAAACGGGTGAACACTGTGCCGAGCGCCAGACCGACCGTGAGACCGAACAGAGTCATCCATATCCCGCGTGCGAGTCCGGCTTGGAGACTCGAATTGAAGTAAAGGATCGACCGTACGCCGAGGTACACCTGGTGCATAGGCTCGAACTCGGCAAGCCAGCCCAAGTACCGTGGCGTCGCCTCGATCGGCACGGTGCCGCCGGAGGACGGTAGGCCGAGGATGATGAACAAGATCAGGTTCACCAGCAGACCCGCAGAGCCGATCGCAGCCAGTGTGGACAATCCTGTTACGCCTACCGCGGTCATGGCGAGCACGCTGTAGAGGAACAGTGCGAGCGGGTTATCGATCGGCATGCCGAGCAGTTTGCCGACGAGCAGGAACACCCCGGCGGTGATATTCGCCGCCACCACGAGAACACCCCATTTGATCAGTAGCGTGGTGAATCGCGAGATGGGTGTCAGTGGGTAATGCACATACCAAGGGCCGTATTCGGTGGGGACGAAGCCGAGCTGAGCGTCGATTATGGTGTGGACGACCATCGCGCCGATCACGCCGGTCAGAAGTAGCAGCAGCGCATAGAAGAAAGCGGTCAAGCCTTGGCCGCTGCCGCTGGGCAGCGGGTGGTGCTCCTCGGTGATCACTTGAATCGGCTGTGCCAGCGCTATTCTGGTCGCACCGGATAATTCGGGCGCGGCTGGTCCGCCGGGCCTCGGGGCGAGTTGCGCGTTGACTTGTTCGGTCAGCTGCGCGCCGATCTGCTTGTTCACCGCGGTCAAAGCCTCGTTGCTGATCCGGAGTACGATCTGAGTGGCGTACGCGCCGGTGCGTGGATTGGTTCGCACTGTGATGATCGGCTGTTGGATCTCTCCCGGTATGACACTGCCCAAACCGAGGATGCGCAGTCGCTTACTGAAATCGCTCGGGATGATGATCGTGCCGTAGAGTTGCCCGGTCCGCATCTGCTCTTGGGCCGCGCTGATGCCGAGTACACGCAGATCGACTTTGTCGGCAGGCACCCGTTGCCGCAGCCCAGCGGTGATCTGGTCGCCGAAGCTCACCCGCCGCTGTTGGGCTCCGTTGCCGATGACGTCGCCCGCATCTTGGTTGACCAGCGCGATCGGGAAGCCGTGCAGATTCTTCTCCGGATCGGCGATGTAGTCGAGATACATGATGCCCAGCAGTGTGGTCAGCAGGATCAGCACCCCGAGTGGGAGCAGAATCATACGCGGCCACGGCCGTCGAACCCCGGCCGCATTTGCTCCTGTGTTGCTCGTGCCGTCCGTATTGGTCACGGTGCGCACCGTAACAGCTGCCGACAACGGAGAGTCGCAACTTCGATCATCCTGAATCGTCGCTCGGATGAGGTGGGTGCGAGGATGGGGATTCCCACCCGTAGAATGAACGTGCCCTTCAGCCCGCCCGAAGAGGGAGCACACGGTGACCAACGCTGAACCGCCGGTCGACAACACTTCCGCCGGCTTGTTCTCCTCCCAGGATGTCGACGAGCGTGAGCCGCGCGAGGAGTGCGGTGCCTTCGGAGTCTGGGCACCAGGCGAAGAAGTGGCCAAGCTTGCGTATTACGGCCTGTACGCATTGCAACACCGCGGACAGGAAGCGGCGGGCATCGCGGTGTCGGACGGCGCGCAGATTCTGGTCTTCAAAGATTTGGGCCTGGTCAGCCAGGTTTTCGACGAGCAGACGCTGGCCGCTATGCCGGGCTATATCGCTATCGGGCACTGCCGCTACTCCACCACCGGAGGGGCGGGCTGGGAGAACGCCCAGCCCATCTTCCGCACCACCGCAGTCGGTTCAGGGCTTGCGCTGGGGCACAACGGCAATCTGGTCAATACCGCTGAATTGGCGCACCGCGCACGTGAACTCGGCCTGATCGGTGCCGCGATCAGTGATGGACGTCCCCAGTCCGCTGCCGCGAACTCCGACTCCAATGTAGTTACCGCGCTGCTCGCGCACGCCGCGGCCGACTCGAGTATCGAGCAGGCCGCGATGGCGCTGCTGCCTACCCTGCGGGGCGCGTTCTGCCTGACTTTCATGGATGAGAACACCCTCTATGCCGCGCGTGATCCGCACGGTGTGCGCCCACTGTGTCTAGGCAGGTTGGAGCGGGGCTGGGTGGTAGCCAGCGAGACCGCCGCGCTGGATATCGTCGGCGCTACGTTCGTCAGGGAGATCGAGCCCGGTGAGTTGCTGGCGATCGACGCGGACGGCGTGCGCTCGATGCGCTTCGCCAACCCTGAGCCCAAGGGTTGCGTCTTCGAGTACGTGTACCTGGCCAGGCCGGACAGTGCCATCGCGGGTCGTTCGGTGCACGCTACCCGGGTGGAGATCGGTAGGCGCTTGGCGCAGGAGCATCCGGTCGAGGCGGACCTGGTGATTCCGGTGCCCGAATCCGGCACCCCGGCCGCAGTCGGTTATGCCCAGGGTTCGGGGGTGCCTTATGGACAAGGCCTGATGAAAAATGCCTATGTCGGACGCACTTTCATCCAACCCAGCCAGACTATCCGCCAGCTGGGCATCCGGCTCAAGCTCAACCCGCTGCGCGAGGTCATCCGAGGTAAGCGGCTGATCGTCGTGGACGATTCGATCGTGCGCGGGAACACCCAGCGCGCGCTGATCAAGATGCTGCGCGAAGCGGGTGCGTTGGAGATCCATGTACGGATCGCCTCGCCACCGGTGAAATGGCCGTGCTTCTACGGCGTCGATTTCGCCTCCAGGGCCGAGCTGATCGCCAATGGTACGGGGACAGAAGGTGATGTTGCGGACATGGTCGAGGGCGTGCGCCGATCAATTGGCGCCGATACTCTCGGCTATATCTCCCTCGAAGGCATGATCGCCGCGACCGAGCAGCCGCGTTCCCGTCTATGCTCCGCGTGCTTCGACGGAAATTATCCGATCCAGCTGCCTACCGAGGTGAGTATCGGGAAGAATGTGTTCGAGGGCATGCTGACCGGTAAGTCCGAGGCAATGTTGTTGCACGAGAATGTGAGTGCGCTGAGCCATCCGTGACCGAGGGTCGCTGCTGTTCCATAGCGCGATCGTGCTGATCACGTACGATACGGCCGCTGTCGCCGACTGTGTGATAGCACTGCGCAATGGGTCGGTGGTCGAGCAGGGCGATCGAGGCCGGATCTCACGCGCATCACAGGAGAGTGCGCCCGGCGGCCGTTCGCTGTGGTTCTGCTGCCCGATCCGGTGCAGCAACGCCACAGGCGAGCAGCGGATGACCGAACTGCTCAGTGGAGGTGGGCGGACCGATAGCCAGCCTTACGGCTCGTTCCCGCCTATTGTCAAGAGGGTGAGCCAATACCGGTGTGGGGTCGTTCTCCCGCTCCGGTAGCGTGAGCAGGCATCTATCCGCCGATTCGGTTTGGAGCTTTCCCCGAAAATGACTGAACAGACCCCCAGTGGCGCAGCCTCGTATGCCGCAGCAGGCGTGGACATCGAGGCAGGTGACCGTGCAGTCGAGTTGTTCGGGCCATTGGCGAAGAAGGCGACCCGGCCCGAGGTTCAAGGTGGTCTCGGCGGCTTCGCCGGGTTGTTCGCGTTGAAGGGCGGCTATCGCGAACCGCTGCTCGCTGCTTCCACCGACGGTGTCGGCACCAAGATCGCGGTGGCACAAGCGATGGACAAACACGACACCGTCGGCCTCGACCTGGTCGCGATGGTAGTGGACGACCTTGTGGTCTGCGGTGCGGAACCGCTGTTCCTGCAGGACTATATCGCGGTAGGCAAGGTTGTGCCGGAGAAGGTTGCCGAACTCGTCTCCGGCATTGCCGAAGGCTGCGTGCGTGCGGGGTGTGCGCTGCTCGGTGGCGAGACCGCCGAACACCCTGGTCTGATGGGCCCAGATGATTACGATCTGTCCGCGACTGGTGTCGGTGTGGTCGAGGCTGACGCGGTACTCGGACCGGATCGAGTCCGCCCTGGCGATGTGGTGATTGCCATGGGCTCCTCGGGTCTGCATTCCAACGGCTACAGTCTTGCTCGTAAGGTGCTCCTCGACATAGACCATATGTCGCTTACCGGGCACGTGGAGGAATTCGGCCGCACTCTCGGCGAGGAACTGCTCGAACCGACCAGAATCTATGCCAAGGACTGCCTCGCGCTGATCGCCGAAACCGATGTTCGGACATTCGCCCACGTCACAGGTGGCGGGTTGGCTGCGAACCTGGCCAGGGTACTGCCTGCGGGTCTGGTCGCGGAACTGGACCGTGGCACCTGGAATCCGGCACCGGCGTTCAAGATGATCGCGCAGCGGGGTCGGGTGGAACGGGCCGAGATGGAGAAGACATTCAATATGGGTGTCGGTATGGTCGCCGTCGTCGCTCCGGAGGATGTGGATCGGGCACTGGCTGTGCTGACCGCGCGACACGTCGAGTGCTGGACGCTGGGCACGGTGAAGAAGGCCAAGGACGCCGATGCCGTACGCGCTGTTCTGATCGGCGAGCACCCGCGGTTCTGACTGCGGCGAAGGACGTCAGAGGACACATCGAAGTCCCGCATCCTCTCTGGATGCGGGACTTCGATGTGTCTATGTGGCAAGCCTTACGGTACTGGGCCGACAACCCGACAACGCCTGAAGGGGGAGGCCCGCCGGCCTCCCCCTTCAGGCGCGATCCGAGTCAGCGGCGCCAGTCGTCGTCCTCCTCGTCCCAGCGGGACAAGGAGTCGCCCGCGTCTTGCTCATCGGACAGCACACCACCACTCCGCTGGGAGTTGGGGCTTCCCGAGAGCTCGCGCTGAAGGCTCGCGAAGTCGGTCGTGGGCGAGCTGTACTTCAGCTCGCGTGCGACCTTGGTCTGCTTTGCCTTAGCCCGGCCACGGCCCATGGCTGACCCCCTCGCGTCACAGCGGGGCGGCCTGGGGTTTGGTGGCGGCCCCGTTCGAATTAATACTCTTCCTGACAGACACTTTAGCGTGTGTCCGGCCGTCTTGCTTCCAGGAGTGGGGGAAGAGCTGTCGAACCGGTACCGTTTGCCCGTCTGTCGCCGTGTATGCGAATCGTTACACCACCCCTGGTATCGTGCGGATCATGCCGACCCTGACGTCGCCGCCGAGTACCGGGGGAGTGGCCAGCTTTGTATGAGTATCGGTCCAGTTGATCCCCATCTGCTGGAGAATGGCCAGCGTCAGCGGCATTCGAGCGCGATCGTGGCCATCGTCGATCCGGTAGGCGAAGGCCGATCCGTCCGGCATCGCACCCACGTGCAAGCCATCCGCGCCTACCTTGCACACCAATCCTGGAGTCGCCCGCATAACGAGTAGATCAAGGCTGTTCGTGCCGGAAATCACTCGCGGATGAGCACGGATGGCATCGGTGACTCGGCGTTCGGGAGTGCCGGGCTCGGCCGTGGCCAACATCGCGAATACCCGAGCCAGATTTGTCAGCGAGACCGGGATGATCGGAAGTCCGCAGCCATCGCGGCCCAAGTCGGATTCCGGCTCACCGGTCAGCTCGGCTACGGTGGCGCTCACCGCACGCTGCAGCGGATGCCCCTCATCCAGGTATTTCTTGGTCGGCCAGCCGTTTACCGCGCAGGTCGCGAGCATCGCCGCGTGCTTGCCGGAACAGTTCATGAAGATGCGTTGCCTGCCCTGTCCGCTGGTGAGTGCCGCGGCGCGAGCATTGTCGTCGATCGGCAGGTCGGGTGGGCATTCGAGAGATTTCTCGGTGAATCCGAACCGATCGAGCAGCCTGCGTATCAGGGTGAGGTGTTCCGGCTCGCCATAGTGGGAGGCGGTGGCGATGGCGAGTTCTGCGTCATCGAGTGGTTCGAAGCCGTGACGCAGCATGGTGATCGCCTGCATCGGCTTGTTCGTCGAGCGGGGGAGGATCGGCAGCCGCACTTCGCCGAGGGTGAGCTCCGGCTTGCCTCCGGGGTCGAGCATCACTACCGAGCCGCGGTGTACGCATTCGCGGAAGCCCGAGCGGATGACTTCTACCAGTTCCACACTCACGAATGCGCTCCCTGGCCGGGTCCCGCGATACCCGTTCGTTCGTTCCGGGCTACTGCGGTACGTGCGGTGTCGGTGTGTCTACGTGTGTGTCGTTCGATTTGTTTGCGCACATCGTCAGAGACGCTCGGTTCTTCGGCGAGCAAGGTCTCTAGCAGAGTGAGATCCGTGCCGGTGAATACATCGCGGACAGTGATGCCGTGGCCGGGTGTGTGTACCACCGAGACCTGATCGCCTGCCCCGATCGTACCTTCGGCGAGCACCCGTAGGTAGGCGCCGGTATCACCGCGTAATGTGAATCGCTTCACCCACTGCTGCTCGCCACTCCAGTGCTGGAACGTGGCGCACGGCACTCGCGGCGCGCTTACTTCCAACAGGGTGTCGCCGATCGACCAGCGTGCGCCGATCACAGCGTCGCTGACCGGGAGTCCGGCAATGCGGAGGTTCTCGCCGAACCACCCTGCGGGCAGCTCGCGGCCGAGCTCCGCACCCCACCGGCGGGCTTCCTCGTCGGCATACGCGTAGACGGCTTGATGCACGCCACCGTGGTTTTCCACATTGCAGACGTGGTCGCCGTCCACTCCGAGGGCTCGCACTCCGACTCTGCCCGGTATCGGTCTCTTGTCGATCGCTGTGTGACCGATCCGTCCGGGTACTTCAAGGTCGGCGTGCACAGCGCAGATAGCGAGGACCTCGCCGGAATCACCGGTGCGCATGGGAAGCGCTCCTCTCGTCAGCCATGAGAACCTGATGTGAGCAGAAACCCGTTGTCGATGGCAAGTCCGATGTCGCACTGCGGACGGGACGTCGATCGGCGCGGCGCGCAGTGGGCATAGTGGCAGTGGGCATAGTGTTCGGTCCTCGATCAACGGCTGCCGTGTCCGCGCAGCCGTTCGATCGCGATCCGGCCTGCCTGAGGCGTATCGCCGGCGGGCATCGAATCGGGGTCGACGCTCGCCGCGACCGAGCCTGCGGTCAGCGCGGCGTCCATCGGAACCGTGCGCTTGATCAAAGCCAGGGCAATGGGTCCGAGCTCGTAGTGATCGATGACGGTGCCGAGCCTGCCGACTACGCGGCCGCCCACGGTGATATCGGCGCCGCCGGTCGGGCGTTCGCCCGCCGAGCCGTCCAGATGCAATAGCAGCAGCTGTCGTGGCGGCTTGCCGAGGTTGTGCACCCGCGCGACAGTCTCTTGGCCGCGATAGCAGCCTTTGTCCAGATGGACAGCTCCCTGTTCGGCGACACTGCCGATCCAACGGGCTTCGTGCGGAATCGTCCGCTCGTCGGTGTCCACTCCGACCCTGGGACGTACGGCCGCGACACGCAGCGCCTCGAATGTCCACATTCCCGCGGGCACGGCGCCGGCCGCGGTGAGCCGGGCCCACCAGTCGGTCAGCTGCTCGCGTGAGATGACCAGGTCGAAGGAATCCGCTGTCGGCCAAGGCATCCGGCGCAGAAACCCGCCGCCGGGCAGTGGTATCGCCACATAGTCACCGGGCAGGGTGGGAACGCCGAGCGCTCCGGTCAGATCGGCGACCCGAGGGCCGAGCAGGCTCAGCATCGCGTAGTCGGTGGCCGCGCTGGGCTCGGCAGCGGCCCAGAACACCATCTTCCGCAGGAAATCGAGCAGATCGGGGCCGCGCTCGGCCTCGGTATCGATCCAGGTCGCGCCAGCCGATTCGGTGAGGACGAAGTGGTGTAGTACCCGGCCGTTCACATCGAGGTCGAGGCTCTCCGCCGATTGCCCTTCGCCGAGGGTAGCGACGTGCTGACTGGATATGGTGTGCAGCCAGGTGAGCCGCTCAGCGCCGGTGATGCGCAGGACAAAACGATGCGAGCGATCGACGATCGCGGCACGCTCGATCGCGACGCGCTGTTCGCCGAATGGATCGCCGTAGTGCCAGGCGACGGCGGCATCGGGGGAACCGGCCGCTGCCGCGACGGCTCCCGGCACGCTGAGGATGGGGCTGGGCGCAACGACCACGGACACCTTTTCCACTCTAGGCGTGACTGCCTGGTGACGCGCGAACTGGGCGGAAGTCGCCATGACATAGGCATCGTCGGCTCCTACCGCTTACGCTCGACTCATGGTGGATCGAGTCCTGGTAACGCTCGACGGTGTGGTGCGAGACGCGGACGCGCCGTTGTTGTTCGCAGACGATATGGGCGTATTGCGTGGGGATGGTGTCTTCGAAACGGTGCTGGTACGCGAGGGAATCGCGTACGCGCTCGAATTCCATCTAGGCAGACTGCGGCGTTCGGCGCAGGCACTGGATCTGCCCGAGCCGGAGCTGGGGAAATGGCGAGCGGCGGTGCAGACCGCCACAAAGGAATGGGGCAGCGAGCGCGAAGGAATGATGCGGCTGGTGCTCACTCGTGGTCGTGACTGCGAACAGTCCGGTATACCGGATCGGGTACGCAGTGGTGACTTGGCCGCCGCGGTGCCGGTACCGACAGCTTTCGCGATGGTGGTCCCGGTGCCAGGGCGTGTAGCGAAGGCGCGTACCGAAGGCGTCTCCGTGATGACCCTGGCGCGTGGTATCTCGATCGATCTCGCGCAGGCGGCGCCTTGGCAGTTGCTCGGTGCCAAAACGCTGTCCTACGCGACCAATATGGCCGCCTTGCGGTTCGCCGCGCGCATGGGCGTGGACGACGTAATTTTCACCAGTACCGAGAACCGGGTGCTCGAGGGGCCGCGCTCCACTGTGGTGATCGCGCGCGACAAACAACTGATCACCCCGCCGGCGAAGCACGGCGTGCTGCAGGGCGTCACGCAGCGCGCGCTGTTCATCGAAGCGGAGAAAGCGGGCTGGGAGTGCCGCTACGACGCACTGTTCACCGCCGACCTGCTCACCTGTGACAGTGTTTGGCTGATGTCGAGCGTTGCGCTGGCGGCGCGGGTGCATTCGCTGGACGGGCTGCGGATGTCTGCACCGGACAATGCCGAGGAGATCATCGAGCTGGTCGGACGTGGTATCGAACGAGCAGGCGCCATCGGCGATTGGTGACCTGTTCGCCAGTGTGTCCGGATCGGTATCCGGTGCTGTTCATGCGGTGCCTAGGGTGATTCTCGCCTTACTCGGCAGGGTGAGAGTTAGCGGTGAGCACGGCGAATCCGACCAGATAGGCGAACACCGAGATTCTCCGATCAAGGCCCCAGCAAACAGTCCCTGATCGCCTCCAGCGTAGTCTTACTACGGTATGTCGTAGTTGGGCAGGAGGTCGGTTTGGACGCCCTGGATATATCTCGATGGCAGTTCGGGATCACGACGGTGTACCACTTCCTGCTGGTTCCGTTGACCATCGGCCTCGCGCCGCTGGTCGCCGCTATGCAGACGGCGTGGGTGATCACCGGAAAAGAGCATTGGCTTCGGCTGACCAAGTTTTTCGGCAAGTTGTTCCTGATCAACTTCGCGTTGGGCGTCGCTACCGGCATTGTGCAGGAATTCCAGTTCGGCATGAACTGGAGTGAGTACTCGCGCTTCGTCGGTGATGTGTTCGGTGCGCCGCTCGCGCTGGAAGGGCTGGTCGCTTTCTTCCTGGAGTCGACCTTCCTCGGGCTGTGGATCTTCGGCTGGACTCGATTGCCGAAACTCCTTCATCTCGCCACAATCTGGTTGGTCGCCATCGGCGTGAACGCATCCGCGTACTTCATCGTCGCCGCCAACTCGTTCATGCAGCATCCGGTCGGCGCTAGGTACAACCCGGAGACCGGGCGCGCGGAACTCGACAGCATCGTCGCGCTCCTCACCAATAACACGACGCTGGCGGCCTTCCCGCATGTGGTCGCCGGAGCCTTCCTCACCGCAGGCACGTTCGTCGCGGGTATCGCGGGCTGGTGGATGGTCCGCAATGCGCGCAGCGGCGACGAAGCGAAACTGTCCGAGGCGCGCGCCATGTGGCGACCTGCCGCGCGGTCGGGCATCTGTGTGATGATCGTGTCATTGGCCGCGTTGGTCTACAGCGGAGACATCCAGGGCAAGCTGATGTTCGAACAGCAGCCGATGAAGATGGCTTCGGCGGAATCGCTGTGTCACACCGCGAAAGACCCCGATTTCTCTCTTCTGACCGTCGGTACGCACAATAACTGCGACAGTGTCACACACGTGCTCGAGTTGCCCTATGTACTGCCCTGGCTGGCCAAGGGCTCGTTCAGCGGGGTGACGTTGGAGGGCGTCGCCGATCTACAGCAGGCCGCCAACGAGAAATACGGTGTCGGCGATTACCGGCCGAATCTGTTCGTCACCTACTGGTCGTTTCGGGCCATGATCGGTCTGGCGGCGGGCTCGACGCTGTTGGCGCTGGTCGGGTTGTGGCTCACCCGCCGTGGCCGGGTACCGGATCAGCGCTGGTTCTCCTGGCTGAGTCTGCTCGCCATCCCCACACCGTTCCTGGCCAACAGCGCGGGCTGGGTGTTCACCGAGATGGGCCGACAGCCCTGGGTAGTCGCACCGAATCCGACTGGCGATCCGAACTTGCGTCTCACTGTGCAGCAGGGTGTCTCGGATCACTCACCCGGTGTGGTGTTGTTCTCGCTGATCGTGTTCACGCTGCTGTACGGCGCGCTTGCCGTGGTGTGGTTCTACCTGATGCGTAGGTATGTGATCCATGGGCCGGACTCGGCCGCGACCGAGTCGCGCGGTACCGAGGGGATCTCGGGCGGTCGTGGTGCCGCGGAACCTGCCGTCGAACAACTGTCGTTCGCCTACTAGGAGCTGACGATGAGTCTGCAAGAGTTTTGGTTTGTTCTGATCGGTGTGCTGTTCACCGGCTACTTCGTGCTGGAGGGCTTCGACTTCGGGGTCGGCATGCTCATGCCGATCCTCGGCAAAGGCTCCGATGCGCGCAGGCGTGTGGCGCTCAACACGATCGGGCCGGTATGGGATGGCAACGAGGTTTGGCTGATCACCGCGGGTGGTGCGATGTTCGCGGCGTTCCCGGAGTGGTACGCCAGTTTGTTCTCCGGTTTTTATCTGGCATTGTTGCTGCTGCTCGTCGCGCTGATCTTACGCATCTGCGCCATCGAGTACCGCGGCAAGATCGATGACCCGCGTTGGCGGGCCCGCTGCGATATCGGCATCGGCATCGGTTCCTGGATTCCAGCGCTGGCCTGGGGCTGGGTATTCGGCAATGTGGTGCACGGGGTCCCGCTCGACGCGGATAAGCAGTTCGCGGGTTCGGTGGCCGATCTGTTCGGTCCTTACGCCCTGCTCGGCGGTCTGGCGACCGGATTGCTGTTCGCGCTGCACGGCGCGATGTTCTTGGTACTCAAGACCGGTGGCGAGGTACGCGACGATGCTCAGCGCATCGCCCGGCTGTTGCTGGCCCCAACGGTAGTGGTGGTCGGTGGATTCGGACTGTGGACTCAGCTGGCCTACGGGACGGGATGGACCTGGATTCCACTGGTACTGACGGTGGTCGGGCTCATCATGGCGGTGAGCGCGGACTTCGTCCGGCGCGACGGATGGGCATTCACCGGGACCGCGGTGACCGTGGCAGCGGCCACCGCGCTGCTGTTCGGGTCGCTGTTCCCCAACGTTCTTCCCTCGACCCTCGACGCGGCCTTCGACCTGACCATCTACAACGCGTCCTCGACGCCCTACACTCTGCGGGTGATGAGTTGGGCCGCAGTGCTGGTCACCCCAGTAGTGCTGGTGTACCAGGGATGGACCTACTGGGTGTTCCGCAAGCGGATCACGGTAGAGCAGATCCCTGCCTCGGTGGGCCTGCCACTGGAGAGCGCGCGGGATCGGTGACATGGCCCGCCCGCCGATCGATCCACGCCTGTGGCGATACGCCCGTTCGGCGCGTAGCTATCTGGCGTTGAGTATCGCGTTATCGGTAGTGATCACCGGTGCGATTGTGCTGGCGGCGGTGTTGATCGGACGGGTGCTGGCCGGTGTTGTCACCGATCCGGACCAGCGCACACTCGGTGCATGGACAGTGGAGGTGTTCGTCCTCGCACTCACGATCGTAGTGCGGGTACTCGCCACCTGGCTGCAATCCAGGCTGGCTCACCGCGCGGGCGCGAATGTCGTAGCGGAGCTGGAAAACGCGGTGCTCGCGGCAGGTGCGCGGCAGCCCCCGCGCGAACTCGACACTCACCGGACCGAGCTGGCAGTGGTGGTCGGTACCGGGCTGTCGGGTTTGCGCGGCTATCTCGTCGGCTATGTGCCCGCATTGCTGCTGGCGGTACTGGTGCCACCGATCGTGCTCGTGGTCATCGCGGCGTACGATCTGACTTCTGGTGTGATCGTGGTGATCACACTGCCGCTCATCCCGGTTTTCATGATCCTCATCGGGAAGTTGACTCAAGGGCGGGCCGAGGCCACACTCGCGGCTACCACCCGGTTGTCGGATCAGGTGCTCGACCTATTCGCGGGCATGCCGACTCTGCGGGCGCTCGGCCGGGAGACCGGCGACACAGAACCTGTTCCGACAGTGCGCTCGGTGCACGCGCGGCAGGGTGACAATGGTTCGAGTATGCCGGGCGATGCCGCCGGAACGCGCACCATGCGGTACCGGGTGCGCGATCTCGGGGACGCACTGCGGCAGCACACCATGCGGGCGTTGCGCATCGCCTTCCTGTCTTCGATGGTGCTGGAGCTGCTCGCGACTTTGAGTGTGGCGCTGATCGCGGTCTCTATCGGTATGCGTTTGGTATTCGGCGAGATGAGCCTCTACTCGGGCCTGGTGGCCTTGATGCTCGCCCCTGAGGTGTATTTGCCGTTGCGCATGGTCGGTGAGCGTTTCCACGCTGCCCAGGACGGTATGGCTGCCGCGGAGAAGGCATTCGCACTCCTGGAATCGGTGCCCGCCGAACGAAGCCACCCCACCGCAGACCTGTCTGGGCGGGTTCCGGCTGATCAGGCGGTAGCGGGAGACGATGTCCAGCGCGTGCGAATAGCTGGAAATTTGCTCGAAATCGATGATCTTTCGGTGCGAACACGGGATGGGTTCGCACCGGCAGGGCTGTCAGCAGTCTGTACTCCCGGCTTTCTGACTGTGCTCACCGGGCCTAATGGGAGCGGTAAATCGACAGCGGTACAGGCGATTCTGGGTTTGATCACCCCTGATCGCGGAGTGGTCACAGTCGGTGGAGTCGATGTGCGCGGGCTGTCCGCGGATCGGTGGTGGGCTCATTTGGCGTGGTTGCCGCAGCGACCGGTGTTGGTGCCTGGCACATTACGGGATAATCTCGAGCTGCTCGGCGCCGCAGCGGTGGACTGGAGCATGGGGGAGCGGAACGATGGTACGGATGAACTCGCCGCGGCATGCGCGGTCACCGGCTTCGACACGGTGCTGGACGAGTTGCCCGACCGCTGGAACACTGTGGTCGGCCCTGGTGGCACCGGGTTATCGCTAGGGCAGCGGCAACGCCTCGCACTGACCAGGGTGCTGGTCGCGGATCGACCGATTCTGTTGCTGGACGAGCCGACAGCGCATCTGGACGCCGAGGCCGAAGCCGCAGTGCTCCGCATGCTTCAGCAGCGGGCCAGAGCGGGCGTGACGATCGTTGTCATAGGGCATCGCCCTACGGTGCTGGCCGCGGCCGACCGGATTATCCAGGTGCACGCGGATCGGCTCATGGAGGTCGGTCCATGAGCAGAGCGAGTTCTGACTGGGCACAGCGGCTGTCGAGGTCGGCTGGCGCCACCCTGTTCGGCGATCTGCGTCGGATGTGCGTATTGCTCGAGCTTTCCGCACCGCGGGTTCTGGTGGCGATCGCCTGGGGTGTAATCGCACTGGGCAGCGGGTTGGGTCTCGCGGCGTTGGCCGCGTGGCTGATCGCCAGGGCATGGCAGATGCCGCCGGTGCTCGACCTGACTATTGCCGTGGTCACAGTGCGCGCGTTGGGTATTTCACGCGGTCTGTGCCGGTACTTGGAACGCCTCGCGACCCATGATGTCGCGCTACATACCATGACAGCGGCGCGCGCTACCGTCTATCGGACGTTGGCCCGCTCGGATTTCTGGCTGCGACGGCCGGAGCCCGCGGACATCGGTAGTCAGCAAGCGATCGAGTCACCGCAGGGCAAAAGTAGTTCTGCTCCACTACGACGGGGTGATCTTCTCGTCCGGATCGGCAGCGACATCGATGATCTGGGTGCTGTGGTGGTGCGCGTCTTCGTGCCGGTCGCAGTCGCTGTCGTCCTTTCTCTCGCGGCGGTAACGTTGCTGGCCATACTTTCGGCGGCGGCCGCCATGATTCTGGCGGCCGCATTGGTGTTGTCCGGGGTCGTCGCGCCGTGGCTGTCAGCAAAAGCGGCGTCCGATGCCGAACGCGCAGTGCGTGCCGACCGAGCTGAGTTCACCGCGCAGGGGCTCACCATCCTCGATCACGCGGCTGAGTTACGCGTAGCAGGCAGGCTCGATGCCGCCCTCGCCACTGCGTCGGCCGCCTCGAGCCGGGCGGCCGACGCGGAAGACACCGCAGCGGCTCGAAGTGCGTGGGCGGCCGCGGCGATGCCACTGTCGATCGGCGTCAGTGTGCTCGGTGCGTTGATGATCGGCATTACCCTCTACGGCCCTGACGGAGCGGCGACGGGGGTGACGACACCCATGGCGCTCTGTGTATTGGTGCTGCTTCCCCTCTCGGCTTTCGAGGCTGTCGGTTCGTTGCCCGCTGCGGCACAGGCATTGACGACTGCGCGCGCGGCCCTGCGCCAGCTGACTGGGTTGGAAGGTGATCGGGCCGAGGGCGCCAGAACCGCGCGGCGTACAGTCCGGGCCGGGATGGCTGATTCGGCCCGTGTCGTCGATGCGTACATTCCAGAGCTACCGGAAGGACAGCGGATCGCGGTGGTCGGCCCGAGTGGCTCCGGAAAGACGACACTGCTGATGACCTGGGCAGGGTTATTCGACACACCGCGTCCCGACATCACCTTCTTCGCTGAAGACGCTCATCTGTTCAGCACATCGGTACTGGAGAATCTGCGGGTAGTCCGGGGTGACCTTACCGAGAAGGCCGCCGAGAGCGCTTTGCGAACAGTCGGTCTTGGTCCTTGGTTGGATGGGTTGCCTGCGGGGATACACACCGACCTGACCGCAGGAGCGTCGGCTGTGTCGGGTGGTCAGCGACGGCGTATTCTGCTCGCTCGCGCGCTGGTGTCACCAGCGCGGGTGCTGCTGCTCGACGAACCCACCGAGCACCTGGAGGCAGCGGCCGGCTCGCGGCTGCTGTGTGAGTTGTTGGACGTCGATAGCGGTTTCGTCGAACCCGATCGTGTCGTTGTGGTGGTCACCCATCAACTGCCGCCAGATCACCGAGCCGACGTGGTACTACGGCTCTCCGCATCCGGTCAGGTGACGGCTGATTTCACGGCCTGCGCAACTGTATCGGAGGCTCGGTTCGCGCCTCGACGATAATTCCGTTGCCGATGTACTGACGCGTCGCTAGATTCGGTCGTACACGAGAAAGGAGGTGGTTCGAAGAATGATTATTCATAGGACACGTGAGGTGGCTGTCCGCTAGCGCCACCGCTGCAGGCGATGACGCTCGCGCGAGCGCTGAGCGAATACCAGGCAGTCACCCGGCCCCCGAGCCCCGGTCCGTCCGGCCGGACCTATGCGATAGCGATATCGTATAGGTATGGCTCGGGGGTCGTCTCGCTAGCGGAGCAGCGCCTGGTCGAGTGGTCAGCCGATGTAGCGTTGGAGTCGGGCGGAGAGGCGGGGTTCGAGGGGGCCATCGGCGACGACACGCTCTTCGACGTAGGCCAGGTCGCCTCCTTCGACGATGCCGTAGAGGCGTTTGGCGCCGCCTACGACAATGCCGGATTGGCTGCGGATAACCACATCGGTGACCAGCTCCCAGGACGACTGTGTCAATGCCTGCCCGTAGAACAGTTCGACGATGCCGCCACTGTGCGTGAGTAATAGTTCGATGATCTCGTCGTCGCCGTCGATACCCATTCGCCAGAAGCCGCTCTCACGCAGATCGGGGCCTGCGTAGCTCCCCTCGGGATCGATGACCCAGGACCTGGACTCCCAAGAGAGGTAGTCCCCGCCGTCATGGGAGACGACGATCTGCTGGCCGAACCGGTAGTCTCCGCGTTCGGGATCGTTCCCTTCCCCTTCGCCGCGCCATACACCGACCAGTGGCAGCAATGCGAGCATCGAAACGCTCAGATCCGGCCCGAGCCGCAGATTAGCGGTGTCCTCGGGTAGCGGAAGATCCGGCAGGACAGGGATGTTGCGGGCGCCGGTCGATTTCGCCCGCACGGCAGCATCGGCGACAGCCTGGTCGCCGCTGCGGCGTGCGGCGGCGGCAGCGGTGGTGCCGTTCAGTTGTTCACTCGCTCGCTCGGCCGGATCGGCACCCTCGCTCGCGAGTTCGCTCATGATTCGGTGAACAGCCGGTAGAAGACGTACAGGCCGAACCAGCCGGTCAGCACGGCTATGGCTACCAGCAGAATCTCGAAGAATAAGACCACGTTTCGAGTGTAACGACACCCGCATCCTCCCGTGTAAACAGCCCCGGCCGCTTCTTCGAGAGATGAAGCGACCGGGGCCGTCCAAGCGCGAAGCGCGGTGTTCGCCAGGTCTTACCTGGCGACCGTGATGTCGACCGCGTGGATACCCGCGCCCTCGGGACGCACTTCGGCGGAGCCGTTGCCTGTCGGAGACAGTGCGCGAACGGTCCACGAGCCGGGAGCCGCGAAGAATCGGAAGTCACCGGTGCCCGATGCGACAACCTCGGCGGTGAAATCGCCCTTGCCGTCGAGCAGGCGTACGAATGCGCCGCCTACCGGCTGACTATCGGTGCCAAGGACCCGACCGGTGATGACCGTCTCCTTTTCCACATCGACCCCCGCCGGAATGGCCTGGCCCTGGGTAGGTGCTGCACACATAGTGATTATTCTCCCAACTCGATCGGTGCGCCGACGAGGGAGCCGTACTCGGTCCAGCTCCCGTCGTAGTTCTTGACATTCTGGTGGCCCAGCAGTTCCTGCAGCACGAACCAGGTGTGCGAGGAACGCTCACCGATTCGGCAGTACGCGATGGTTTCTTTGGTGTCGTCCAGACCTGCGACTCGGTAGATCTCGGTCAGATCGGCGTCGGACTTGAAGGTGCCGTCCTCGTTCGCGGTCTTGCTCCACGGCACGTTGATGGCGCCAGGGATGTGGCCGGGGCGCTGGCTCTGTTCCTGCGGCAAATGCGCGGGCGCCAGGATCTTTCCGGTGAACTCGTCAGGCGAACGCACATCGATCAGGTTCTTGGTGCCAATGGCCGCGATGACTTCGTCACGGAAGGCGCGGATCGACAGGTCAGGCGCGGCGGCCTTGTACTGGGCCGCGGGCCGGTTTACCGGCTCGGCGGACAGCGGACGACCGTCCAGCTCCCACTTCTTGCGTCCGCCATCGAGCAGCTTGACATTGTTGTGGCCGTACAGCTTGAAATACCAGTAGGCGTACGCGGCGAACCAGTTGTTGTTGCCGCCGTACAGGATGACCTCGTCGTCGTTCGAGATGCCGCGCGCCGAGAGCAGATCGGAGAACTGCTCTTGGTTCACGAAGTCCCGTCGAACTGCATCCTGTAGGTCCTTCTTCCAATCGAGCCGGACGGCACCCTCGATGTGACCACCGTCGTAGGCGGAGGTGTCCTCGTCGACCTCGACGAAGACCACGCCGGGGGCGTTGAGGTTCTCTGCGGCCCAGTCAACGGAGACTAGGACATCGGAGCGAGCCATTGTTTTCCTTTCAGATATGGCGTGCGATGACGTGTAGCGATCAGTTCGATACCGGAGACAGGGTCCGGCGGAGCTGAGCGACCAACGGATAGATCCGACAGCCGAGACAGATCCCGAACGCAGCGTTCAGGGACGCCGCGAATAGGGCCGAGCCGACGAACACAGCGCCGACGACTGGGGAGCCGAGCACGAAGCCCAGCAGGCCGGCAACCACGGTGCCGAAGCCGATCAGCTGCGCGAGTTGCAGTGGGGCTACCGGTTCTGTCGCACTGGTCGGGGCGCGATGTGGCGCGACGAACCTGGCGTAGAACCGGCCGTACGGATGGCGGCGTGGACCATAGGTGGCGCCGATGGCGAAAACGGCGGCCTGAAAGATGATCAGCACGGTCGCGACAACCGGGGACAGCGTAATCGCGATCAGAGCCGCAGCGAGGACGGCAGTGGTGACCCATGCGGCGAATCGCGGCCCGTGAATGTCGACGTGGTTACTGGGAACGAGAGCCGGTCGGGAAGAATTATGCGATTGGGTGGACATTGTGCGTACTCCTGCGCTGAAGATGCATAATCTATGGAGAATTACCGGTTACCGGAGTGTGGAGATCACACTCGGCGCGCGCGGTCGGCGTCAGAGAATCCGCAGAAGCCGACCGATCAGCAGCACAGGCAGCAACAACCACCGAGCCGACACAGATCTACTGTGCGGCGTCGGGTGAGCATCAGCTCATGGTCGGAAAGCACGTAAGCAGCTTACCCAATTCGGCGGGGAAATTGGACTCGGGGCTGCCGCAACCTGTTGGTTGGGCTTGTTCGCGCAGCTCAGCTGGTGGTGAGTGGCTCCAGCGCAGAACGCAGAGCCGTGGCCTTCGGCACGCCGGAGATCCGGAATCGTTCGATGCCCGCGATGTCGAAGACGAATGTGGTGGGCAGTGAGAGCACGTTCAGTTCGCGGGCGAGCGCGGGCGCGGCGTCGATATCCACCTCGATGTCTTGCGGCGGCCGCGCTGATTCCGTGAGCTGGCCGGTGACGCTGGCGACCACCTGGCGAACGGAAACGCATGGCCCGCACCACTCGGCGGAGAAGTGCAGGACCGCAGGGCCGGAACCGGTCACGCCGACCGCGGCGAGCAGCGCGGCGCGGCGCGGATCGGACTGGGGGATGCCCTTCGCTACACGCACCAGGCCTGCGCGGCTGCGCAGCCAGAGGCCCACCGCGAGCGCGGCGAGTAATGCTACCGCCAAAATGATGATTTCGATCATGGACGACGTAAGCGGTCGAGGTCTACTGTGACGTTTGTGCCCGTGCCTTCCACAACGATCTGGCCGCCTTTGGCGGAAACTGTGGTGGGCTGGATACCGAACGGCAGTTCTTTCGTATCGATGGTACGGGTGAACAGCGCGAGCACGGCAGAACGTTCGGCTTCTGTGATCGCTGCCACAGGCATAGTCTCGGTGTCGGAGTCGGCGCGATAGAAGTCGGTCGCCACAATCTTCACCTGATCGGCGTCGAGCATCAGATCGGCCTGCACGCTGACCTTCTGGCCGCTGTATCGCGTCCCGGCGAACTTCGGCAGGGTGCCGGTCAACACCAGCGCGCCTGCGGTGTTCTTGTCGGAGCCATCCGAGCCTCTCGCCTCATCGGATTTGTTCGCCGGGCGCGAATGCACCTGCAGGTCGGGAATGCCGAACAGTCTGCCGAGCTCGGTGGGTTCCACCCGCAGCCTGCTGTCCACCCGCTCCACGGGGACGCTGCGCAAGCTGCCCTCGACCAGTTCCTCCATCGGCAGCCGCACCCCGGTCAGTGTCGCTTCCAGGGCGATCTCGCCGGGAATATCTTTTCGGTTGGCGCGGGCCCGGATCTCGATATTGTCATAGCGGCTGTTCCATGCCTGGAGGAGGAAGGGGAAACCGTGCATCGTCACCTCGGGATCGGCGGTGAGATCGGCGCCGTCGCGTAGCGCCCGTGACACGCGGTACTCCGAATAAGCCGCGACGCTGAAGTCGACGATGACAGCGAATCCCGCCAAACACAGCAGGCCGATGATCAGCTTGCGCATGTTCCCCCGTTTCTGCGGGTCTCTGGCCGTGTCGGTCGGCCTCGTACGGCGCACATTCGGATCGCACGCCGTGCACCGCGTGGGTGCTGAGCGGGCGGCGGTGCGTAACCCATGCACGCACCATATCGGTTGGCTCGAGTCGGGGCCTCGGGTGTCCTCCGCTAGGGTCCGAGACCCGGAATACGTGGTCATGCCCGGTCACGCGCTAACCTTGCATCCGATTACCTGTGATTAGCGACGTGGCTGTGGCGGTGTTGCCGCATTCGCGAAGTTACGAGATGGGAGGAGGGCCTGTGGAGCTGCTCCTGCTTACCTCCGACCCCAACCCCGAGTCAGTGTTGCCTTCGTTGGCCTTACTCGCACACACTGTGCGCCCCGCACCTACAGAAGTGGCTTCACTGCTAGAGGCGGGCACGGCGGATGTGGCGCTGGTGGACGCCAGGACCGATTTGGCCGCCGCCCGCGGATTGTGTCGACTGCTCGGAAGTACGGGATCGTCTGTGCCGGTGGTCGCGGTGCTCACCGAGGGCGGACTGGTTGCGGTGAATGCCGACTGGGGGCTCGACGACATCCTGTTGCCCAGCACCGGACCTGCGGAACTCGATGCCAGACTGCGATTGCTTGTCGGACGTAACGGCGGCCTGACCAGCCCGGAGAACACCGGTAAGGTCACTCTCGGTGAGCTGGTGATCGATGAAGGCACCTACACCGCGCGGCTGCGTGGACGCCCGCTCGATCTGACGTACAAGGAATTCGAGCTACTCAAGTACCTTGCACAGCACGCGGGCCGCGTGTTCACTCGCGCGCAGTTGCTGCAGGAGGTGTGGGGGTACGACTTCTTCGGCGGCACCCGTACCGTCGACGTGCACGTTCGGCGATTACGCGCCAAGCTCGGCAGCGAGTACGAGTCCCTGATCGGTACGGTGCGTAACGTCGGCTACAAGGCGGTGCGTCCAGCACGTGCCGCGACCAAGAGCGAGCCAGCGAACTTGCCGGGCGACGAGGGCACCGGCGACTCCCCGCTCGCGCCGGTCAATGGCTCGGCGTCGTGAGTTCGGTGGCAGTTGATCACCAGAGCTCCCGGTGGCGCTCCTGATCACTTCCGGATAAGGCGTTCTCGGCCGAAGCATGCACGGCTGAATCCGACGACGTTGCAGAGGCGGGATCAGGCAAGGGCGCACAGGCTCGAAGAACGGAGGCCGATGAGCGGCGTGACGACACAGTGGGATGACCGTCCCGACCCGGCTACGGCACGGTCGATCACGGATCTGCTCGCACGGGCGACAGCCGCCGATGGGGTGGCCTCGATATCAGAACAGGCTGTGCTGTCGCTGTCGGCAGGAGGAGGCGCGGCTGGTGCAGGTGCCGATGCCCGGCATCTGCTCGCAGTACGCGGGGATGTGGTCGTGGGATATGCGAATCTCGTTCCGGCGCGCGGTGAACATCCGGCGATGGCGGAAGTAGTGGTCGACCCGTCGCAGCGCGATCACGGGGTGGGTACCGGCCTGGTCTTGGCTGTGCTCGCCGCAGGTGGTCCGCACACGCGAGTCTGGGCACATGGCGATCGGGCCGCTGCCAAAGCCGTCGCGGCCCGGCTCGGGCTACGCGCGGCGCGGGAGCTGTGGCAGATGCGTCGAGCACTTGCTACGCCAGAGCTACCTGAGCTGATCGTGCCGGATGACATCGTGCTGCGTACCTATCTCGGCCCAGCTGACGACGCGGAGTTGCTGCGGGTGAACAAAGCGGCCTTCGCTTGGCATCCTGAGCAGGGCAGGTGGACCGAGCGTGATGTTGCGATCCGCCGCAGTGAGTCGTGGTTCGATCCGTCCGGCCTGTTCTTGGCGTTCGCCGCGGCGGACCCCGACCGCTTGCTGGGGTTCCATTGGACCAAGGCGCACCATATGGCGCGCCCGCCACTCGGTGAGGTCTACGTGGTTGGTCTGGACCCGGCAGCACAGGGTCGTGGACTCGGGCGCATGCTCACCGTCGCCGGATTGCGCTATCTACGTGATCGCGGTTTCACCGAGGTGTCGCTGTATACCGAGGCCGACAACACCGCCGCAGTACGCACTTACACCCGGCTCGGGTTCGCACTCGCGCACAGTGATGTCGCCTACGCGGCGGACAAGCAAGTATGAATAGCGATCGGCAAGCACGTTGCCGACGAGTAGGATTGGGGCAAACGTCACACCGAACGCCGACGATCGCTCTGGGCTGTTCACCCTCCGTTCACCTGGTTCCGTCCAACTGTCAACCACGTGACCCTACGTTAAGTGAGGGCAGCAGAGGGCTGCCTGGTGCGCGAGTTCCCCGCGAACAGCACCACAGTACACGTCCGGACCGGTGAGGGGCCCGGACGAACAGGACGCCCTTCCGGAGGAATAGTGAATTTCAAGCGCAGCAGCGCCTTCGTTGGTGTGCTGGCCGTCGGTGCCATAACTCTCGCCGCCTGCGGCAGCGACGACAACGCATCGGCCCACAACGGTGTGGCCAAGGTCAACATCGACTGCGGAGGGAAGTCGGCCCTCAAGGCCAGTGGCTCCTCCGCGCAAAAGAACGCGATGGAGCGTTTCATCGCCGCCTACGAGAAGAATTGCGATGGTGCCACACTCGACTACACGTCGAGCGGCTCGGGCGCTGGCGTTAAGGAGTTCATCGGTGGTCAGACCGATTTCGGTGGTTCGGACTCCCCGCTGAGCTCGAAGAAAGACGAGCCGGCCAAGGCCGCCGCACGTTGCGGCTCGCCGGCGTGGAATCTCCCGACCGTGTTCGGTCCGGTAGCAGTCACCTACAACATCGCAGGTGTGACTGATCTGGCGCTGGACGGCCCGACCCTCGCCAAGATCTTCAACGGTACCGTGACCAGATGGGATGCTCCTGAGATCAAGGTGCTGAACCCGAACGCCGCTCTACCTTCTGAGCCGATCGCGGTGGTCTTCCGCAGTGACGAGTCGGGCACCACGGACAACTTCCAGCGCTACCTGGATGCCGCTTCCGACGGCACTTGGGGCAAGGGCGCGGGCAAGGCCTTCGCCGGTGGTGTCGGCGCCGGCTCGAAGGGCAATGAAGGCACCTCGGCCGCAGTGAAGAGCACTGCGAACTCGATCACCTATAACGAGTGGTCCTTCGCGAAGGCGCAGCATCTGTCGATCGCGCGCATCATCACTTCGGCGAGCCCGGACCCGGTGACGCTGAGCGTCGAGAGCGCGGGCAAGGCGATCGAATCGGCGAAGGTATCGGGCGCGGGCAACGATCTGGTCATCGACACCTCCTCGTTCTACATGCCGACGGAAGCGGGTGCGTACCCGATCGTGATGCCGACCTACGAGATCGTGTGCTCGAACTACGCCGACAACAAGACGGCCGAGGCAGTGAAGGCATTCCTCACCTCGGCGGTCAGCAATGGTCAGGAAGGCTTGGACAAGGCCGGCTACATTCCGCTGCCCGAGAGGTTCAAGACCAAGCTGACCACCGCCATCGACGCCATCTCCTGATATCGATCCCATGACCGTGCACGATGAGGTCCCTACTGTCGGCCAACCCGATTCGACTGGCAGGCGGGTAGGGGAAGATACTGCGCTGATGCTGAGTAAGCCAAGCAACCAGTCGGCTGCTGTTCGGGCCCGGCGGCGTATCCTGAGCGGGGAGACAGCCTTCCGCTGGATGGTCGCGACGGTGCGGGCGATCACCGACATCGTCTGGCGACGTCGCCCGAGCGCGGAGACAGTCTTCCGTTCGCTGGCCACGACGTCGGGGGCGATCATTGTCGCCGCTATCGCGCTGATCGCGTTGTTCCTGCTGATCCGGGCAGTCCCTTCGGTGTTAGCGAACGAAGCGAACTTCTTCACCAGCGCCGAATTCAAGACCTCTGACGCCGACCACCTCCGGTTCGGTATCCGGGATCTGTTCATGGTGACGGTGCTGAGCTCGATCTTCGCCTTGGTGCTGGCTGTCCCAGTCGGTATCGGCATCGCGCTGTTCTTGACGCATTACGCGCCGAAAGCACTGGCGCGGCCGTTCTCGGTGATTGTCGATCTGCTCGCGGCGGTGCCTTCGATCGTGTTCGGTTTATGGGGGATGCTGGTTCTCGCTCCGCGGCTGGAGCCGGTCCAGGTCTTTGTCAATGACAAGCTCGGCTGGCTGTTCCTGTTCTCGGACGGCAACATTCCGTTGGCCAGCGGTGGCACGATCTTCACCGCGGGCGTCGTGCTCGCGGTGATGATCCTGCCGATCATCACGTCGGTCAGTCGTGAGGTCTTCAACCTCACCCCCCGCGCGCACATCGAAGCGGCGCAGGCGCTCGGTGCGACGAAATGGGAAGTCGTCCGGATGACTGTGCTGCCCTATGGGCGCAGCGGCATGATCGCCGGTTCCATGCTCGGTCTCGGTCGCGCGCTTGGTGAGACGATCGCTGTGTTGATCGTGCTGAAGACCGCTGCCCAGCCGGGAAATTGGTCGTTGTTCGATGGTGGCTACACCTTCGCATCCAAAATCGCCTCGGCGGCGGCGGAATTCAGTGCTCCGCTGCCGACAGGCGCGTATATCGCCGCAGGCTTCGTGTTGTTCGCGCTGACCTTCATCGTGAACGCACTGGCGCGACTCGCCGCGGGCGGAAGGGTGAATGGGTGATGGATATCATGAAGACACTGGATCAGCCGATCAAAGCCCCGGCATTCCGGCAGGTGAGCCGGTCGCGTCAGGTACGTAACAACATCGCGACCGGTTCGGTCTGGCTAGCGTTCGCCATCGCACTTGTGCCGTTGGGCTGGGTGTTGATCATGGTGCTCACCAAAGGGTTCCGTGCGGTGGTCCGGGCGGAATGGTGGCAGAATTCCCTGAAGGGTGTGCTGCCCGAGCAGTTCGCGGGTGGTGTCTACCATGCGATTTACGGCACGATCGTGCAGTCGTTGGTCGCGACGGTGATCGCGGTGCCGTTGGGTGTCATGGCGGCAGTCTATCTGGTCGAGTATGGTCGCGGAGCGCTGGCCAAGACGACGACATTCATGGTGGATATCCTGGCGGGCGTGCCGTCGATCGTCGCGGCGCTGTTCATCTTCGCGCTTTGGATCGCGACGCTGGGATTTCCGCAGAGCTCGCTGGCGGTGTCGCTGGCATTGGTATTGCTGATGTTGCCTGTGGTCGTCCGCAGCACTGAAGAAATACTCAAACTGGTTCCCGATGAACTGCGGGAAGCTTCCTACGCACTCGGAATTCCGAAGTGGAAGACGATCGTTCGTATCGTCGTGCCGACCGCGCTGCCCGGTATGATCAGCGGCATTCTGCTGGCCGTCGCCAGGGTGATGGGCGAGACCGCCCCGGTGCTGGTGCTAGTCGGATACAGCAAGTCGATCAATATGGATATCTTCGACGGCAATATGGCCTCGCTACCACTGTTGATCTATCAGGAGCTGGCAAACCCGGAAGCGGCCGGCCGGGCGCGGGTCTGGGGCGCGGCATTGACCCTTATCCTCATCATCGCGATGTTGTACCTGGCGGCAGCAGTTCTCAACCGACTGCTCACGCGGAACCGATAGAAGCGAAACGGATTAGCGAAAATGGCCAAGCGGATCGACGTCAAGGATCTGAACATCTATTACGGCAAATTCCATGCCGTGTCCGATGTCTCGCTGACTGTGTTGCCGCGCAGCGTGACCGCCTTCATCGGCCCCTCCGGTTGCGGCAAGTCCACCGTATTGCGTTCACTCAACCGCATGCATGAGGTGATTCCGAATGCCAAGGTCGAGGGCGCGGTGCTGCTGGACGGCGAGGATATCTATGGCGCGCAGATCGACCCGGTCAGCGTGCGCCGCACCATCGGCATGGTCTTTCAGCGGCCGAACCCCTTTCCCACCATGTCGATCAGGGACAATGTGGTGGCCGGACTCAAGCTGCAGGGTGTGCGCAACAAAAAGGAACTCGACGAGGTCGCCGAGCGTTCGCTGCGGGGGGCTAACCTGTGGAATGAGGTGAAGGATCGCCTGGACAAGCCGGGTGGCGGTCTGTCCGGCGGCCAGCAGCAGCGGCTGTGCATCGCGCGCGCTATCGCAGTATCGCCGGATGTGTTGCTGATGGACGAGCCGTGCTCAGCGCTGGACCCGATCTCGACTCTGGCGATCGAGGACCTGATCACCGAGCTGAAGAAAGAATTCACTATTGTCATCGTCACCCACAACATGCAGCAGGCCGCGCGCGTGAGTGACCAGACAGGCTTCTTCAACCTGGAGGCTCAAGGCAAGCCGGGCAGGCTGGTCGAAATCGATGACACCGAGAAGATATTCTCGAATCCTTCCCAGAAGGCGACGGAGGACTACATCTCGGGCCGCTTCGGCTGATCGCAGCCGCGTAGCGCAGTTCGCGGACCGGATAGACCGAGGACGAAGAAAAGTCCCGAGCAGTGATTCGGCTACTCGGGACTACCCGCTTATCGCAGTCATCGGCAGGGGAACGCCGCAGGCTATTCGCTACAACTCGAGCTCGCCGCGGGGAGCGTCACTTCTCCGTTTCCGGGGGGAGAGCGCCAGTGACCAGGAAGATGACCCGGCGGCCGATTTCAACGGCGTGATCGGCGAAGCGCTCATAGTAGCGGCCGAGTAGCGTGACATCCACAGCAGCGGCGACGCCGTATTTCCATTCCCGGTCCATGAGTAGTGTGAAGAGGTGCCGGTGCAGGTCGTCCATGGCCTCGTCGTCCTCGTTCAACTGAGCGGCGCGCTCAGGGTCGCGAGTTTCCAGCACTTCTCGCGCGCTTGCGCCCATGTTCACCGCGATGCGACCCATTTCGGCGAAATAGCCGTTGACCGCTTCGGGCAGTGCGTGATTCGGGTGACGTCGTCGTGCGACCTTGGCCACGTGCAGCGCGAGCGCACCCATCCGGTTCACTTCGCTGACGATCTGGATTGTGCTCACCACTTGCCGAAGATCACTGGCTACCGGCGCCTGCAGCGCGAGTAGAGCGAAGGCTTTCTCCTCGGCTTCCTGGATCAGTTCGGCGATCTGGTCGTGTTCACTGATCACCTGCTCGGCCAGCAGGAGGTCGGCTTGGAGCAACGATTGGGTCGCCAAGTCCATGGCGGAGCCGGCCAGCCCAGCCATCTTGCCCAGTAGGTGAGCGAGATCGGCTATCCGCTCGTTGTAGATGACACGCATGTTAATCGACATTAGTTCGCGATGCTGACCAAGTCACGAACAACGAGTGAATCACCGGTGCGAACAGTTAGCATGTGTGTTACAGCAGGTAGGAACCTCACCAGGTCTGCAGTGCCGGTATCGGTCCCTACGCCGCGCGTGCTGTTCTGGGCGCAGGATGTGTGGACAGTCCAACGCTTGTGGGGCTGACGGTCGGGCTCGACCTCGGTCGAGCGCGACCGGAGGTGGAGCAGGAATCCACCGGAAACACGGCGTAGCCCGCACGAGCGGGAACCTCTCGCCTAAGAAGGGGGAGGACGTCAACCGCAGATGTCTTCGCCCGCGTTGATGTGCTCCAGATCGGAGGGAAGGGTGACCGGTGCTTTACTGACGGAGACATTTGTGATCGGATCCCCTACCGGCACCGGGCTGGTCACCTTGCCAGAGAAATCAGTCCCCAAAACAACCTCGATGATGCCGCCGAGATCGCTCGCCGGTTCCAGCTCCGCTCCAGGGATCGCTGAGGCCACTGTTGCCGCCGTGGCCTCGTGGCCTGGGGTATAGCGGATTCTGGTCTTGGTTACCTGGCCGTCGGAGTAGTTACCGGTGTTGTAGATATTGAACCCCTGATTGCTCAGCTTGGTCGCGGTGGCACCGGCTATCCCGGTGGCACCGGAACCATTCGAGATCAGCAGTGGCACTGTGCCAGGGTCGACCGCGGTGAACTTCGGTGGGGCGGGCGGTTTCGTTGTGCTTGTTCCTGCGGCGGGTGCCGATTTCTTCTCCCCTGGCAGCGGCTGGTCATCGATGATCGCGCGGAAGATGGCCTTGATGTCGGATTCGCGGGGAATCTCGTTACCGTAGGCGTTGGTACCCGAGGTCGGGATGGTCAGAAAGGTCACTGCGCCCGCATCGATTTTCTGCAGCGACCGCCCGAGAGTCAGCAGGTCGTTGGTGTCGACTCTGTGTACCCACGTATGTTCGGTGAACGCCTCGATGAAGCCGCGTAGCTTGCCGGGGTCCAAGAGCACTTTGCTGGACATCGCACTGCGTAGCAACGAGGCCAGGAACCGCTGTTGTCGTTTGATGCGGTCGTAGTCACTGCGTTCTTCGCCGTAGACGTGTCGGGCTCGCACGTAATTGAGCGCGGTCGTGCCACTGATGTGGTGCTTGCCGGGAGTCTTCAGGACTGGGCCGAGAATCCCGTCGATGATCGGCTTGGTGGTGCATACGTCTACACCACCGACCTGGTTGACCATTGCTTCGAACCCGGCGAAGTCGATGCTGATGAAATGATTGATGTTGAGCCCTGTCATCTTGGAGATGACGCTGTACAGGCACTTCGGGCCGCCTAGGGCATAGACGGCATTGAGCTTGTCACCGATGGCCGAGGGAAAGACCTCATCGGTGTACTTGACCTTTTCGTTGTCCCAGCCGTGGCATCGCGGTCTGGTGACATCCAAGTCGCGGGGAAACGACACGACCACGACGCGTGATCGATTCTGGGGGATGTGCACCAGCATGATGGTGTCCGAGCGAGAGCCTGCGGCATCGCTGACGGTTCCCGCGCCCACCTTCCCGTTGGCGCCTGCACGAGTATCGGTTCCGACGAGCAGATAGTTCTCGTCGCCGAGTTGTGCGCCCGAGTCGATAACGTCTCCGGAGTTGTCACCGAGTGCGGACAACTGATTGAAGCCATTGGCAGTGGAATTCAGGTAGCTCCAGCCGCTGCCGGTGGTCAGCAGAACGAGAACGGCCACCGCGGCCATTGACGTTCTGCCCAGTATCCGGAGCCGATTTTTTCGACGTCGCTGGGCGGTATTGAGGCGTGATCGTGGCTTCGCGCCGATCGCCTTCGGCCTACCAGCTTGTTTCTCGGTGCTTTCGGTAACTTCGCCGGAGTTGCTCTTGGTCGGCCAGTTGGTATGCGCGGCCCGCGACGGTTCGGTGGGTGGCGGGAGAACATCAGTGACTTCTTCAGCCGATTCCGGCGCGGAGTGCTCGAGACGACCATGGCTCGCCGAGCGTGGAGCCGAGGCGTTCGGCTTTCCCGTGGCGCGCTGCTCACCCGGTGAAATGCCGCTCTGCCGTGGTACCGACGTATCCAGCGTGCGGCGAGCGCTCGCTGCTTCGGCGCCGCGGCGATCCGCGGCCTCCGATAGCGGGCGGGAGATTGGCTCGGCCGGGCGGTGCGAAGTCGCCGGTGTTGCGGCGGGTTCGGTTCGATGCCGCCGGTTTGGTGGGCCGCTATCGGAGAGCGGGGCTTCGCCGCGTCGTTCCTCGGGGGACGCGGCATTTTGCGGCGCTGTCGGGGTGGGGGCTCTGCGCCCGCGTTCGCCGTCGACCTTCTCTACGAGATCTTGGACCGTGATCGGTGCGGAATCCTGATCAAGGCCGGTTTCGGTGTGCCGTGAGCGTCGGTGCGCCCGTTCGGGACGACCCGCCTCAGGGTATCGCTCCCACGGGGCGCGACCACCGGGCTTTGGGGAACGCCCGTTCCGATCGTCACCCACCAACGAACCTCGCTTTTCGTCCTACTTTTCCGCCTGAACCGCATCTCGACCGGCAGCATCTGATTCCGCAATGATAACGATTCTGTCAGGACGAGCCACCCAGGCACAGGATCGGCGAGGTCACACCGGTGTTTGACAATGCGGCTCGGGACGAGAACGTGCGATCAACCGCCGCTGTGCATCACATCAGCGGCTCGCGGTACCGCCGGATCGTCTGGATCGTCGAGCCAGCCGTGCGGCAAGGCGACTTTGCCCGGAGAGCCTTGACGGCCGCGGGGGCCCTCGGCATCTTTGGGGAACGGTGCGGTCGGATCGAGCTGCCCGACGAGGTCCGCCAGGTGTGCGAGGCTGCCGACGGTGGCGAACGCGCGGCGCAATTCGGCGCCGACCGGGAACCCCATCAGATACCAGGCCATGTGTTTGCGCAGATCACGAACGGCTTTTTCCTCACCGAGATGCTCGGCCAGCAGCACGCCGTGTCGGTACAATATTGCCCCGACCTGACCCAGGTCGGGTGCCGGCGGCAGTGACTCGCCGCGCAGCGCGGCCTGTAATTCAGCGAACAGCCATGGTCTGCCCAAACAGCCACGGCCGATGACCACGCCGTCGCACCCGGTATCGTCCATCATGCGAACTGCGTCGGCAGCGGCGAAGATATCGCCGTTACCCAGTACCGGGATCGAAGTGACGGCCTCTTTGAGCTGGGAGATCGCCGTCCAGTCGGCCTGGCCGGAATAACGCTGCGCTGCTGTGCGCGCATGCAATGCGACGGCCTGCGCGCCCTCGGCTTCCGCGATGCGCCCCGCGTCCAGATAGGTGAGATGATTGTCGTCGATTCCGATGCGGAACTTCACGGTCACCGGAACGCCTACCGGTTCGGCGGCATTCACCATAGCGCGCACGATATGCCGGAAGAGCGTGCGTTTGTACGGTAGTGCCGCACCGCCGCCGAGTCGAGTGACCTTGGGTACCGGGCAGCCGAGGTTGAGATCGATGTGGTCGGCCCAGCCCTCGCCGACGACGATCCGTACGGCCTCGCCGAGCGTGGCTGGGTCCACGCCGTAGAGCTGCACGGATCGCGGGTATTCGTCCGCGCCGAAGGACATCATGCGCAGCGTCTTCTCGTTGCGTTCCACCACCGCGCGCGCGGTGATCATCTCACACACATATATCGAGGTCGGGCTGCCGAATTCCCGGCACAACCTGCGAAATGCCAGATTTGTGATGCCCGCCATCGGTGCGAGTACGACCGGGGGATCGACCGGATACGGGCCGATCCGCAGCGTGGTATTCGCACCGGTAGTCATCGTCACGCCGTTCAGTGTCTCATTTCCGGACGTGAGCCAACCGGTACGGGCGGGCTGACCGATCAGCACGGTGGCCGCCTTCTCGACGACTTGGCATGAGTCGGCGAGATGTCCTCGATCCAGGAGGAGCCTTCTACGTATGACTATCGCGGCACGCCGATGAGCCGGGTATCCGGTCCGCCGACAGGGTATTCGCTCCTTACTGGTAAATCAGCTTGCAGTGGCATTGGTCATCTCGCGCTTCACCGCTTCACGGGCGAGCATGCGGTCCCGCTGCTCTTCGAACTTGATCACATCCCTGCCCAGTTTCTCCAGAAACAGGCCGAGGCGATCTCGGATCGCTTCGCCGCGTGCGGTGAAGTCGGTGCGCTCGAAGAGGTTCCACTTCTTCAGCACTGGCTGGATGACTTCTTCCAGATGCTGACGCAGATCATAGATGCCGTGCTTGGCCATCAGCACGCCGTTACGGCGGAAGTTGGGCATGCCCGCGCCGGGCATCTGGAAATTCTCCAGGATCAGTGCAATCGCTTCGATGGACTGGTCAGGAGCCAGATCGAGGGCAGCGCCACACATATTCCGGTAGAAGATCATGTGCAGGTTCTCGTCAGCGGCGACGCGCTGCAGCATACGATCGGCGATCGGGTCGTCACAGACCTTGCCGGTGTTGCGATGGCTGACCCGGGTGGCTAGCTCTTGAAATGTGACATATGCAACAGTGTGTAGGAATCCGGCGTCGTCTTCGGTGGGGGAGGCGAAGCCGTTGGTCATATGGACCATTCTGGCCTGTTCGAGGGCTACTGGATCGACTCCTCGGGTGACGACCAGGTAGTCGCGCATGACGATGCCGTGGCGGTTCTCCTCGGCTGTCCAGCGTCCCACCCAGGTGCCCCAGGCGCCGTCCTGGGAGAAATTCTCGGCGATCTCTCGGTGGTAGGAGGGTAGGTTGTCCTCGGTGAGGAGATTGGTGACCATGGCCGCCTTGGCGACCTCGCTGAGCTGAGATTGTTCTGGATCCCAATCGATGCCGCCGAGTGCCGCGAAGTTGCGGCCTTCGTCCCATGGAACATAGTCGTGGGGATGCCATTCTTTTGCTAGGGAGAGGTGTCGGTTGACGTTCTCTTCGGCAACCGGCTCCAACTCCGTGAGAAGCTCGAGTTGAGTTAGATCCCTTGCCATGTATGAACCCTTCAAGTGTGTACGTCCGGTTGTGCTGGTTGTCCGAAGGCAAACCGACACCAATGCGGCAATACCTTACGGCACCGTAGGTGTGATGTGAAACGCATTCTCCGGGTAGTGCTACTTGTATGACCTACGTCATACAGAATATTCGCTGCCCGTATACCCTCACGAGTGTATGAGGTCCGCGAGTGGTGCAGGGTTACGCTTCGGGCGCGGATCCGGATCGCGGGCTCGGCTGTTCGGGTCCGCACGAGGTAGGAGTGCCAGAGGTGCGCCGTGGTCTGCTGCCAGGCGCTGGTCGTCCAGGTTGCCGGAGAGTGTCTTCGGGCGGCCCTACGGACAGGTGGCCGCGTAGCCCGATCTGAGAAAGGCCCCACCGCCCGGGTCGGGGCGAATGGCGCAGAGGCTTCCCATGCGTAGTCGACTTGTCAGGCTCGTCATCGCCCGTCCTTGTCACGGCCGACACCTACCGTGGCTGACAGCACTGCGCTGTCGCGCGGTGACGTGGCGTCGGATTGCTGCCGCGGCTGGCGCATTCTGTCAGCCCTCGAGAAGGCGCGGAGTGCCGCTCCTTCCGCTGGGTTCGTCTGCCATGGCTGTTGTCGGCTATGCTTTTCAGCCGAGCCCCTTTAGCTCAGTTGGTAGAGCTGGTGACTTTTAATCACTAGGTCGTAGGTTCGAGTCCTACAGGGGGCACGTATCGGCATGGTGACTGCGCAGCGTGCTCGGCATGTCCACCGCGCTCCTGGCCTTACCGCTGCTGGAAGTGCTTCAGCGCTAGGGATCGGCATTCTCGGAGCCATCTGCCGCGCGTTCGGTGCGAAGGCGACCATGGCCTGATTGTCCCCGCCGGTCGGCTACACCTCGATCGGGCGGGTTTCCGTTGGCGGAGGAGTCGGCTGTGTGCCGATGCGAACCGCACGCTCAATGCGGCCCAGCTCTGTCCAGCGGAACTCCGTCTGGTTATCATCCAAACATGTTGGCTGACAATATCTTTGGTTTTACCCGGAGAGTTAGTGCCGATCCGGACGTGGTTCGGGGGGCTGGGCGGTGGGCGGAGTGTGCGCAACGATCGGGTATCGGGTCTGCTGATCGGCTCGGGCGAACATCACAGGAGTACTGGTGAATTCGTGTGATCAAGAGATAGACAAGCCGATTGCTGAATATTTGCCTCAATGGAATGCGAACGGGAATGGTTATCGAGCTCTCTGGTTTGCCGTGTGTCGGACAGGATTTCCGGGTACGGTGACGCCTTGGTGAATTCCGAACGAATCGATAACTCGGTTGGCACTGAGGAATTCCGCTTGACGTTGCCGTGTCCGACAGTGTCACGGTCGGCTCCGCCGAGGAAGACTCGGTGGAACTCGATGCCGCAGGAGGAGGCAGATTCGAGACGAACTAGAGCCCGGATGCGCACCCCCTGTAGCGCATCCGGGCAGGTGAATCATATCAGCTGGTGTGTTCCCGGTTTCTTGGCAAATTCCGTACCAAAAGTTTGAAAATAATCAAAAACCCTGATCTTCAGTATCAATTAATTATTAATTCGCACCAATATCTGTACCTTTGGGCGGCTGATTGGTGACGAGTAGGTTTCGGAGGCGTTTCGAGCATGGCACGGCAGCAGGAGCGGGCCCGCCGGACACGGGCGGCGATTATCAGGTCCGCCGCCGTTGAGTTCGGGAAGAGCGGCTATGCCGCGGCATCGCTCAACCGCATATTGGAAGGGTCGCGTGCCACCAAGGGCGCCATGTACTTCCATTTCGACTCCAAAGAAGAGCTCGCGCGCGCGGTGCTCGGGACTGCGGTGGAACGCTACCGTGTCTCTGTCGAGCGATGGCTCGCGCGAACGGATCTCAGCCCGTTGGACATCTTGCACGGGATGGTCGACGAGATTGCACTGCGGCTGGAGCACGACATCATCGTGCGGGCCGAGTACCGCTTGACCATAGAGTCGGATTTCTATCGAGATGTACAGACCGGTGGTGGTCGCATCTTCGGCCGCACGACCAAAGCGCTCACCATGAGTGCCATCGATCACGGTCAGCTGCGCACCGATGCGGACCCCGGTCGGTTCACCCGTACGCTCGCCGCCGCGCTGGCCGGACAGCGATACATGGTGGACTTGGTCGACGACCGAGTCGACTTGCGATCACGGTTCGAGGAGGCGCTCGAGGTGGTGATCGAGGCGATGGCTACCCTGGAGTGGCTGGAGAAGTTCCGCAGTGACGGCTGGCGCGCCCAGGCGCGTATGGAGGATCTCGGTTTAGGTCTTTGACCAGCTGGTTTGGGATTCCGTCCGGTTGTGTCATAAGCTATCCCAGCTCCCAACGGACAGCCGTTGAAAGCCGGTCCGGAGAAATCCGGGACGAGCCCCCTTCGTCTAGCGGCCTAGGACGCCGCCCTTTCAAGGCGGTAGCGCGGGTTCGAATCCCGTAGGGGGTACGATCTTCGGATCGTAGGTAGCAGAGCATGGCCCTGTGGCGCAGTTGGTTAGCGCGCCGCCCTGTCACGGCGGAGGTCGCGGGTTCGAGTCCCGTCAGGGTCGCCAGTAAGCGCCGGAAATATCCGGCGCCTCGCGTACGGCATTCACCTCGGGTGCCTGCGGCCAGGTAGCTCAGTTGGTACGAGCGTCCGCCTGAAAAGCGGAAGGTCGCCGGTTCGATCCCGGCCCTGGCCACCAGATCCCCTCGACGTATCACCTGGTCGGGGGGATTTTCCGTATCCGCATCCGGCATTGTCGGCCCCTGTACGGCACGTTATGCGGAGGAGGTTGCGTCTGATGAGATGCTTGAGGTATGGCTGAGCGCTGGTACTACTGCTTGAAGCACAATCGGGCTGAGCGCGGACGGCAGTGCTGGTTCCGTGATCGTATGGGACCGTATCCGGACCAGGCGATGGCGGAGCGGGCGCTGGATATCGCACGTGCCCGCACCGAACGTGAGGATGCCAGGGATCGGGCCTGGCGGGACGGAGATTGAGTCGCGATACCGCCATGGCGGTGCGGTACTGCGCGGAGTCTTTGTGCGGCAACTAGTTTCCGGTGTGCACACGTGATGCTCCGCGCAGGTGACGACGTGGCCGCAACACGGGGTCGGCCGCTGCTCGGATAGCGAAGTTGATCTAGAAATGCTGGTCGGAGGGTTGCCCGGTGCCACGTCGAGTGCGGCCGCTCGGCTGGTGGTCGGGTGCATCAAGTACCGTTCTCCAGAACTCGTCGAATGCTCGGTGGTCCTGGTGTGGGCTGCGAGCGGAACCAGGATCAGCAGGGAGGGCCGACCCTTGAGGGTTACCGTTGTTGTGCCGACCTACAACGAGCGGGACAATCTGCCGGTTGCGGTGAACCGGCTGACCGCGCTGCCGGTATCCGACCTGCGTGTGCTCGTTGTGGACGACAGCTCACCGGATGGCACCGGAGAGGTGGCGGATAAGCTGGCCGTCGAGCTGCCGGACGTGGTCAGTGTGCTGCACCGGACCGAGAAGGATGGGCTGGGGCGCGCGTATGTCGCAGGCATCACGCGGGCACTGGACGAAGGTGCGGATGTCGTGATCCAGATGGATGCCGACCTGTCGCATCCCGCCGAGGTCATTCCCGCCATGCTGCGGAAGCTGTCGACCACGGATGCCGGTGTGGTGCTGGGCTCCCGCTATGTCCCAGGCGGCTCGACCGCCGCCGAGTGGAAGTGGTATCGCAAGGCGCTGTCGGCTTGGGCGAACTTCTATGTCAACCTGATTCTGCGGTTGGGTGTCAAAGACGCGACCGCAGGCTTCAAGGCTTGGCGGGCCGACACCTTGCGCGCCATCGACGTCGGGGCGATCCGTAGCAATGGGTACTCCTTTCAGGTCGAGATGAACTATCGCACGATCAAGAAGGGCATCTCGATCACCGAGGTTCCGATCCGATTCGAGGAACGAACGCTCGGTGCCTCCAAAATGAGCCTCAAAGTGCAGCTCGAGTCAGCACTGATGCCTTGGAAACTGCTGTTCGGTCGCGCAGTCTGAGTACTGCGCGCCGGTCCGCTCCCAGCGAAGGGCTGGTGGTGTTTCGGGGTAGCGGCCTGCCGGCCACTTAGCGTGACAGGCCCGATGGTGGACACGTGAAAGCTCAGTCGGGCCAATGCAAGAGAGTGTCGGCGAACAGCTGCCGTACTTGCGCCACCTCGGTATCCATATCGACGGGATCCCATCCGCTGACATCGATGGGATCGAGGATTGCCACGTCCACTGTTCCGGGGCGAGCGACCATCGCGTTGCGCCAGCAGATTTCGCCCGCATTGCGGATCACGATCGGGATCACCGGCACTCCGGCTTGGATCGCGATATGAAACGCACCCTTTTTGAACGGTCCGACCCCTGGGGTGTAGGAGCGGGTTCCCTCTGGGGACATCGCGACCGACAACCCGCTGCGCAGGGTCTCGACCACCGGCTGCAATGCTGCTTTGGCCTGCGAGGTGTTCGCGCGATCGATGAAGGTCATTCCTGCGAAGCGCAGCAGCGGCCCGAATACCGGATTCTTGGTGATCTCTTTCTTTCCGATGGCGGTTACTCCGCCATCGAGCACCTTGGGCACGATGATGACATCCAACTGGCTCTGGTGATTGAACAGAAAGACCGCGGGTCGAGGTGAATTCGCGTTTTCGGCACCGGTAGTTCGTATCCGGATACCCGCGTTGTGCAGCGCGTAGCACGTTGCGTGCGATATCAGCGCGTCGGCCATCTGCTGTCTGTCTTTGGTGGGCGCCTTCGACACGACACCGAGGAGCGCACCCCCGAGCAACCCGACGAATCCCGCTGCGGTGCGGATGTAATCAGTCGTGCGTGGCCTGCGGCGGGGACGAAACCTCAGTGTTCTCCACTGTCGCTGGTCGGCGATTCCAGCTAGTGCGTCGTCGGGGTTGACTGCCACGGGGCAACCGACTCTCGAGAGCATGGGCAGATCAGCGATCGAGTCGGCATAGGCGTAGCTGTGTTCGAGGTCTAGGTGGTGCGCGGCTGCGAGCGAGGTGACCTTGTCGCCTTTGTTTCGGCGCCACAGTGTCTTCCCGCCCGGGTAGCCGGTGAGCACCCCAGCACGGGTGGCCATGGGGGTGTAACACACGTGCTCGATGCCCAGCTGCACTGCTGCGGGCAGCACTTGGAATCGGGTGAGTGAACTGATCAACACGACTGTGTGCCCGGCATTGCGATGGCTTTGGATCAGCTGCCACACTTCGGGATACAGATGTCCGTAGATGATGCGCTGGAACAGACGCCTGCCCAACTCGTCCAGCTCCTGTTCGGAGTGTCCGGCCAGGGTACGGGGGAGTTGCCGGAGAAACGTGCCGTACTCGCCGTCGGTCATGTTGTTACGGATGCCTCCGAGTAGTACCTCAGAGGGGGTGTGACGACGTAGTGTGCGCCGTCGCGTTCCCGGCCCATCGAACACTGTGCCGCCGAAGTCGAATATCGCGGCGATGGCAGGGCCCTGCGGTCCGGAGCGGATGGTGGCGATCGCGGTATCGAGCTCAGTGCGGGCGTGGGTCATTGTGCCTCCGGTGTGCCACGGCTTCATCGTGACGATAGCTCACCACGTCTGCATGTTGGACGGATCGAGTGCGGCTGCTCGCGCGATGCGGGCTCCTATACCGCGTAGGCGCTCGGCGAAATCTTTTCGGCGCTGAATCAGTTCCATACGGAGTTCAGCTGCATTGTCCGGCACGATTTCCAGCAGGCGGTAGTTCTCGGCGAGTTTCAGTGCGCTGGCGAACAGTTCGGTAGCGACCGACTCGGGGCCATGTAGCCGCTGCTGCAGGAGCATCTGCTTGCCGACCGCGACGCATTCGGTGATGAGCCCCTTGCGGTCGATTTCGTCACTCGGGTCGCGGGCGGCGAGCCGTTCGGCCAGAACCAGCTGTGCGTCGATGAATGAACGCAATACCCGATGGGCCATCAGGAATCCCGAGGCGGTGAGCTTTGCCAGAATATCCGCGCCGAAGGTGTCTTGGCGGGTATGACTGTACCAGTCCGGATCCACCAGCAGCATTTCCGCGACCATCTGGTCGGTGAACTCGCCTCGCTCGGGGAAGAAGAACTCGAACTTGAGCAGATCGCGTAGCCGGAATGCCTCGTCCCAGCCGGTTTCCAAGGCATCGGCGTCGCCGCTGTCGACCGAGGCGAGAATGGCCAGCTCGAGAATGGCGCGATTGACGAACCAGTGCACGGCGCTGTTGCGGTAGAACGCGGCTTCCAGGTGTGCGCCGGGCTCGATCGAATACACCGGTTCGAGTCCGCCGCGGTACACCGTGACCACCTTGGCCAGCGACAGCTGCTCCAGCACGACAGCCAGGCCTTGCTCATCGCGCAGGGCCTCTAGTTCACCGCCGGGCAGCTCGCGCCTATCGATATAGCCGAGCACCGGCGCGATCACGGTGCGTACCTCACCGAGAGTGAGGGCGCGTCCATGTATGCCTAATAGCGCGAGAGTGGCCAATGCGTTGACCGTGATCGGAGTGACCGCGTTGATACCCACTGCGACTTCGAAGGCCAGTCGCTGCACTGCTTTCCGTTCCTGCTCGGTGATATCCGCTGCTCGCTCCGCGTCCGCGGTCGTTTCGGTGGAATCCGGTGGCAACTGCTCGATATGGTGCAGGGGAATGGTCAGTGGCGGGGCGATGAGCGGATCACCATATGCGGCGAGGCGGTCTCGGGCCGACAGCGGCTCGCCGAACCGCACGTACACGTGTCCAGCGGAGTGTTGCTGGCTGCGGATATAGCGCGCGAGCCAGGTCAGGCCTTCCGGTTTCTTCTTCCCGCCGATCTGTTCGGTGGTGATGGCGCCGAGCTCATTGAGTCGCTCGTAGGTGATCGAGACCGGAACCAGCATGACGTCATCGATGCGATTCGAACGTACCGCCGCGGCGAGATAGTTCAGCAAGCCATAGCGCGGTGGGCGCAGTTTCCCGGTGCGGGTACGGCCACCTTCGAAGTACCACTCCAGATTGAAGCGTTTGGCGAGCAAATAGGCAAAATACTCCTCGACGGCGGCTTTGTATATCTCGTCGTCGCCGAAGCTGCGCCGGATGAATATCGTCCCGGTGCGCCGGGCGATCGGACCCATCGGCCAGAAGCTCAGGTTCGCGCCTCCGATCACATGATTCGGCGGGAAGTCGTTACGCGCGAGCACATCACCGAGCACGAATGCGTCGACGTAGGAGCGGTGTGAAGGCAAGAAAACCAACGGAAAGCGCCGGTTGAGGCCGCGCAGCGTGGAAAGACCGGACTCGTCGAAGCCGACTTTCCAGGTCGAGGCATGCACCGGCCGCATGGCTTGGGTGAACAGGTCGGAGACCAGCCTGCTCTGAGCGGCGACTAATTCGTTGAGTGCTTTCTCCGCGCGCCGGTACACCTCCAGCGAATTCGCCCCGATTCGGTCGGCGATAATCTCCAGCCTGCGCAGGAAGTCAGGGGAATCGAGGATTTCCTCGGCCACGAGTCGCGGCACTTTGTATCGGTCCCCGATGACGGTTCGCTCGGCGCGTTCGAGCGCTACGACTGCCGCACGTACAATGGCGCGAGCGAATGGCTCGGCGACGCCCTTCTCGAACAGCGCCGCGACCCCTGGGTTATTGGCGCGTAGTTCGCTGAGCCGGGCGGGCGCACCGGTCAGTACGATGTAGCGATCCGGTGCCTTGGCGAGCAGCCTGCGCTGCACTAACCGGTTGGGCTTGCGTGGGTTGGTCATCAGGGCCAGATCGGCGAAGGTGACGCGGCGCACGCCGTCGCGTTCCGGCGGCAACCACAGCACACGCACCGGCACTACCAATGGATCGTCGTGCCTGCCGACGAGCTGGACAGCGACGGCGTTCGCATCCAGGTCCAATTGGGTGACCAGGGCGGCGATGCCGAGTTCCGCGCCGAGCCCACCCTCTGCCAACCAGGTGCCGACGAGTTTGCGTTCCACACCCGACGCGGCATCGATCAAGGCCACCACCGATTCCGGTGCGGTCCTGGCTCGGGCAATCACTGGTGAATCGCCGCGGTGATCGATCATCGATGTCTTCCCTCCGCAGGTGACACTTCCCCCCATTCAATCCCGCTGGGTGGATTCCGCGCAGGCACTCGGCCCGATGAGTTCGGTTTTCCGGTACATATCGGCTGGGCTAGGCAGATCGGTGGGCAGCAGGCATGTTCCTGTGTGGTACTGGCTCCTGCGTGGTTTCTGACTATTGTCGCGAGCGATATCGGACGCAGTGTCTTCTTGGCGCGTAGGACGCAGTGTCTTCTTGGCGCGTGGTACGGCGGTGGAAGTATCGCTGGAACTGGTTCGCACGGACTCTCGCTTATGATTCAGGTAATGCTAACCTTACTTTTGTAATGTGGGTCAGGATAACTTTGGAGGATCGTTGTCGACCACGGAACGCCCGCGGGTTGAGTATGTGACCGATCCCGCGGCGGCGATGTCCCAGCTGGCAGCCGCGGGTCAGTTCGGCGAGTACGTGGTGTACGAGCGTTCAAAGGAATGGGTGTTCGCCGCCGATCCCATAGGGAGTGTCGAGTTGGACTCTCGGGAGCTGCGAGTCACCTGGAAGGGGCGGACCACGACCAGCCGCTGGGCCGGAAATCCAGCGGGGGTGATCGACCGCGCGCTCGGCGCGCTCGCGCTGGGGGGCCGCAATGTCTACGGATGGATCGGTTTCGAGTTCTGCGCATGGTCTCTCGGCGTGGCCGGGCATGTGGATCCGCGTACCGCGTTGGCTCATCTGATGATTCCCCGTATCGAGGTGCGAGTCGGCGAATTCGGTGTACGGATATCCGGCGCCACACTCGCGGAGACCGGTGATATCCACAAGTTGATCGCACAGTCGCAGTGTCTCGAGCTCCCGCAGGCACACCCGGTCGATGTCCGGATCGACCCGACCGGGTATCGAGATCGAGTCGCCGAGGCGGTCGGCGAGATCCGTGCCGGGCGGTACCAGAAGGTCATCCTGTCCAGGAAGGTGGATTTGCCGTTCGTGGTCGATATTCCGGCGACCTATCGGCTCGGCCGTGCGCACAACACCCCGGCGCGATCGTTTCTGCTGCGGCTCGGCGGCCTGGAGGCGGCGGGCTTCAGCCCTGAGCTGGTGGTCGCTGTGGATGATGAGCGGGTAGTGACCACTGAACCGCTGGCGGGTACCCGCGCTTTCGGTCATGGCCGAGCGGCCGATTCGGCAGCAAGAGAGGATCTGGTCACCGATCCTAAAGAGATTGTGGAGCACGCGATTTCGGTAAAGTCTTCCTGGGCGGAGATCGCGGCCGTCGCCGATCCGGGCACGCTCGCCGTATCCGATTTCATGGCGGTGCGTGAGCGCGGCAGTGTGCAGCATCTGGCGTCAACCGTGCGCGGGCGGTTGGCTGCCGATCGATCCAGTTGGGATGCGCTGGAAGCGTTGTTCCCCTCGGTGACCGCCTCGGGTATCCCCAAGAGTGTGGGGGTCGACTCGGTTTTCCGGCTCGATCATGACCCGCGTGGCTTGTACTCCGGTGCGGTGCTTACGCTCGCCGCGTCGGGAGCGCTGGAGGCGACCCTGGTGTTGCGGTCGGTGTACCAGAACGCTGAAGGGGCCTGGTTGCGTGCGGGTGCGGGTGTCGTCGGTCAGTCCCGACCGGAGCGAGAGTTCGAAGAGACATGCGAGAAACTGGGCAGCATCGCCCCCTATGTAGTGAAAGCCTGAGGCCGACCCGACCCAGCGGTGCGGTGGTGGCGTGTTGCTGGTTCGGCCCATGTCACGGATCAGTCTTCGGCACGCAGCGCTTTCTTGTCGATTTTGCCGACTGCGGTGATAGGCAGCTTGTCCCGGTGGCGCAGGACGTCCGGCAGTTTGTAAGTCGCCAGTCCTCGGTGGGCGAGGAAGGTTTTGATCTCGGCCAGCGTCGGCATTTCGCCGTCGACGACGAGAACGGCGCACACCCTCTCGCCGAGTGCGGGGTCGGGCAGCCCGACAGCGGCGGCATGCCGGACCGCGGGATGGGCGAGCAAGTGTTCTTCTAGCTCGTCGCAGGAGATGTTCTCGCCGCCACGGTTGATCACGTCTTTGATTCGACCCGAGACGACGAGATGGCCGCTGGGCAGGCGGCGAACCAGATCGCCACTGCGGTAGAAGCCATCCGGGGTGAACGCGCGCGCATTGTGCTCGGGCGCGCGATAATAGCCGCGAATCGTATATGGTCCCCTGGTCAGCAGCTCACCTTCGGCGCCAGGGGCGACGTCATTACCCTCGGTGTCCACCACACGGATCTCGTCGGCCGGCGACAGCGGCCTTCCCTGGCTATTGTGCAGCAGTTCGGCCGGGTCGTCGAGCCGAGTGTAGTTGAGTAGTCCTTCGGCCATCCCGAACACCTGCTGTAAGGTTGCGCCGAGCGCAGGGGTCACCTCCTTCGCGTTGACCTCGGCCAGCCGGGCGCCACCCACTTGGAGCAGGCGCAGCGAGCTCAGGTCGGCCTCTTCCCATTCGGTAGCGGCGCACCAGAGCTGGGCCAGTGGTGGTACGACAGCGGTGCAGGTGACCTGATGCCGTTCGATCGCGGGGAACGCGGCCTCCGGACTCGGGTCACCGACGAAGGTGACCGCGCCACCGGCGCCGATGGTGCCGAGGATGCCGGGACAGGCCAGTGGAAAATTATGTGCGGCAGGCAAGGTCGCCATGTAGACGTCGTTTTCGGTCAGAGCGCACACCTCAGCGCTCGCGGTTGCGTTGTAGACGTAGTCGTCGTGCGTGCGCGCGATCAGCTTCGGCAGACCGGTGGTGCCGCCGGAGACCAGCATCAGGGCGATGTCACTCGGATCGATCTCGGGTAGCTTGCCGCCATTGCGCGGGATCGAGCTCAGGTCAGTGAAGGGGCCCGGGTCACCGAGCACCAGTACCAGGCGCAGCTCGGGCACCGCGGATCGCACGGTGGTAGCCAGCTGGCGGTAGTCGAACTCGCCGATCTGGTCTGCGATGATGTAACCGACAGCTTCGGCCTGTCGTGCCAGATGTTCGATCTCGGCCCGCCGGTGTGCGGGCAGGCTCAGTACCGGGATGATCCCGGCGCGTGACAGGCCGAACAATACGGTCAGGAATTCGGGCACATTCGGCAGCTGGACCACTACCCGGTCGCCAGGCGCGAGGCCGAGCGCGAGCAGTCCATGGGCCATCCGATCCGCCGTGGCATCGACCTCGGCATAAGTGTGCGCGCCATTGGTATCGAGTAGCGCTGGTCGCAGTGGGTGTCTGTGCGCACTTGCGCGCAGCAGATCACCGAGTGGTCGCCCGGCCCAATATCCCGCGGCCCGATATTCCGCGGCTGTGGGCGCGGGAAAAGGTACATGGCCGACGCGATGCATCGTGTATGCGGAAGGGGTGGAAGTCACGGTCTGCCTCACAGTAATTCCGGGCTGAGCGGGCTGAGCCATCCTTAAGTAGGTTAGGCAACCCTATATCATAGTATTGCTGGCTGAGCAGCTGCGTGGGCCGAGAGCGCGGACTAGGCTTGCGTTCATGAGCAGGTGGGACATTTCGAATATCTCCGACCAGAGTGGTCGGTCGTTTATCGTGACAGGGGGAAACAGCGGACTAGGGGCGGAGACAGTGCGCGCGCTGGCCGCAGCGGGAGCTGAAGTGGTGCTCGCCTGTCGGAACGTGGCTAAAGGAGAGCGCGTAGCCGAGAAACTCGAACGGGTTCTGGTGCGCCGGCTGGATCTGGCGGACCTGAACTCGGTCCGCGAGTTCGCTGAGAGCATCGACCGGGCCGATGTGCTGATCAACAACGCGGGAGTGATGGCGCTGCCCGAGGGGCGCACTGTCGATGGGTTCGAAAGGCAATTCGGTACGAACCATCTCGGCCACTTCGCACTCACCGGACACCTGTTGGACAAGATCTCCGATCGGATCGTTACCGTCGCGAGCTTCGCGCACCAGATGGGCGAGATCGATTTGACCGATCCCAACTGGGAGCGGCGCACATACCAGCGCTGGTCCGCATATGGGCAGGCCAAACTGGCCAACTTGATGTTCGCGCGCGAACTGCAGCGCAGATTGACCGCAGTGGGCGCACGGAAGATTTCGGTGGCCGCGCATCCCGGCTACGCGGCCACGGAACTGCAGTCGCATACGGAGTCGTTTCTGGACAGGGTGATGTGGTTGGGCAATCGGCTGTTGGCGCAAAGTGCTGCCATGGGTGCGTTGCCGACGCTGTACGCCGCGACCGCTGATGTCGAGCCGGGCGGCTACTACGGTCCGACCGGGTTCGGTGGTATGCGCGGCTATCCGGGCCCGGCCGACTCGTCGAAGGCATCCAAGGACGAGAAGGTCGCGGGCGAGCTCTGGGAGCTATCGGAGAAGCTGACCGGCGTCACCTATACCTTCATGGAGTAAGCCGTAATCGCTGTGTTCATCGGTGCCATCGCGATGTGCACGGCCTGGAGTCGGACGGATGTCGTCGTGCGCGCCAGGTAGGTGACCGCATGCCTGTTCGGTAGGGGTGACAGACGGCATTGACTGGGGTCGACCACTGTCTCGGGTCGACCACTGTCTCGGGTCGACCACACCGGCACCGTAGCTGGGGCACTGTATGCCGCGGCACCACGAATTCATCTGACAGCGCTGGACTGGTACCGTGTCCGCCGTGCAGTGCGTGTATTTCTGGTTTAGCAAGCTGGCTCCGGGCGGGCTGGTCTGCGGCAACCACGCGCGCTGACGACATTCCACCCCGAGCCGGATGACCGGCTCGACGGGAACGTCTCCGTGGGTCGGCCCGAGAAAAGGAAACCCACGATATGACAACCGCAGCCGACATCGACGCACGGCATTCCGATCTGGATGATCAGCGCACCCTTGCCATCAGCCCGCTGCGCTCACCAGCGGAAGTGCGCCGCGTGCACCCGATCACCGATGGGCTCGCCGACACCGTCCGCGCCGGACGCAAGGCCACTATCGATGTGCTGAACGGCACCGACGATCGCCTCATGGTGGTTGTTGGGCCGTGCTCGGTGCATGACCCGGTCGCTGCGCTGGACTACGCGCGTCGTCTCGCGGCCACGGCTGCCGAACTAGAGGACCGGTTGCATGTGGTGATGCGGGTCTACTTCGAGAAGCCGCGAACCAGCTTGGGCTGGAAGGGGTTGATCAATGACCCGCACCTGGATGGTTCGTTCGATGTCAATACCGGCTTGGGTTTCGGCCGTAAACTGCTGGTCGATATCACCGCTCTCGGGCTTCCGGTGGCCTGCGAGTTCCTGGATCCGATTACTCCGCAATACATCGCGGATCTGGTGTCCTACGGTGCGATCGGGGCACGTACTGCGGCGAGCCAGGTGCACCGCCAACTCAGCAGCGCGCTGTCGATGCCGGTCGGCATCAAGAACGGCACCGACGGGGATGTCCAGGTAGCGGTGGATGGCGTGCGGGCCGCGGCAGCCAGCCATGTGTTCCCCGGCACTGATCTGGACGGTCGCTCCGCGTTGATCCGGACGACCGGCAATCCGGACTGCCATGTGATCTTGCGTGGCGGCAGTACTGGAACGAACTACGATGCGGCTTCGGTGGCCGAAGCGTGCTTACGGCTGAAGAAAGCCGAACTTCCGCAGCGGATAGTCGTGGATGCCAGTCACGGCAACAGCAATAAGGATCACAGTAAGCAGGTCGATGTGGTCACCGACATCGCGCACCGGTTGGCGGCGGGTGAGATCCATGTGGTCGGTGTGATGCTGGAGAGCTTCTTGGTCGCGGGTCGTCAAGACCTCACCCTCGGCCGTGCGGGAGACCTCGCCTACGGTCAGTCCATCACCGACGCGTGTCTCGACTGGGAGACCACCTCGGGGCAGTTGCGCACGCTGGCCGATGCGGTACAGCGCCGCCGCACACGCTGACGACCGCGGAGGTCGCACAACGCGGAGGTCGCACAGCACTGCCCGCACCGGTCCGTGGCTCGACCTCATGGACCTTGCCGGTCGCTGCCCCGCCGACTGTTACAGGCGAGGCAGCGACGGGCTCGACGTGAACTGGTCTCAGTTGGAAGAACCGAGGAACCAGTCCGGCGTCGAGAAGCCGGATCCTGAGTCGCCGGTCGAGGAGCCGAGGAACCAGTCCGGCGTCGAGGAGCCGAATCCCTTGCTCGCGATCAGGTCGTGTGCGACATGCCGGAGGAAGTCCAGTGAGTATCCGGCGAATTCCGATGTGGCCGGATTCGCAATGAGGTCGAGGTAGGAGGACATTCAACGCCCCTTTCGGGATATCCGCGGAGAGCGGTATGTGCGGTAGAACACGGCGAGACTAGCTTCTATCGGGGGAAGCGGACAGCCGTATGGCAAAAATGTGAAACATAGATGTTTGCTATTAGGTGGCAATATTCTCATTGCGGAGTCGGCCTGCGGGGTTGGATTCATCGGTACAGATAGCGAACTCCTTGGCACGTTCGGCGACTCGTCGGCACCGACGGATACCGGCGGTCTGGTTAGGCTTCGAATATGTCCTCGCGACTTCAAACCGTTTCCCGCTTGCGTCCGTTCGCCTCCACGATCTTCGCTGAGATGACGGAGCTCGCCGTCCGACACAACGCGATCAATCTCGGTCAGGGATTCCCGGATACCGATGGTCCTGCGAGCGTGCTCGAGATGGCGCGTAGCGCCATAGCCGAGGGACGCAACCAATACCCTCCCGGACGCGGTATGCCGGTCCTGCGTCAGGCCGTCGCCGAAGATCGGGCTCGGCGCTATGGGACACACTACGACCCGGATACGCAGGTGTTGGTGACGGTGGGTGCGACAGAGGCGATCACCGCCGCAGTGCTCGGATTGGTGGAGCCGGGCCAAGAGGTTGTACTGATCGAACCTTATTACGACTCCTATGCTGCCGCGGTGGCACTGGCCGGGGCCAGGCGGCGCACGGCTCGATTGGTAGCCGACGGCGACAGTTTCGTCCTCGACCGGGACAGCTTGCGCTCCGCGGTTACTCCCGCGACCCGGTTGCTCATCGTCAACTCACCGCACAATCCGACCGGTACGGTGCTCGGGCACGCGGATCTGCAAGCGATCGCGGACATCGCCTGTGATCTCGATCTCCTGGTGCTCACCGACGAGGTCTACGAGCACCTGGCTTACGACGACACCGAGCACATCAGCCTGGCCACTCTGCCGGGGATGGCTGAGCGGACGATCGTAGTATCCAGCGCAGCAAAGACATTCAGTGTCACTGGATGGAAGATCGGGTGGGCCTGCGGACCTGTCGAACTGATCGACGGCGTACTCGCGGCCAAACAATTCCTCACTTTCGTGGCGGGCGGGCCATTCCAGCCCGCGGTCGCGCACGCGATCAATCATGAGCTTGGCTGGGTCGCGCGACTACGACAAGCGTTGTCCGAAAAGCGCATTCGACTCTCCGCTGCACTGGCCGATGCCGGGTTCGGGGTACTGGCCAGTGCAGGCGGTTATTTTGTGTGCGCCGACATCACCCCGCTCGGCGCCGTCGACGGTCTGGCGTTCTGCCGGGAATTGCCGAAGCGCCTCGGGGTCGCGGCGGTACCGGTCAGTGTGTTCGCCGACGATCCAGCTGCCTGGAACCATCTGGTGCGTTTCACCTTCTGCAAGCGTGACGAGACACTGGACGAAGGAGTCCGCAGGCTGCGTCTCGGCTGATTCATCGCTGAGCCGGCTCACTGTGGGTCTCATCGTCTTGTGCTGGCCGAGTGAGGGCGGGACGGGATCAATGGAGCAGCGGAATACCGGTGGCAACTGTCCAGCTCGGTGTAACCGTTATTGTCCCGGAACAGGAAATCGAATGCTGGGCATCTAAGGACAGATCGGTATCCGCTGCCGACGATGCTATGAGCCGAGAACGGAATATGCACGTTGTGCACAGGCACCGGAAACAGGGCTTGTGGCCGACGGTCGGGGCGAATATCGCCGTTGATGGATATCGTGTGCAGTGCTATTGCTGACAGCCGGAAGTTTCGCGATCCAACCGATTATCGGAGTAACCATATCGTCATAAATATCCAGGTCAGGATACCCAGTCGGCGGCGAGTCGGCACGACACAGCCGATTGGAACGAGAACAATGCTGCGCATGACGGCCACGGTCGGAAGCGGGTTGCGAAATCAACGGACGGACCGGCTGCGCAATGCATCACCATGGCAGGGGTTTCGACAAGACATCCAGGGATTGCGGGCGGTCGCTGTTTCGGTTGTCGTGTTGTTCCATGCGGGTGTTCCCGGGATAGCAGGTGGATTCGTCGGTGTGGACGTATTTTTCGTCATTTCCGGCTTTCTCATTACCGGAATACTCTGCCGTGAAGTAGCGGCCACTGGAACTATCGGCCTGGCCAGATTCTACGGTGCACGCGCCCGCAGGCTGCTTCCTGCGGCGGGCCTTGTGACGATCGCTACCGCGGTCGCCGCAGTCGTGCTGTTGCCGCCATTATCGGTCCGCCGAGTGCTCGGTGACGGGATCGCAGGCGCGCTGTACGTCGGGAATTATCGGTTCGCGCTGCACGACACCGATTACCTCGCTGACACGGCATCGCCATCACCGTTTCAGCACTTCTGGTCGCTCGGGGTGGAGGAGCAGTTTTATCTGCTGTGGCCTGCGTTCATTATCGCAGTGGCCTGGCTTGTGCGGCATCGCCGTGGCGGTGTGGCATCGTCATGGCCCTATCTGCTGGTTCTCGCGGTTGTCGTAGTGGCCTCCTACGCGGTCGCGCTGAGCTGGACCGGAACATTGCCACCGTGGGCGTTCTTCTCGTTGCCCACCCGGGCCTGGGAGCTGGCTGCCGGTGGTCTGGTGGCGCTCTCGGCGTCCGCGTGGTCCCGGCTACCGAAACCGGTGGCGGTAGGAGCTGGATGGGCTGGACTGGGTTTGATCGTCGCGGCCTGTGCCTATCTGAGCGAGGGGACGCCGTATCCAGGCACTGCGGCGCTGGTGCCGGTGGCAGGCACCGTTCTAGTGCTCATCTCCGGATGCGTGGAGACACGATCCGGGGTCGGACGGGTCCTGGCCGCGCCCGAGCTGGGGGCGATCGGTGCGGTGTCCTACGCCTGGTATCTCTGGCACTGGCCCGTGTTGGTGTTGGCGCCGGAGGCACTAGGCCGCCCCCTCGGGCTGGTCGGTTCGCTGGTGGCGGTCGCCGTGGCAGGCGGGCTCGCCGTACTTACCCAGCGGCTGGTCGAGAACCCGATCCGTTTCGCCGCGCCGCTGCGTAATTCGGCCATGCTCAGCCTCGCCTTGGGTGGTGCGAGTACTGTGCTCGCCGCAGGCATGGCTTTGGTCTTGTTGGCGACCGTGCCCGCTCCGGTCGGTCGCGGTATGGCGGCGCAGGTCCTCTCGCTCACCGCACCTACACAACCAGCCGCTCCCGCTGTCGATCCACGCGATGCGGCAGTCGAGCAGCTTGCGGCCCACATGCACTCCGCGATTGCCGCATCGGAAGAAATCCGTTACATACCTTCGAATCTCACCCCATCGCTGGCCGAAGCACCCGGCGACAAGGCGGTGGTGTTCGGCAATGGATGTGTGCGGTCCTGGCTCGAGGTCGGCCAAGCCGAGTGTGCCTCAGGCGTTCCGGACTCGGCCACTACTGTGGCGCTTGTCGGTGATTCGCATGCCGCGATGTGGCATCCGGCGTTCGAGCCGATCTCGGTATTGCGGCACTGGCGGTTGGAAACCATGGCCAAGGTCACGTGCCCGTTGCTCGATCTGCCCATCATCAGCCCTTATCTGGGCCGGGAGTACACTGAATGCAAGCAATGGCGCGGCCAGATCATGACCCGGCTGCAGGACGAACGGCCACGGTTGATCGTGGTGAGCATGTCCCGGCGCTATGGCGGCGATTTCGGCTTCGTTGCCTACGATCAGGCCTGGGTCGACAGTCTGAACCGCCTGGTAGCTCAGCTGAGAGCGTTCGGCTCGGCTGTTCTCGTACTCGGGGCGATCCCTGATCCACATGCCACTGTGCCCACCTGCTTGTCCGCGCATATCGACGATGCCTTGGCATGCACTCCCACGCGGCCGGTCGCGGTGAACGATGCGGGGATCGCGGCCGAGCAGGCGGCGGTCACCGCGGGCGGTGGACGCTACGCCGACCTGACCGCACTGTTCTGCACCGCCGCACGCTGCCCTCTCATCGTCGGCAGCAATCTGGTGTACCGCGATGACAATCACCTCACAGTTGGTTATGCCCAAGCGCTCGGCCCATTCCTCGGCGCGCTCGCTGACCGAGCGCTTGCCCCTGACTGAGCTGCTGTGACCGTGCTCGCAGGTCGATCGGGTGGTCTGATGTAGCGCGCGGATCGCTTCTGCGTGGTCGAACCCATACGGCGACTGTCGTCTGGCCTCGTTATCGTGGACTGATGTCGCACGATGGTGACCAGGTATCCGGGCCGCTGATCGTCCAGAGTGACAAAACGCTGCTACTGGAGATCGACCACGAGTCAGCCGAAGCGGCGCGTCAGGCGATCGCGCCGTTCGCCGAGCTGGAGCGGGCACCGGAGCATGTACATACCTATCGAGTGACCCCGCTGGCGCTATGGAACGCGCGGGCGGCGGGGCACGATGCTGAGCAGGTGGTGGACGCGCTGGTCCGCTTCTCGCGATACGCGGTGCCGCAGCCGTTACTCGTCGACGTGGTCGACACCATGGCTCGCTACGGGCGATTGCAGTTGGTCAAGCATCCCGCGCATGGGCTGACACTAGTCAGCTTGGATCGCGCGGTGTTGGAAGAGGTACTCCGGCACAAGAAGATCGCCCCCATGCTCGGTGCGCGTATCGATGTCGACACCGTGGTGGTCCACCCGTCCGAACGCGGCAGGATCAAGCAGATGCTGCTGAAGATCGGCTGGCCTGCTGAGGATCTTGCCGGCTACGTCGATGGTGAGGCGCACCCGATCGAGCTGGACTACGCAAACGAGGGTTGGCACCTGCGGGACTACCAGCAGATGGCCGTCGATTCGTTCTGGGCGGGCGGCTCCGGCGTGGTGGTGCTGCCTTGCGGCGCGGGCAAGACGATGGTCGGTGCCGCGGCTATGGCCAAGGCGAAGGCGACGACACTGATCCTGGTTACCAATACGGTGGCGGGTAGACAGTGGCGGCGCGAATTACTCGCGCGCACAACGCTCACCGAGGATGAGATCGGCGAATATTCCGGCGAGCGTAAGGAGATCCGCCCGGTCACTATTGCCACCTACCAGGTGATCACTCGCCGCAGTAAAGGCGAGTACAAACATCTGGAACTGTTCGACAGCCGCGACTGGGGCCTGGTTATCTACGACGAAGTGCACCTGTTGCCCGCTCCGGTCTTCCGGATGACCGCTGATCTGCAATCTCGCCGCCGCCTCGGCCTGACCGCGACCTTGGTCCGCGAGGACGGCCGGGAGGGAGACGTGTTCTCGCTGATCGGCCCGAAGCGTTATGACGCACCGTGGAAGGACATCGAGGCGCAGGGGTGGATCGCCCCGGCAGACTGCGTCGAGGTCAGAGTCACCCTGACCGACGCCGAGCGGATGACTTACGCGACCGCCGAGCCGGAGGAGCGTTACAAGCTGTGTGCCACCGCCCATACCAAGATCGCGGTAGTCGAGTCGATTCTGGCGCACCACGCAGACGCGCCGAGCTTGGTCATCGGCGCATATCTGGAACAGTTGGACGAGCTCGGTGTCACGCTCGATGCCCCGGTGATCCAGGGCTCGACGAAGACCAAAGAGCGTGAAGAACTCTTCGACGCTTTCCGTCGCGGTGAGATCCCGGTACTGGTGGTGAGCAAGGTCGCGAACTTCTCCATCGATCTACCGGAGGCGTCAGTGGCCGTGCAGGTATCGGGTACTTTCGGATCACGCCAAGAGGAGGCCCAGCGGCTCGGCCGGTTGCTGCGCCCGAAGCAGGACGGCGGTCAGGCCCATTTCTATTCTGTAGTGGCACGCGACACTCTCGATGCCGAATACGCCGCCCATCGCCAGCGTTTCCTCGCTGAACAGGGGTACGCCTATCGCATCACCGATGCCGATGACTTATTGGGACCACCGATCGGATAAGTGGAGGATTTCCCTCCAGAAACTGTGCTAGGAATGAGGGCGTGCGTCGCTTCGAATTCGCAGTTGACCGCAGGCATGCTCACACGGTCAATGAAGTCTTCGCTGGTCTTCGTAGGCTCCGCCGCATGGCCGCCGCCACCGCGATCATCGCCGCGATGGGGACGGCGTTTCTGATCTGGTTGGATCACCCCTGGGCGTACCTGCTCGCTGTCGCTGTCGCGTTGGGTGCGGCGACCGCGCTCTGGGTGGCGTTGTGGACGCCGTGGCATTCCAGCATCGACAAAATCTATGCGGACGGCGAACTGGTTCCCGCTGTGGTCTCGGCGGCTACTGCCTCCGGGTTGGTGCTGCTCGCGTTGGTCGATGTATCCGCTCCGGAGGCGGAGACCCCGCGCTATGCCTTGGTGACCAGGAAAGTCCGTGCATTACCCGGACACAGGACAGGAGTGGGCGAGCGGGTGCCCTCGATTGCGGTGCGCACCGACCGAGCGCCAGGGCAGGTAGGCGAGCGTTGGCAGTCGGTGAGTGCGATGCCGATTGCTTGGGGTACTACCGATGGTTCGGTTATCGAGCGTGCCCGTACTGCGATCAGTGAGGCCGAATGGCGGTTGCTCACCGATAATCTCATCCTCGCCGAAAAAGTGCCACGGACCACTGCGAAGCGACTGTTACTCGATCCGCACCAGCTACCAAGGGAAATCGGCTGCTGAATCGCCGCCCGATCCAGGAATGAGCACCTGGATCGGGTCGGCACCAGGATTCTGTCCAGCCACACCGATCCGTGGGCCCTCGGCACTCGACAGGCGCGTCGAGTGCTGATTATCGGTCCCGGCGTGCCGATGGCGTGGATCGGCACTGGTGCCGGAGAAGCAACTACCATTCAACAAGATCGATATCGAAGAGTTGTTGGCGCAAAGGGTGGTTGGTGGTATGCGAGTATTCGATCGGATATGTGTTTCCGTCGTTTGCGCGTTCATCGCGACATCGGCTGCCCCCGTGTACGCCGTGCCGTTCGCGGATCCGCTGGTCGGGTCGCCCGGCCTGGGGGATCCGTACTACCCGCTGGACGGCAATGGTGGTTATGACGTCCAGCATTACGAAGTCGGCATCGATTATGACCCGCCGAGCCGTTGGTTGGCCGGAACCACGACGATCAATGCTGTTGCCACACAGGCTCTGCGCATGTTCAATCTCGACTTCGCGGGGCCGGAGGTGCGCGCGGTGGCGGTGAACGGCCAGCCTGCCGGGTTCGACCGTAACGGCGAGCATGAATTGACCGTGATGCCGGTGATTCCGTTGCTGCCCGGCTTACCGTTCACCGTTGCTGTCGATTACGCGGGCTCTGCTGTCGATACCCAGGGCAAGGGGTGGACCTTTGCGCCGAGCGGCGGTGCGTTCGCCGCGGGTGAGCCGCATTCGGCGACCAGTTGGTATCCGCTCAACGACACTCCCCTGGATAAGGCTACGTTCGTGTTGCGCGCCACCGTTCCCGCGGAATGGGAGGTGGTGTCCAACGGGGTGCGTACCGAGAATGTCGTGCACGGTGACAAGCGGACAGTCAGTTGGGTAAGCGTCGAGCCGGTGATCGGCTATCTGACGACCATCGCGATCGACAAATTCGATTACCTCGAGCAGCGCCGAGCCGATGGCACCCCGCTGGTGAGCGCGTTCGCGCCGAATGCGGGACACTATCGAGAGATTGAGCAGCGATTGCCGGAGATCCTCGATTTCGCCGAAGTGCTCTATGGTCGGTACCCGTTCAACACGGCCGGGGGCATCTACCTGGACGCCGACCTCGGGTTCGCGCTGGAGACGCAGACTCGTCCGATCTACTCGTCGCGAACTGATCTGCGGACTATCGTGCACGAGATCGCCCATCAGTGGTGGGGTGATTGGGTATCGGTGCGGCACTGGTCGGATATCTGCCTCAATGAGTGCTTCGCCAGCTATACCGCCGACTACCTATGGCCGGAGCGAGTGCAGGGCGAAGACGTCGATGAGGTCTACCGAGAGACCATCCGGAAGTATCGCGACGACCAGGAGTTCTGGGAAGTTCCTCTGGAGAACCCTGGTGCTGGAAAAGAATTCACGTCGGTTTACTGGCGTGGACCATTGTTCTTGCACGCGCTGCGCAGACAGATCGGCGACGAGGTGTTCTTCGTGGCGGCCAGGGACTTCCTCGCGGCGCACGCGTACGGCAATGCCTCGATGCCGGAGTTCCGCGCGTTCGTGCAGTCCAGATCGCCCGTTGATCTGACCGGTTTCTTCGAGGCATGGTTGCACCGCACCGCACCGCCGCCGGAAGAGTATCTGTTTCCGGGTGCCCTGCACGACTGAGCTTGCCTCTGGTGCGTGGCAGAACAGTCCACCGGCGCCGGATACCTTGCGGGCGGTCACGCGTAACGATGTGGTTCCGTGCAGCGAAACAACTCGCGTACCGGACAGGAGTCCGGTTGGTGGATACGAAAGGCGTTGCAGTGAATTATTCTGCGTTTCAGCTGCTCGGGCGACTGGTTCCCAGCATCATCGGGTTTTCGATCCTGGGTCTCTACGCCCTGCATATGTAGTCGTCGTATCGCATTCGGACACTATCGAACTGATGCGGCTGTTGTGGTAGTGCGGGTATCCTCACCGAGTTCGTGAGCTGGTGGACATGTTCGGTGAGAGAGGTTTCAGGTGAGATTTCCAAGAGCGGGACTGCCGGTGCGGGGCGTGCTCGCGCTCGTCGCGGCGACCGCGGTGGTCGGTTGTTCGACGACCGAGGATGCGAGCACGTCGAACATGGCCAAGGCCGAGGTCGGCGATTGTATCGAGGGTTCGACGGCTGATTCCACCACTGAGTCGGTGGACTGCTCATCGGCCAAGGCTGTGTACAAGGTCGCACAAGTTTACGATAGGAAGACCAAGTGTGCCGCCGGGTATATCTCCTACAAGGAAACTCTCCGCGGTGGCACCACTGCGTTCTTGTGCCTGGTTCCGAATTTCAAGGAAGGCAGCTGTTACAACGGGAATGGCGTGACCGGATACAAGCACATCGACTGTGGTTCGCCGGAGGCGGGTTTCCGCGTGTTGAAGCGTATCGACGGCCGAGCCAATGAATTGCTGTGCGGTAGGGAGTCCACCAGCTTCCGGCTTGTCGAGTCGGATCCGAAGATCACCTTCTGCACGACCGAGCTGAAAAGCTGATCACTCCAACAGGGCAACCGACGCGATCCGGTGCAGAGTGAAGTGCCGGACCGCGCCGGTCACCGGGTCCAGTGCGTCCAGTTGTCCATTGCCCACCTTCAGTGGCTCCACCACCCGTTGCGTGGCGACCCCCTTGGCATCGACATAGCCGATAGCCACTGGCCGGTGTACTCGCGCTGCCAGATGGAGCAGAGCGAGGGCCGCGGCGGTATTGGTCCTGGTGCCATCCGGCCGCACCGCTTGGCTTGAACGGGCATTCGCGGCTCGCTCGCCTGCGCGTAGCTCCGCAACGAGCGACTCCAGTTGCTCAGCGCTGGGGGGTGCTGGGCGATACGATGCTCGTGCGGTGGACCGTACCGAGATCCTCGCACCAGGCGGGCGGAGATCGATGATCATTCCTGCCGAATCCTCGCCTGCGGCTGCGAAGCCGGCAGCGCGCAACTGCTCCAGCAGTTCGCCCAGTGATACTTGGGCAATAGCGACACTCGGGGCGATAGATCTTAGCGCCAAAGCGCTAGCCACCGGCGCGGCCAGCACCTGGGCGAGCAGTGTCGGGTCGTCGCTACGGATGAACGACTGCGCCATACCCACCCGTAGCTGACCGTGACGCCGGGCCACGTCATCGATCAGATAGGTCAGCGCCTGCGGAATGGGTGTCCGAGAATACTTGGCGAACAGGTTGTGTAGCTCGGCTGCGGTCGCCCCAGCGTCGAGGGCACGGCGCACGGAGGATTCGCTGATGCGATACACCGTGGCTGCGCCAGCGGATTCGACGTCGGCGACCACTATGATGCGACGCTGAAGATCTGTCGTCAGCGGACCTGGGGCGATAACGGTCAGATCTGCTTGAACCAGTACGTGGTCCACCGGCTCTGGCAGCGCCGACGTCATTTCCGTTTCTGCATCGGCTACGCTGGTCGCCGCCGCGTGCAGTAGCGCTCGTGCCGCCGAGCTGAGCCCGCCGCGACCGATGAAACCGAGCGCCGCTGCCTCGGCCAGAGTCTGCTCGATCACTTCCGGACGGAAATTGCGACGTTTGCGCGGCTGTCGCCACGCCAGTACCCGGCCGATATCGGCGGGGTCGAGCGAGGTGCCGGGCGGATACTCCGCGAGCAGATCGAGGATCGCCTTCCGGTCGTTTGGCGCATGTGGGACGCGCAGCTCCAGCGCCAGCGCTGCCAGCGGTTTGTCATTGGCGTCACGCATACCGACCATCCAAGGCATCCGATCCAATTCCAGCCAGGCGACCGCTAGCGTGGCCCAGCGCCTGGCCGGAGGCGAATCCAGCCATGCGTCAACCGCTGGAGTCGGCGCCCAGAAGTCATCGGTCGAATCGAAGTCGGGTGGCGGATCTGGTAGGCCTTTCTCCAGAAGTTTCGTGGCCGCGAGCAATTCGATGAGTAGACCCGCTCTCGGTTCGCTGACCCCAGCTTGCTTGGCGATACGGCGTAGTTCACGAACCCCTAGGCCGCCCGCGCGCAAAGCGGGGGCGGGGGTTTGGCCCAGCGTCTCCAGTACCGCTGCGCAGTGCCGTAGCAGCTCGCCAACTTCGCCTGCTGCGACCGAGTTCACTTCGATGGGCGGGTGTTTGCTCGGCCACGGTTGTGGCGGTACCAGCGCATACGGATGGATAACCGGTTCCAGGCGCAGCACTTGGCCGACAGTGACGGGTAATTCGACGGTCTCGTCGTCGATGTAATGCAACAGCCGCCGCGCCAGCAGTCGCTGGATCGGACGATCAGCTGGGGTACCTGGTGCGGCGTCTCTGGTGCGTCCGCGTGGACCGGTCGTTGCCAGCTTGTCCAGCAGAGTGCGTTCGGCAGGTGCGAGCTCGGTGAGCGTGGCGACTACTTCGGGTTCGGTGAGTGCGTCGGGAATCTCGGTCGCGCTGCCGATCGGCCACGGTAGCGCCTCGGCGGCCGCCGAGATCAGATGCACGCATTGTTCTTCATCGAGCCAGACCAGGGCGCGAGCGGTCAGACGCTCCAGTGCGTCATCGATCGCGGCGCGTGGCACCCGTTCGTCCAGTTGCCTATACAGTTCGGCTCGGTCGAGCGGGCTGTTTTCCCGATCGGTGTGCGGCATGTGTCGCACCGCAAGAGTTTCTATAAGGGCGAATTCGAGCGTGTTCAGGGTTTCAGTGGCCCGCAGTACCGACGAGCGTTGTTCGGCACGAACGGCGAGCACGGCCATTGAGGAGGGCAAGGGAACAGCTAGGTCCGGCCGAAGCCGCAGCAGCGTAATGAGCTGGGCATCACTGCGAGAACCGAGCCATCCGGTAAGGGAATCGGTCGCGGTCATCCGGTTCAGCCTACGATGCTGGATAGCTACCCGCCTAGGTCGGCAGCAGGGCGGGCCTGTGCCGCACCGGACGTGCCGCGCGGGTTCAAGTGGTCATGTCAAAATGGGGCCGTGGTGAACAAATCGAAAGAACCCTATGTCGACAATGGCTGGCCCGAGGTTGCCGACGGTGATCACGTGGTTACCGAACTCTCTTCGGCCCGCTCTGGAGGTCTCTCGCCCTACGGCGAAGACATGGAATTCCCGGTCCCGGCTGAGCAGTTGCCCTATATGCACCCGAACACGGTGATCAACCGCTGAGTGTGGTCGAACCATGCGCGATTACGCGGAAGGGCCCCGCATGCACATCATGGCGATGCGAGGCCCTTTCGCGTACCGTGGTCAGGTTTCGTAGCGATCAGGAAGGCAGCAGTCCTTTGTTGGCTTGGTAGAAGTCGATGATCGCGGGGTCGAGCTGGATTCCGCTGGTCTTTGCGGCATCGATGAAGTCGAGAGCTTCCTTGGGTACCTGCACGCCCTGACCCTGCACGACCTGGATGGCGCGGTCTACGGCCGAGAACACCTGCTGAGTACCGTCGAGGGTCTGCGGGGCCTCAGCCTGCGGCGCGGACTCCCGGTGGGTGGTCTCGGGGGTATTAGGCGCGGTGCGGAGGGTGGGCGAGCTACTCAGGCCGAGCCGGGCGGAGCAAGAAGGCCAAGCTCCCCAACCTTGTGAGGCAAGGACCTTCTCGGCGACGACTATCTGTTCTTCGCGGCTGGCCTGGTTGGCGGTGGTGGCGTACTCCTGACCTCCGTGGGCATTCCAGGTACTCTGGGAGAACTGCAGCCCACCGTGGTAGCCGTTGCCGGTGTTGATGGCCCAGTTGCCGCCGGCCTCGCACTGAGCGAGTCGATCCCAGTCGGAGTCGGGTGCCGCGCTGGCGTTGCCGGCGAATGCCACACCGGCGGTACCGATGATCGCGCCGGTAACGGCGACCTTGGCTACCGTCTGTCCGGTCGAGCTTGGCTTGCGATGGCGTCCACTCATATCGGGTTCGTCTTCCTCTCGACGCACCTGCGACGTCTTCGGTTCTGGTTCGGACTGAGAGGTCGTCCGTTCCGCCCTCGCCCCTACTTTCTGTCGGGTGTCCGGTTCCCGCGGGGCAAGGCTCGGTGCGGCGGGCCGGTGATCGCCGGGTCTCCCGGCTGGGTACGACCGTACGACGATCTTCAGAAAAAATCACTATTTGGTAACCGGCATGTGTGGACAGGTTTCGGCTCGATATCGCGTGGGGAATGCTTTTATCGCAGCTAGAAGCATTGAGATCGAGTTAGGAATACGGCATTACCGTCTCGTGATCCACATGTTATGTGACGAGGATCACATAACATCACGGATAATGATCCGTGTCAGATGCCCGATTTGTGCCGCATCGGAGATATGTTCTCCGTTTTCTGCGGGAGTTATTCGGGAGCTGTCAGCGAGATCTCCGGCCTGAACTGAGCGCGAACACGAGGGCCAGAACGAAGCCGAGTGGCGTGAGCAGAGCCCCGAAATACAGCCATAGCCCTGGCGCAGTATCGGTGTAGATCGGGGTTGCGAAAATAGCGGCGATCGCCAGCAATCCCAGTGTGAATAAACACAGCGCAAGCTGCAGCAACCAATCGCCGCGGCGGCGCGGCTCGCCGCCGGGCATGGACGGAGTGGAAGGGTTTGTCACGACTCGACGGTAAAACTGGCGTGCTTACACTATCCGCAGCGGGGTAGACTTGATGGTAACCGCGTCCTGCAATCCTGCTGGGCGCGTTCTTTTCGCTACAGGAACAGAAGACCGGTCGTGGCGCCGCCGCGGAACCGGTCGGGCAGATGACGTAACTCGGGCCGGAGAGGTTCGGGTTTTCGATGACGAACGGGTGAGCGCAGTGCCGACCGGCAGGGTGAAGTGGTACGACGTCGAAAAGGGCTTCGGCTTCCTTTCCCAGGACGAGGGGGAGGACGTCTATGTTCGCTCGTCCGCGCTGCCGCAAGGTGTCGCGGCCCTCAAGCCTGGACAGCGCGTCGAGTTCGGTATGGCAGCCGGTCGTCGCGGCCCTCAGGCGTTGAGCCTCAAGCTCTTAGAAGCCCCGCCCTCGGTCCGGCAGGGCCAGGAACGCGCCGCGCGTAAAGAGCCGCCCGCGCGTAGGCACACCCCGGACGAGTTGCATGGCATGGTCGAAGACATGATCACGCTGCTCGAAGCAAAGGTGCAGCCTGACTTGCGCAAGGGTAGGTACCCGGATCGAAAGACCGCGCAGCGCATTTCAGAGGTCGTCCGCGCGGTGGCCCGCGAGCTCGACAGATAGCTGGTTTCCGCGGTGCCCAGTGGCGGGCATGAGTCGCTTACGCGGTGCTGATCGACCAAGCGGCGTGTGGGACGTAGAACTCGTTTCCTCTTTCGTCGCGGGCGAGGATCGGTAGCTGGAGTTCGACACCGAGAAGACGAAATCCGGGTTCTGGCGCCGAGTCGATAGTGACAGCGAGGGTACGGCCGGAGTAGTCGTCGTGGCTGATCACCCGCTCGGCACGGGCGCCGTTGGGTTGAGCGTAGATCAGCTGAGCGAGCCAGGGCGCGTCCGCGATTCGCTTCGGCAGCGACAATTGCAGCGGGAGACCGGCGGGGACTTCGAGCTGGACGGTTCTACCGCGGTGACAGTCCAAGGCGTCGGGGGGGCAGCTGAGCATCGCGAATACTGTGCCTTCTGTGGCGTGTTCGGGTAAAATGCTGCAGTCCTGCATGGTCACTGTGCAATAGCTGAATGGCCGGACAGTGACCGTTTGGCCATGCGCGTAGGCAGTGAGAGTGACATCGGGTTGGTCGGCATTGCGGATCAGCACCGCCAGCACGCCCGCGAAGGCGGCGGTGAGCGTGAGTGCAGCGGTCGCGACCAGCGCGACGATCGTGCGTGGGTTGGGCGTGCTCACCAGGTCGGGTCTCCTTGTTCTCGTTGGATATGTGTGGGTTCTCGCTGGATATGTTTGGTGTCGCCGGTGTATCGCGGCGTCGGGGCGTATGTACGGAGTGGGTACGCGGGGTCTTCGTCTATCCGGGCCACCGGAACCTCTTGTTCCGCGTGCTGCGGGCGGTTGCCGCCGAGGCCTGGTATCAGCGAGTGCCCACGGAAAGTGAGGAAAGTCTGTATCGAGCCGAGCACGAGTATCGCGGTGATCACCGCGAAGCCTTTCCAATAGTCGGTCGGTAGCAGGACGCCTGCCGCTCCGCCGACCACCCAACTCAACTGCAGCACAGTCTCCGACCGCCCGAAGCCGGAGGCGATGGATTCCGGTGGCAGGTCGTCTTGGATCGCGGCGTCCAGCGACACCTTGGCCAGCGCGCTCATAGCGGCTGCGAGCAAGGCGGCGACCGCCGCGCCGAGTAGGTTGTCCGCGAACGTCGCCAACAGCGCGGCCAGCGTGCACGTCGCGGTACAGCTGAGCACGATCAGCGAGGGCCTGCCGAGGGCGAGTCGGGCGCCCGTCGCATTACCTGCGAAGTTACCGACCGCCGCGGCTACACCGACCGCACCGAGCATGGCTGCTTGCTGCGTCGGCCGTTGCTCGGTGGCTTTCGCGACGAACGCGATGTAGAAGGTGAGAAACCCGGTCAGCACGCGGATGGCGCCGTTGCCCCATAAGCCGGTCACCACGGTGCGACCGAGTGGTTGCCTGCGCTTGCGCGGCGGCACGGTGGATTCCTCACTGGATGACAGCACCTCGGTATGCGCGTCGGCGCCGTGATAGCTCAATGTCGCGGGCACCTCACCCTCGGTGACTTCGACCCAGGACGGGATACGTAGGCTCAGATACGTTCCCGCGCAGGCGATCGTAGTGGCGAGAACTAGCGCGCCACCCGAGCCCGCGACCATGGCGATCAGACCAGCCAGCGCTCCGGCACCGATAGTGCCACCGACGAGGCCGAAAACTGTGAGCCGGGAGTTGGTGCGTACCAAGTCGATATCGGGCGGCAGCACCCGGGGTGTCACCGCGCTCTTGAGGACGGAGAAGGATTTACTGCCGATCATCATGCACAGCGCGAGCGGATAGAGCGCCCAGGTGTTGAACTCTATGATCAGTGCGACCGCGATGATCGCACGCGAGGCGAACGAGGTCGCCAGCGCTAGACGGCGGCCACGCTGCAGGCGATCGAGCAGCGGTCCGATCAGCGGGGCGATCACCGCGAACGGAGCGATCGTGATCAGCAGATACAGGGCGACCTTCGTTTTGCTTTCCGCGGTGGCACTGGCGAAGAACAGTGTGTTCGCCAGTGCCACCGCGATAGCTGCGTCGAGGGCGAAGTTCGCCATGGTCGCGTAGGTGAGTGCGGTGAGGCCCGACTTGTCCGCGCCATCTGCCTTCGCCGCGCGCTGGAAAGTCGCGATGCCCTTTTCGGTGAGTTCCTTGCCCCGCATAGCGGCGACGCGAGTCACAGTGAGCTTGCGGGGGACACGTTGTGAGCTGAGCGGAGTCTGGGTTTCGGTCGGGTCGACCGGCTCCTGGACCTTGGTTTCGGGCTGTTCCTGCGGGTCGAAATGCCGCGGTGACCCCGAACGGTTGGGAAAGTCATGCCGGGGTGTGCGATCGGAGACAGGCGGAATTCCTGGGCCCCTGCCCTGCGCTTGCGATCCGGGCTGGTCGGAGCGCTCGGTGCGGCTCTGCGCTTCCGAGCGCAGCGGGGGCAGCGGATTACGGCTGCGTAGCGTGTTGGGCGGTGGATACCGGTCGAAACCTGGATGCCGTTCGAGCGACGGGAACTTCTCGCCTTCCCGCCGATCACGGTCGGGACCGGAGGGTTCGCGGGAAGTAGGCACGCATCTAATTCTGGCGTACTTCCGCGAGGGGCGTTCACCCGCGCTCCATGATGTCGGCGGAAGGTAGCTTCCTAGTCGCTCCAGTTGGCTCACGAGGAGGTGAAGCGGACTTCGAAGATGGTCGGCCAATTCTTACCAGTGAGCAGGAAACGATCGGTTCCGGGCAGTTGGGCGATGCCATTGAGCGTGTCGACGGTGGCGCGCACAGTCGCGGGAAGCAGGCCGGCGGCATCGATAGCCGCCAGCACCCGGCCGGAGTCCGGGTCGATGCGCAGAATGGTGTCCGTGGGCCAGACATTGGCATAGACAGAGCCATCCGCCGCGCACTCGAGCTCGTTCAAGCGCGCGTTGTTGCTGCTGGTCAGTCGTACCGAGCCGATTGGAACGAAAGTGACCGGATCACGGAAGGTGAGCTGGTCGGTGCCGTCACTCATCACCAGTTGCCCGGCCCTGGCGCACAGCCCCCACCCCTCCCCGTCATAGCGCACCCTGCCGCGTTCGGCCAGGGTATCCGGATCTCTGGCGATCGCGATGCCGTCCTGCCAGGTGAGCTGCCACAGGGTGGTGTCGGTGAGAGTGATGCCCTCACCGAAGTACGGGGCGGGCAAGTCCACCCGCGCCAGCTCGGCTCCGGTTGCGAGCCGCGACGCGCGCACGCTGGATGCGCCGGACAGTCCGGTGCCTTCGTAGAGGATGTCGCCGCTGACCTCGAGCCCCTGGGTGAATGCCATCGGATCATGTGGCCTTGTGCTGATTATTTCGATGTTCATTCTGGGTATCGTGTCCTCGGCACCAGTGCATCCGCTCATCAGGAGCAGACTGACCAAGACACCGACGGCCCACGAGCGCCGATTGCGTTCCATACGGCAAAATGTAGGTTGTGAGCGCAGTTTCTGTATCGGAGTCCAGCGTGCGGCCGATTCTGGCTGATTCCGTCGATCTGGCCCGTCGTGCGCTCCTGGAATTGGAGTCGGATGTTGTAGGAGCGCACCTCGGTGTGATCGCCGAGGATGAGTATGCGGCGACCCACCGGTTCGAGGCCACGCTGCCCGGCTACCGTGGGTGGCAGTGGGCGGTCGTGGTGGCTGCCGCGCCCGACGCGGAGCAGGCGACGGTCAGCGAGTCGGCGTTGCTGCCCGGCCCCGATGCCCTGATCGCACCCGATTTCGTGCCCTGGGAGCAGCGGATTCGTCCGGGCGACCTCGCGCCAGGAGACCTGTTGGCCCCGGCCGCCGATGATCCGCGCCTGGTGCCCGGCTATGTCGCGTCCGGTGATCCGGTGGTCGACGAGGTCGTCTACGAGGTGGGCCTCGGCTGCACCCAAGTGATGAGCGGGCAGGGGCGCGAAGAGGCCGCCCAACGCTGGTACACCGAATGGGGTCCCGATTCCGATATGGCCAAGGCCGCGCCGTCCACCTGCGGACGCTGCGGTTTCTATCTGCCGCTGGCCGGGTCGCTGCGTGCCGCATTCGGTGTCTGTGGCAACGCCATGGGTGCCGATGGGCATGTTGTCCACGTCACCTACGGCTGCGGCGCGCATTCCGACACGGTGATTCCAAGTGGTAGTGGGTCCCCGCTGCACGAAGCTTATGACGACGCTGCTGTCGAATTGATCTCCCTGGATGGCGATGCGGAAGAGCCGAGTGCGGTACCGGTCGGCACTGATGTGGTAGACGAATCCACTGTGGTAGACGAATCCATCGAGCAAACGCTCGGCGCGGTCGGCCGATCCGTTCTCCCCATGGTGGCCGCGGTGGCTGAGGTCCCCATAGAGAGCGAGTCGACCCCATCGCCGCGGAGCTGACCGAGGCTGCCGATCCTTTCGGTACCTCGGCGCTGCGCGCGGCGGTGCTGGCCGCATGGCGTGATTCACCGACGCGGCTGCGCGAGGATGCCGCGACCGAGAACGATCTGGTGCGGGCGGGCTACCGCGATCGTCTGCTGACTGAGTTGGCGCAGAACGCTGCCGACGCCGCAGCCGAAGCGGGTGTCGATGGTTGTCTTTCCGTCCAACTCGAGGGGAATGTCCTACGGATCGGCAATACCGGCGCACCGTTGGACCGCTCCGGCGTGCACGCGCTCACCGCATTGCGCGCGTCGGAGAAGCCAGGTACCGGCACAGTGGGCCGTTTTGGAGTCGGGTTCACCGCAGTGCTCACGGTGAGCGACGACATCGAGGTGCGTTCGACCACAGGATCGCTGCGTTTCTCCCGCGAGCTAACCGAGCAGGCACTCGACTCAGGTGCTGTCAGGGTTCCGCCCGTCGACGTAGGCGAATTCGCCCCTCCAGTGCTGCGATTAGCTTGGCCGAGTACGACGCGACCCGCCGCTGATCTCGACACTGAGATCGTGTTGCGGTTAGGTACCGAGATAGACGCCGATGCGTTGCTGGCTACGATGCGCGCCGAAGCCGTCGACCTGCTTCTGGAACTTCCGGCTTTGCGGCGTATCAGGATCGGCACCGACGAATTCGTCAGCAGCGTCGAGGACCTGAGTGGTGGTCTGCACGCAGTGCATGTCGACGGTCCCGGTGGCGAACGAGGAACCTGGTGGCAGTACCGCGCGACGCGTGCTCGCTGGCTGCTGCCGGTACGGGATGGCGTGCCGGTGGCCGTCGCCACGGATGTGCTGCGCGCGCCGACTAGATCCGATGAGGCGCTGTCCCTGCCCGCACTGCTCATCGCCGATATCCCCATGCAACCGGATCGCCGCAGGTTGTTGCCCGGTGCCCGGCTGAACGACCTGGCCGAGGGCTACGCGGATTTCGCTCGCGCGCTCCCGCCATGTGAGCGCCTTGTCCTGGTTCCTTCCCCTGGTTTCGCGTGCAGTGCGGTCGATGCCTTACTGCGTGAGGCATTACTGCGCGAACTACAAACTCAGCCCTGGCTTCCTGTTGTAGCTACTGAGCGGAGCGTGCGGCTGGACAGTGCCACAGGCGCTGCGGTGGATTTCTGCCTCGATGGCGTGTCGATCAGCGCACCACAGGCCCGGCCATCCGACACCGCGGTCCCCACTCGTGCGTCCGTCTTCACCGGTCTGACCACGGAGTCGGCCGGCCTGTTCGACGACGTGGCAGGCCCGTTGGTGATTCCGGACCTCTCCGGCCGGACGCAGGCCGAGGCAATGAGCGTGCTGGACGTGCACCGACTGGGATTGGCGCGCCTTGCGGAACTGTCGGCAGGCTTGCAGCGGCCACCGATCTGGTGGCGGTCGTTCTATGCGGCGTTGGAGCCGTTTGTGTCGGATCCGCTCACGGTAGAGGAGCTCGGGGCGCTGGCGGTGCCGTTGGCTGACGGCAGGCTGGTCACCGGGCCGCGTACGGTGGTGCTGGACGATCAGCTGGATATCGCGATCCCGGTGCATTGGGCTCGGTTGGTGCACCCGGAGGCCGTGCACCCGCTGCTGGCTCGGCTCGGTGCACGGGCGGCTGCTGCCGAGGATCTCCTCGGTGACCTTGGGTTGCATGCCGCCTTGATAGACCACCCCGGCGATCCGGATACCGTTGAGGCTGTGCTGCGGCTCGCCGCGTATGCTGATCCGGCCGTGTTACCTTCTTGGCTCGGGTTGCTGGAACTGCCCGCCGCCGAAGGCGGGGTGCTGCCCGCTGATCAACTGCTGTTGCCCGGTGCTCCGCTGCGTGATCTGCTTGTGCCCGACGCCCCGTTCGGGACGGTCGGTCAGGACGTGGTCGACCGTTACGGAGCGGATACGCTGCGTGCTGTGGGGGTCGGCTGGGATTTCAGTGTGCTCGTCGATGCCGAACCGACCGGTCCGGACCATGATCTGCATGATGAGGAAGACTGGTGGGCGGCACTGCCGGATGATCCGCCGGAGCTGGTCGCGGTCCGAGATCTGGACCTGGTGGACGATGCCGCTTGGCCGGAAGCGTTGCGGCAACTGGCCGCAATGCCTCGCATTCGTCGTCTGCTCACCGATGCTGACGGGTACACCGCATGGTGGTTGCGCAGATACGCGCGGATCGACGGCACCCCGCTCGGTTTGTTCCGTCACCCAAGGAGTACCACATTCGCCGGGCTGCTATCGACGTTCGCCGTCGCCGACATCGACCCGGACGACTTCCTCGGCGTCCTCGCCCAGCCGGGATCAATTACTCATGAGTTGGCTGCCGCGTTGCTGGACGCGTTGGCCGATCCAGCGAAAATACCTGTGCCGGAGATAGTGTCGAGCGCACATGCCAGACTGGGCGCCGCGGTCGCCGCAGGCCTGCTCGAGCTCGCCGAGCTAGAGCCGCCCGATCGAGTGCGTGTGCTCTCCGGGCTGGTGGTCGCCGCAGAGGATGCGTTCGTTCTCGATCAGCCGTGCTTCGGCTTGGCGGTACCGCCGGACCGGCTGGTGGCAGGGGATATCGAAACCGCTTCGGCTCTCGCGACTTTGCTCGATGTGCCGCTTATCTCCGAGGCTGTCACCGCTGAGGTGGTCGGTCCGGGCCGTCGTGCCATATGGGCGGCGGAGCCGCTCGGTATCGTTTTGCGCCTGATGCTCCCCCGGCTCGCGTCGGAGACCGAGCTGGTTGTGCACGATGATCTGCTGGTGCGGTTGAGCGGTGCGATCGAGGCCACGGTCGAGGTGCCCTGGTGGCAGGAGGGTTCGACGGTCCACCTCCGCGCACCACACCTGCGCAGCTGAGCGGCAGCTCAGTACTCCGCGTACTCGGTGAGAACCTCGCTCAACAGATTCAGTTGCCTGCGCGCGCTGTCGCTATCACCATCCACCAGCCACCGCAGTACGGCACCGTCGATGACACCGAGAGTGAATCTGCTCAGTATCTGTACCGGGACCGACCATCGGGTGCCGGTCGCGTCACGCGCGTGTTTCAGGATGCCGGCGACAGCGGAGTCGTTGAACTCGTACTGCTCGCGTGCGATCGCGAGTTTCGCGGGGGTGTGCGCTCCTTCGCGCAGCGCGTATGTGGTGGTTTCGTAAGTGAGCAGCTGCCGCTCAGGAGTTTCTTCTATGTTGAGCCACAGGAGTTCCAAGCCGGTGCGGATCAATTTCTGAAGAGCTTCTTTTCCGCTTCCGATGCCTTGCCATACCGTTTCGTTCGCATCGATGGAGTCACGTAATTCCGTCGATAATGCTTTGACCAATTCGGTCATCAGTGCGTCTTTGCTTTCGAAACAGTAATGCACCACACCGAGCGAGACACCGGCGGCTTGGGCGACATCGCGAGTGGTTACACCCGCCACGCCCCTTTTTTCGGCGAGGCCGATCGCGGCCTCGATAAGATGGGCCCGTCGTTCTTCGACGCTCAATCGGGAGGACACCCAAGGAGTTAAGCGCCCGTGGCGCGCGCAGTCAATCGCCCGATGGAAAGAACCTTTGCTGGACGATTGACCAGTTGTGTGGTTCGCTGCATCCTACGAAAGAGAGATGAGCATGTCACTGTCGCGCAGAACTGTTCTGGCCCAGACCGCGATCGGTTCCGCCACGCTCATAGCCGTGACGTCGCCTGGGATGAGTGATGCGCTCGGTGCCGTGGCAGGCGCTACGCCAGATTCCGGCGGATATGAGATCGGCGTCGGGCTCTCCGATATCACCGGACCGGCCGCCGAATGCGGAATGATGGGGTATTCCCAGGTCGAGCAGCAGACCGCTGGTATTCACCTGCGGCCGCGCGCCCGAGCGTTCATCATCGGTAGTGCGGGGCGCCGCGTCGTTTTCGTAGTCGTCGACAACGGCGCGCTCTTCCCCTCCGTGCACCGCGGTGTGCTGCTCGAACTGGCCCGTCGCTTCGGCGATCTGTATACGGAACAGAACGTATTGCTCACTTCGACCCATTCGCATGCGACTTGCGGCGGCTCCAGCAACGACTACGCCTACAACCTGTCCATCCTGGGCTTTCAACAGCAGGTGTACGACGCCGAGGTGAATGGGATCATCGAGGCGATCGGGGCCGCGCACGACGATCTCGGTCCCGGCTCGCTCGCGCTCGGTCGCAGCGAGCTGCGCGACGCGAGTGTGAATCGTTCCCGGGTCGCTTGGGAGCTCAACCCGCCTGCCGACAAACAGCACTTCCCCGATGCCATCGATCCGGCGGTTACCGCGCTCACCTTGCGCAAGAACGGCAGAACGGTGGGGGTTATCACGTGGTTCGCCACTCACGGCACTTCGATGACCAACACCAACCATCTGATCAGCGGGGACAATAAGGGGTACGCCTCGTTCGCCTATGAGTACATCGAGCACGGTGTCCGCTATCTGGACGGTGAGCCTGCTTTCGTCGCCGCCTTTCCGCAGACCAATGCGGGAGATATGTCCCCGAACTTGAATTTGCGGCCGGGGTCCGGTCCTACCGACAACGAGTTCGAAAACACTCGCATCATCGGTGAGCGCCAATACCGGGCATCGAAAGAAGCAGTAGCGCAAGCGCGGTCGATGCCGGGTCCGGTCGATGCGATGCTCTGCTATATCGACCTGGCCGATATTGCCGTAGCCGGTCGTTTCACTCCGGACGGCCAACCTAGGCATACCGCTCCCGCTGCCGCGGGTGTTTCCCTCTTCGCGGGCAGCACCGAGGACGGTCCTGGGATACCTGGCGTGCCTGAGGGCGTACGCAATCCCTTGTTCGAGCCGCCCGGCGACCCCGTCCAGCCTCCTCCCGCATGGCTGACCGACGCCCAGGCACCCAAAGTGATCGCGGCGCCGCTCGGTTTGCTGCCTCCAGTGCCTTGGGTACCGAATGTGTTACCGATTCAGCTGGTGCAGATCGGTGAACTCTACTTAGCTGCCGCAGGGGGTGAGTTCACCATTACCGCGGGATTGCGTATCCGCCGGGCCGTCGCCGCGGCGTTGAACGTTTCCTTGGAGCAAGTGCTCACACAGGGTTACTCGAACGCCTATCACGAATATGTGACTACACCAGAGGAGTACGACTCCCAGCAGTACGAAGGCGCTTCGACATTGTTCGGCCGCTACACACTGTGCGCTTATCAACAAGAATTCACTCGCTTGGCCACCGCGTTCGCTGTCAAGCAGCAGGTACCGCGGGGCCCGGCCCCGCGTGATGTGTCCCAGTTGCAGCCGGATCTTCAGCCTGGCGCGGGCCCGGATACGGCTGCCCCGGGTCGTAGCTTCGGTGACGTACTGATACAGCCAGTCCCTTTTTACTACCGCGGCGGACAAGCAGCGGCCGAATTCGTCTCGGCGCATCCGAAACACGACACTCGCCGCAACAGTACGTTCTTGGCGGTGCAGCGCAGGAATGCCGCTGGTATGTGGGTGCGGGTGGCCAACGAAGGTGAGTGGGCCGTGAAGTACTACTGGAGCAGGCGTGGTGTGGCCGAGTCGGTGGCGCGGTTCACCTGGGATATTCCCCCCGACGTCGAGCCAGGGCGCTATCGCTTCCAGCATTACGCGACCCGCCTCGGTTTCGACGGCTCGCTGGCCGCGTTCACGGGGACCAGCGACGAATTCGAGGTGGGCTGAGCGCGGTCGGACCCGGCTACAAGCCGACCTGCGCGCCCTTGTCGCCGCGGCGAGCGCCTCGGCGCTGGATCAGATAGATCACAAGTGCGAGTACGCCGACCACCAGCCCCATCAGGCAGACCGGGCGAGCCGGTGCCCAGCGTTCATCGCTTACCCATACCACCACGGTGGCGATCGCCCACAGCGCATTGCCGATCGCGAGCACCGGGCGCGGGTCGGTCAGGCGCGGTGGAAGTTGCGGGACGTGCTGTGTCACAGGCTCGAGCCTATCGGTGCGAGTGGAGTGGTAGCTGGACCCAGCGGGCCAAGCCGCGCGGTCGATCGAGATGGAAACCTCCTGATGCAGTCGGATCAGGGCGGGCTGGGCCGAGGTCCGACAGTCATCCAGCTTGATAGTTATCGAATAGCTAACATTTATGTGGGAGTCGTCTCGACTGTCTGATTGTGATTTATGTCACTTTCATGCTGTATGGGTGTGTACGGCTCATGAACCCGAGGATCTCGTATCCGATCGGGATCTCGGTCGGTGTCATGAGTTCGGGTTCGGCTCAGCCGAACCGGGCAGTGTGGTGACGTCTATCGCCCGCCGAACGGCTGATCGCTGTCCACGATCTCGCGTCCTAGCGGGAACAGTGAAATAGGTATGAGTTTCAGATTCGCCCAGCCGAACGGGATACCTATGATCGAGAGGAACAGCGGAATGCTGGTGAGCAGATGGCCGAGCGCCAACCACCATCCGGCCACGATGAACCAGATGATGTTGCCGATCATCGACCCCGCGCCCGCACCTGGTTTCTCTACCGTTGTTCGGCCGAACGGCCACAATACGTAGATCGCGATCCGGAAGGAAGCGATCCCGAAGGGGATCGTGACGATCAATAGGAAGCAGATGATTCCCGCCACGATATAGCCGAGCGCCATCCAGAATCCGGCGAAGAGGAGCCATACGATATTGAGAACCAGCTGAATCAGCTTCATGGCACCAGCATGCCAGCCCCGGACTGCATCTAGGGCACTTCCACGTCGCTGGTAACGAGTACCGAGGTATGGGTGGTCAAAAGAACCAGCCGAGTGCCGCGTCCCGCTCCGTCCGGAAGGCGTCGTCGAATGCGCGCAGTTGCGTGGAAGCCTTGGCTCGTAACCGATTGGCCGCGGCGAATACGCGTGCGGAATGCGCGCCGAGATACATGCTGCCCAAGACATCGATATCGCACTCTAGGTCGGCCGCGCGGTCGGTCGGTTCGCAGACCACCTGTTCGTCCCGCACTCGTAGCGCGAACCTTCCGCCCGCATTCAGGAAGGGGTCGGTGATATCGAGCACCACATCAAGGTCGGCCGCATACGTGCGTGCCATCAGTGCGGCGGGAATATCCATGAGACGCAGCCACAGTGCGTCGTAACGAGCCGTCGTGCGAACCAGCCTCGGGTCGGACAGCAGATAGCGCAGTGGGTCATGGTCGGTGAGCACGGCCTGTATCCGCTGGACCAGATCCAGCCCGAGCAAGGCCCGCCACAGTGCCGCATGTGCCGCTGTGGTGACCGTGCGTAATTCGACGATATCGATCGTCTTCGTCAGACCGTCGGAGTGGAATCGGTACAGTGCGTATCCGTCCGCGTGTCGCATAGCGAACAAGTCGCTGCCGCGGCCACGAAAGCGCTGTGGGTCGTCGAATAGGATGTCCCAGCTCGCCGCGGGACGCGCTTGCGCGCCGGGAACCAGTCTGCGCCAACGATCGTAAATCGCTTCCGCCGCGGCGCGTATATCACTCGGCGCGCACAGCGTGACCCCACCTGGATCCGGTGCCGAGGGCCGGAATTCGGCGAACCGGCGATCGATGCTGACCGCGTTTTCCCACGTCGCCGGGCCGTAGCCGAACCGGCCGTAGATGCCGCCTTCACTCGCGGTGAACATGGTCAGCGGCAGACCTGCCGCCTCGATGCGCCGATGCTGTTCGGTGTACATGGCGCGCAGAATCCCGCGTCGCCGGTGCGTTGGTGCCACGCTGACGCCTGAGATACCGCATACCGGCACGGTCAGCTCTTCAGGTACGGTCACCGACAGAGTGGTCGACTGCGTACACCCGACGATCCGTCCGCCCTCGGTCGCCACGATGGAGTGTTCCGGCGGAAACAACAGCAGCGTCCTGCTCAGCTTCGCTGGATCGTAGCGGATGCCGAAGGAGGTCTCCACCAGCGTTTTCATCGCGGTCGCATCGTCCTCACCCGCGGTGCGAATCGTGATTCCCGGAGGGGGCATGCCTCGACCATCCCACATTCGCATCCGCGGTTGTACCGGTTTTCGCATGGCCGTGCGCCTGCCGGGTGCGCACTGACTCGGCCCCTGCCACAGTCGCGCGGCAGGATAGGGTAATGGCCGAAGTGATCGATATCGATGACCCTGCCGACCCTAGGGTCGACGACTTCCGCGATCTCGCCTCAGCCGATCGCAGACCTGATCTGCCCGGACGCAAGGGACTGGTAATCGCTGAAGGTGTCATCGTGGTCCAGCGGATGCTCGATTCGAGATTCACGCCGGTCGCTCTGCTCGGGGTGGAGCGCAGACGTACCGAACTCGCCGAAGATCTGGCTGCCGTCGATGCTCCGTATTACCGTGTCACGGCTGAGGTGATGGCCGAGGTGGTGGGATTCCATCTCAATCGAGGTGTGCTCGCCGTCGCTTACCGCCCCGCGGCACTCGGTGTCGAGGAAGTGACCGAGAAAGCGCGGACTGTCGCGGTGCTCGAAGGCGTCAACGACCATGAGAATCTCGGCGCTATGTTCCGCAACGCAGCCGGACTCGGGGCGGATGCGATCCTGTTCGGCGACCATTGCGCTGATCCGCTCTATCGCCGTTCCGTGCGGGTTTCGATGGGGCACGTGCTGCGGGTTCCCTTCGCTTCGTTACTGAATTGGCCGGATGACCTGGATATATTGCGGAGCAAAGGCTTCCGGGTCATCGCGCTCACTCCGAATCCGGCTGGGACGATACTGGCGACGGCGATGCTGGGGGAACGGGTAGCGTTACTGCTCGGGGCCGAGGGGCCGGGATTGACCGAGAAGGCTATGCGGGCTGCCGATGTTCGTGCGCGTGTCCCCATGACGCCGGGTACCGATTCACTCAATGTCGCGACGGCGGCGGCGATGGCTTTCTACGAGCGGGTGCGGATCGCGTGACCGATCAGCGACCGGAACCAGCTTATCGGGATCCGACACCGTGGAGCGCTGGACTTACCGTGGCGACCATGGTGGCATTGCTGTCGGCGGTCGCGGTGTACTCTTTCGGCATCGCTCTGGCCGAGGTGCATCCGCTGCTCGCATTGGCGGTGAACTTGATCGCGGTGGGGGGTGCCGCGCCGACCGCGTGGCGATGGCGCTGCACCCTGGTTGTTCGGTGGGTCCTTGCCGGCGTAGCGGCAGGCGTGCTGCTCGGGTGGACCGTGTTACTCGGCGCGTTGCTCATCACTTAGCGGTGTTCCACTCCAGGCGAGATAGACAAGGCGCCTAGCGGCGTCGGCCGGTCCCACGCAGTCGACTGAATAGCCCGCCTCTGCGCCGTGTCGTTGACAGCTTTCTTTGTTGTGTCTGGCTTGCTTCTCCCCGAGGGTGGAGTGTGAAACCACAGACGGGGATATCGCCTGGCGCGAGTGCGCCATCTGTAGCAGGTGCGTGATAACAGAAGCCGAGCCATTCGTTATTGGCGGCGTCGGCGAAGTCTGGTGGATCGAACGGCAACGTGTGCGGATCGGGTAATTCGCCCGCCCGCCATCGAACCGGATGCTCTCCAGCCCAGTACGGCCGTTCCCATACCATCGGTAGTCCTTCATCCTCTACGATATTTATCCGGGTCGAGCTGAACGCTCTGCGGAATTCGCCACGTTCCCAGTGCGCGAAGGCCCCCCAGCCGTGCGCCCTGTCGAACGACACCAGGTAGGTGTGTTCGGAGGCCAGGGGGCGTACCAGTAGCTCGGGGAGTTCGGTCGGATGGATGCGCGCGGCCTGGGGCGTGCACAGCACAGTCACGCCGGGAAAACAGCCGATGCGAAGTTCGTCGGCGGCAGGCCCCGCGTAGCTGGCCAGTGTGTCAACCGGTCCAGGCAGTATATCGAGGTCGTCGTGCAATTGTTGTGCCAGTGCCAGCGCGGCTTCGGGAGCCGGATCGTGGTTCGCACGCAGGATTGCCACTGGGTCGGGGGCATCGATGTACCAGAGTGACGAAGCCTTGGATAGCATTTCCGGTACCTCCCCGTAGCCGTACGAATCGAATAAGCCAACTCAGAGCAACGCACGGTCGCACCGAGAGGGACCGTGCCGCAGTGGCCTGTTCGGCATCGATGTGCGTTGTCGACTACACCGAAACCTACTCCGTACTGGGCACAGCGCGGCTTTACGCCACGGAAACCACCGAAGCGTCTGGTCGTTTATCTCCGCTCGTACCGTAGAACGGCAGCACGACCAGTGAACTCAGTGTCCTGAGCTGCGCACTCCGAGCAACACGTCCTCCCAGGACGGCATCGCGGCCTTACCGCGTCTGCCACGGTTCGGCTTGGCCGGAGCCGCCTTGGTCGTCTGCTTGGCGGGCTCGTTCGGGGTGGGCGTAGGGGGGTGGTCATCCGTGGTGGATCCGGAGGGCGTCGTTGTCGCGCTGGTGGTGGGCATGGCATTATCAGCGGCGGGAGCGGCAGTGCTCGCCGTACCAGGGTTCGGCATGAGCGCAGCGCCATTACCACCGGTCGCAGTGGCGCGCTGTTCGTAGTACTCGTCCAGGGTGGGCTGGCCTTGCTTGGCCGAGGTGCGGGCTGGCGGGGTTGCTGATGTGGGGCGGGATGTGACCGCCTGCTCCGCGGGCGGTTCGGGCTCGACCGGCACGATGGTCGCCAGTCCGCGCAAAGCGCGGCCGAAATCCGGATCGATCAGGTCGGAGGCCGGATCATCCAGTGGAGAGACCGACCCGCCGTGTGCGTCCGGCTGATAGCGCCAGTGTGCGGCGATCTCGGAGCGCCCATTCCGCCACTGCAATTGGGCGACCCAGTATCCTTTCTCATCTTTCCACGCATCCCACTCGGCACCCTCGATGTTGTGTCCGCGTGCGGTGAAAGCGGCGGTGACCACAGCGATCAGAGTTTCCGCTGCGGGGCCGTCGGAACGGACGGGGTGCGCTTTCTGTGCGAGCTCCGCGGCACGCGCCCGCTCCAACAGCACCGGATAGGCGAACCGATCGACACGGCCTGCGGGCATACCGGATTCTTCGGTGACTTGTTCCACGGAGGCTCCGGCACGAATACGAGCCTGGATATCGCGGGGACGCATAGTTGCCTCCATTTCGATCTCGATCTGGCCGAATCGAGCAAGGTCTCCGCGCGCGGCAGCTCGTAGTTTGTCGTCGGCGGGAAGCCGGAACTTCTGGCCGGATTCGGTATCGACGCATACGATATGCGCGGAGTCGGGCGTCACCCCGATCACTCGAAGTTCATGCACCGCTACCTCCTTATCGCGTCGACTCGCGACACCGGCTACTTTCCGAAAGAGTAGTGCACATTCGAGGCTCGTGTGGCGGTGGGGCCCTATCTGGGGTAGCGAACACACGAGATTGTGAGATCGAGATCCCTGCGGGGATGTTCACTCTACTACTTGTCCAGGCCGATCGTATTCTCCTGAGTATCGGGCAGATACGACATATCGGGTAATCGATTTCGAACATTCAGTGCGCGAGTCTGCATGAGGGTGGGAACCGTATGAGATCCTCTGCGCCCGTAGATGCGCGCAGGGTACAGCGTAGCGATGGCTGGACTCGGTGGAATCCACAGCTTGGTTTCAGAGGTCGATCTACTTTCAGAGGCCAATGGTAATAAGGCATTTCAGCCGACGAAGATTGCGGTCGCCGAACATGTGCAGTAGATATTCGAAACCAGTGAGACCGGCCGGATGTGCTCGGGCGTAAGTGCGCGAGTAGCCGAAAATGCTGCCGCGATAGACAATTGGATGCATTTACCCGATGAGTAAGAGGTATCGCCACGTTTTGCTTCCAGTGCGCCGATCAACTGTTCACAGCTACCGAAAGAGTCACAGAAGCGAACCTGCCTTGTCCGTTATTTCAGGGACACGACGAGAGGTGCGGCGCGGAAATCTCCGAAGAGAGTCCTGCGCCGACTACTACGCTCTGCACATCCTGGACACGATGCTGCGATGATCGACTCAGGTGACATACCGAACCATGCGGTATCGCGTCTTGGGGCTGTGATTCGCAGCGGTTTACCGGACGCGACTCTCAGTCGAGATTCTGCACGACCCAGTCGATAGCACGGGTCAGCTGAGCGATGTCGTCCGGGGCGATTGCCGGGAACATGCCGATGCGCAGCTGGTTGCGGCCCAGCTTGCGATAGGGCTCGGTATCCACGATGCCATTGGCGCGCAGCACCTTCGCCACTGCGGCTGCATCGACCGTGTCTGCGAAGTCGATGGTGCCGACCACTTGCGAGCGATGCGCGGGGTCTGCGACATAGGGGGTCGCATACTCGCTCGACTCGGCCCAAGAGTACAGCCGCGACGAGGAGTCCAGTGTCCGCTTGACCGCCCAGTCCAGACCACCGTTGCCGTTGAGCCAGTCGATCTGATCGGCGAACAACAGGAGAGTGCTCAGCGCCGGGGTGTTGTATGTCTGGTCCTTGGTGCTGTTGTCGATCGCGATCGGCAGCGACAGGAAATCGGGCGTCCAACGACCCGATGTCTTGATTTCCTCGACCCTGGCCAGCGCGGCCGGGCTCATCAACGCGATCCACAGGCCACCATCGGCGGCGAAGCACTTCTGCGGCGCGAAATAGTAGACATCGGTATCGGTGATGGTCACCGGGAGACCGCCGGCGCCGGAGGTGGCGTCGATGGCGATCAGCGCGTGTTCCGACCCCGTTGGACGCTGTACCGGAATCGAGACACCGGTCGAGGTCTCATTGTGTGCCCAGCCGATCAGATCCACCGACGGGTCCGCTACCGGATTCGGTGCGCTTCCGGGCTCGGCTGAGACCACGATCGGGTCGGCGATGAATGGGTTGCCCTTGGTGACAGCGGCGAATTTCGAGCTGAACTCGCCGTTGGTCAGGTGCAGTGAGCGCTCCCGGACCAGGCCGAAGGCCGCGGCGTCCCAGAATGCGGTCGTGCCACCGTTGCCGAGCACCACCTCATAGCCGTCCGGTAGCCCGAATAGGTCGCGCAGGCCCGAACGTACGCGTGCCACTACGTTCTTGACCGGCTTCTGTCGATGCGAGGTTCCGAACACCGAGGCGCCGACATTCACCAGAGACTGCAACTGCTCAGGGCGCACCTTGGAGGGGCCGCAGCCGAACCGTCCGTCGGCAGGCTTGAGGTCGTCGGGAATGGTCGGAAACGCAGTGGTCATGGCGAATAGGGTAGTCGGTGATATTGCTGTGACGCCGCCCACGCTCCAGCTAACGTAGGTGTCCATGACCATGCCCTCAGTCAATTCGGGGTGGCGACTGCGGCAGCGCGCCCGAGTATTCCGATTACGCGGTCCGATGGTTTCGGATGCCATGCGGCGTGAGTTGCTGATCCGCGGGGAAGCCGGGTCGGCGACGATCCTCGGGGTGCGTCCGCGGCGCTCCGAATCAGGCTATGTGTTCTGGGTCCAGGTACAGCTGGCCGCGGAGTTCCCCTACGAGACCAGGGTATGGCAGCAGGTGCTGGAGCGGGATCTGGAATCGATGCGGCCAGGCGACGTCGTACGCTGCCGGGCGGATCCGCGCAATCGCGATCGGATAGTACTGTTCGCGCCCACGGTCGAGGAGCCGAGCCGGGCGAGTATTACGAAGATCCTTGCCGACGGCAGGCGCGCCGACGCCACTGTGCTCGCTGCTGCTCCGACCGCGGTCGACTACTCCGGGCGCGGTGATCCGGTACTGCGCCTCGACCTCGAACTGTGCGCCTGGGACGAGCCCGAGCCGTGGCGCGTCCGGCTGGTCCAGCCGGTGCCGTTGACCGCCATCGGAATGGTCGACCTGGGGCGGCATCTGGAGGTGGCCTTTTTCGCGGTCGACCGCGGTGAAACGGTCGCTATCGATTGGGCGGCCTCACTCGAGGAATAGCCTGGCTATGTCGTGCCTCGAGCGGGCCGTGCCCTCGGAAGGGGTGTGCGGTGGTTAGAGGTGGGCGATCGAGTCCCAGCCCGGAACATCGGTGAGTTCGCGCGCGCTCGGCCCGGTGTAGATAGCCGCTGGGCGGACCAGCTTGCCGAGTTGTTTCTGCTCGAGGATGTGCGCGCACCAGCCCGCGGTGCGGCCGCAGGTGAACATGGCAGGCATCATGTGTGCGGGCACCTCGGCGAAATCCAGGATCACGGCGGCCCAGAACTCCACATTGGTCTCGATAGCGCGGTCCGGACGCCGCTCACGCAGCTCCGCGAGTGCGGCCCGCTCCAGTGCGGCAGCGACCTCATAACGCGGCGCGGCCAGGCGCTTCGCGGTGGCGCGCAGCACGCGGGCCCGAGGATCCTCGGCGCGATAGACTCGGTGGCCGAAGCCCATCAGTTTTTCTTTGCGGTCCAGGATGCCTTTGACCAGAGCGCGCGCGTCGCCGGACTTCTCGACCTCCTCGATCATCGGGAGCACGCGTGCGGGAGCCCCGCCGTGCAATGGACCTGACATGGCGCCGATCGCTCCGGACAGCGCGGCGGCCACATCGGCGCCGGTCGAGGCGATCACCCTGGCGGTGAAGGTGGAGGCGTTCATCCCATGTTCGGCGGCGGAGACCCAGTAGGCGTCGATGGCTTCGGTGTGCCGCGGGTTCGGGTCGCCTTTCCATCGGGTCATGAACCGCTCGGTGACCGTGGCGCACGCGTCGATCTCCCGCTGGGGGACAGCGGGCTGGTAGATACCGCGCGCGGACTGCGCGACGTAGGACAGTGCCATCACCGAAGCACGGGCCAGGTTCTCCCGCGCGGTCTCGTCATCGACGTCCAGCAGCGGCTGGTAGCCCCAGATCGGCGCGAGCATGGCCAAACCGGCCTGGACGTCGACGCGCACATCGCCGGTATGCACAGGGAGCGGGAACGGCTCGGCGGGCGGTAGGCCGCGGCCGAACGATCCGTCGACCAGCAGCGCCCATGCGTCGCCGAAAGTGACCCGACTCTCGACCAGATCCTCGATGTCGACGCCGCGGTAGCGTAGGGCGCCACCGCTCTTGTCAGGTTCGGCGATATCTGTGGTGAAGGCCACCACACCTTCCAAACCACTGATGAAATCGTCGGGTACGGTAACCCGTCCTCCCGAAACCGCGGGGCTGGTAGTAGCCATTACGACTCTCCTTGGGCTGGGGTCCCATGCTCTCATCGATGGGAAGATGCTGGAATCGACGAGCACATGTCGATCACCAAAACCTTACAAAACTGTAGCCCCCCACTACTGCGGAGTAACATCTGGCCCATGCGTGACCTGGATGATTCGCTTCATGGCCAGGAAGCGGCTGAGATCTTCCCTGCTATGGATCTCGCCGCTATGCGGCTCGACTACGGCTTGCCGCCCGGCGGTACCGAAGATGCCGACCTGGACGAGAGCTGGCTGGCCGGCGGCTGGGAACCGCTGCTGCGTCATTGGATCGAACAGGCTACGGCATTCGGTGTCGCCGAACCCAATGTGATGGTGCTGGCTACGGTGTCGTCGGCAGGCAGTACGCCGCGACCGGTCACCCGGACCGTGCTGTGTAAAGGTCTCTCCCCGGCCGGGGTGATCTTCTATACCAACTACGACTCGGCCAAAGGCGCGCAATTGGCCGCCATCCCCTATGCCGCGGTTACCTTCGTCTGGCCCGCTCTGGGCAGGCAGGTGCATCTGCGCGGTGCGGTCGAGCGGGTGCAGGTCGAGACGACGGCGGCTTACTGGCGTTCTCGGCCGCGTGACGCGCAGCTGAGCGCATGGGCGTCGCGGCAGTCTGTGCCGATCGATTCGCGGGCGGAGCTGGATCGGGCGCTGGCCGAAGCGACGGCGCGGTTCACCGATGTCGATGAAATCCCGGTACCGCCACATTGGGGCGGCTTCTTGCTGCGCCCCGAAGAGGTCGAGTTCTGGCAGGGGCGTCGCGGTCGGCTGCACAACCGGATCCTGGTACGCATTGCCGAAGGGACTGTCGAGGTCGAGCGCTTGCAGCCGTAAGGACGAGTGCTCGCCGGGGTATTCCCGGTGCTCGCGTGAGAATTGTCGCGTCGAATCGAAAAGGGCCGACCGGATACGCTACGGCTGGTGAAGCTGCTCGCCGACACCACGCCGTTGCGTCATCCTGATTTCCGACGTTTGTGGGTCTCGGGCATTGTCACCACAATCGGTGCGCAGCTGTCCGTTGTCGCGGTGCCACAGCAGATTTTCCGGATCACCGACAGCTCCGGCTATGTCGGCCTGGCTGGGCTGTTCGGCTTGGTGCCGTTGATCGTGTTCGGTCTGTGGGGCGGGGCGCTTGCCGATGTGCTGGACCGGCGCACGTTGTTGTTGATCACCAATGCGGGTACCGGGCTCACCGCGCTCGCCTTCTGGCTGCAAGCTTTCGCCGGGATGGACAACGTATGGATCGTGCTCGGTCTGTTCGCGGTGCAGCAAGCGTTCTTCGCGGTGAATCAGCCTACGCGCAGTGCCGCTATCCCGCGCCTGCTGCCAAAAGGTCAGCTGGCTGCGGCAAATTCGCTGAGTATGACCGTGATGCAGTTCGGCGCGATCGCGGGTCCGGTACTGGCGGGTGTGCTGATCCCCGTGGTCGGGCTCGCCACGCTCTACCTGATCGACGCTATCGCACTGCTGGTCACGCTCTGGGCGGTCTGGCGGCTGCCCGCGCTGCCGCCGACTGGAACGGTGCGCCGCGCAGGCTTTCGTACGGTGCTGGACGGGTTCGGTTACCTCGCGACCCAACGAGTGTTGCTCGCATCGTTCGCTGTGGACGTGATCGCCATGGTGTTCGGCATGACGCGTGCGCTGTTCCCGCAGATCGCGCACGAGACCTTCGGCGACCCGGCCACCGGCGGTGTCGTGCTCGGGCTGCTGTTCGCCTCGATGTCGGCGGGTGCGGTGCTCGGCGGCGTGTTTTCCGGCTGGATACCGCGTATCCGCAGGCAAGGTCTGGCCGTCTTGGTCTGCATCGCACTGTGGGGCCTGGCCATGGCAGGTTTCGGCCTCGCTGTCGGATTCACCGGACACGGTCTCGGCCTGGGTGCCGGTTTGTGGATAGCGCTGACGTGTTTGGCTTTCGGCGGCGCGGTGGACATGGTCTCGGCCGCGCTGCGGGTCACCATGCTGCAAACGGTCGCCACCGATGACATGCGCGGGCGGTTGCAGGGAGTGTTCATCGTGGTAGTCGCGGGTGGCCCGCGCATCGGTGATGTTTCCCATGGTTTTGCGGCGGCGGCCTTGGGTACAGCTGTAGCTGCCGCCGGGGGAGGTGCGTTCGTTGTGGTGGGTGTGCTGATCGCGGCAGTCGCTTTCCCGGCCTTCCGACGTTATCGTGTCGGTCGCACTCATGCTCGAGTACTAGCGTGACCTGTGTCGAGAGGCGGATGGGCCCGAGTTTGCCTTCGGCGTGAGACCACGCCGAAGGCAAGACGCGTTTGTGAGCCGTCGCAGGACTACCCTCCGTATTTGTCTGCGTTGGCGAACGGCTAGCGTTGAGGAAGGCGCACCGCGCTGACCATGCCGGTGTCTATGGTTCTAGCCTGAGAGGGATCCTTCAGTGCCCGCTGAGAACATTATCAACGTCGATTACGACGCCAAGCCGGTTCTGTCCTATCCCGGCGGGGAGTTCCCTATGACGGTTACCGAGGCCGTCGAGGGCAACGACGGGATAGAGCTGGGAAAGCTCCTGGCCAGTACGGGGTACGTGACCTACGACCCGGGCTTCATGAATACCGCCCCGACCAAGTCGGCCATCACCTACATCGACGGTGAGGCAGGCATCCTGCGCTACCGCGGCTACCCGATTGATCAGCTTGCCGCGGCTTCGACCTTTATCGAGGTCAGCTATCTGCTGATTTACGGTGAGCTGCCCACCAAGATGGAGCTGGAGGACTTCACCGACCGCATTCGCAGGCACACCCTGCTGCATGAGGACCTCAAGCGCTTCTTCGACGGTTTCCCGCGTAACGCGCACCCGATGCCGGTGCTCTCGTCGGCGGTGAACGCGCTATCGGCCTACTATCAGGACTCGCTCGATCCGCGTGACCCCGAGCAGGTCGAGCTGTCCACCATCCGGCTACTGGCCAAGCTGCCCACCATCGCCGCCTACTCGTACAAGAAGTCGGTCGGTCAGCCCTTCCTTTACCCGGACAACTCACTGAGCCTGGTGGAAAACTTTCTGCGGATGACCTTCGGCTTCCCGGCCGAGCCTTATGAGGTCGATCCCGAGGTCGCGGCCGCTCTGGACATGCTGTTGATCCTGCACGCCGATCACGAGCAGAACTGTTCCACCTCGACTGTGCGGTTGGTCGGCTCCTCCGACGCCAACCTGTTCACTTCGGTGTCCGGCGGTATCAATGCGCTGTGGGGCCCGCTGCACGGCGGTGCGAACCAGGCCGTGCTGGAGATGCTCGACAGCATCAAGGCCAATGGCGGCGATGTCAAGGAGTTCATCCGCAAGGTCAAAGACAAGGAAGACGGCGTGAAGCTGATGGGCTTCGGGCATCGCGTCTACCGTAACTACGATCCGCGCGCGTCGATCGCCAAGAAACACGCTGACGCCATCTTGAGCAAGCTGGGTGCTGCTGACGAGCTGTTCGATATCGCGCAGGCATTGGAAGACGCCGCGCTCACCGACGACTATTTCATCGAGCGGCGCCTATACCCGAATGTCGATTTCTACACCGGTGTCATCTACCGGGCGATGGGCTTCCCGACTCGCATGTTCACCGTGCTGTTCGCGATGGGCCGACTCCCCGGCTGGATCGCGCACTGGCGTGAAATGCACAGTGAACCGCTGAAGATCGGTCGCCCGCGGCAGATCTACACCGGCTATGGCGCCCGCGATTATCGCGAGATCGCCAACCGGTGACCAACTCCATCCGAATACCTGACGAATCGAAGAGGACAACCGAATGACCAAGCCGGAGATCGAGTTCCAGGAAGGGCCTACGCCCACCGAGCTGGTGATCAAGGACATCATCGAGGGAGAGGGCAAAGAAGCCGTGCCGGGCGGCACGGTCGAAGTGCATTACGTTGGCGTCGAATTCGCGACCGGCGAGGAGTTCGACTCGTCCTGGAGCCGTGGCGAGTCCATCACCTTCCCACTGCGCGGCCTGATCCAGGGCTGGCAGGATGGCATCCCCGGTATGAAGGTCGGTGGACGTCGCCAGCTGACCATCCCGCCGGAGCTGGCCTATGGCCCAGTCGGCGCGGGTCATCATCTGTCGGGCAAGACGCTGGTCTTCATGATCGACTTGCTGAACGCCCATTGATTTCGCAGCGCCCTGTGCGCTGTGTGATTTTGCAGCGCCCTGTGCGCTGTGCCCGGTCGTCGCCGCTTCGGCTCGGTGTACCGGGCATCGTCGTGTGCTGCGCTATTTCCTGACGATATCGATAGGGTCGGTGAGCGCCAGCGCCAGCGCGGATTGCTGAACGCTGCTGCGTTGCGGGATAGCGGCGACCGCTTTGTCGGTTTGCGTGTTCAGATTGTCGACAATGCGCTGCAGCTGGCCGACCCCGCCCGTGAGCTGCTCGATGGCACTGATCAGCTGTGCGCCGCCCTGTTCAGCGAGTCGCGGTAGATCCTCGGCGAGTTTCGCGCCCTCGGACAGCTGTGCGCTCGCTCCGGTCAGGCGGTCGACGACGGTGCGAAGCAGGGTGCCGAGATCGGTGTCCGGGTTCGTCGCGCCACCGACGAGTTCGCCGAGGTCGGTCAGCTGGGTACCAGCCTGACCGGCCACAGCGTGCAACGCTTCGAGTTTGCCGATGACGTCGGCCAGCGCCGGGTCGTTCGCGAACGGCAGTGCGCGCAGCAGTGGCAGGACCTGGTCCAGTCCGCTACTCACCGTGCTCGCCGTCTGTTCCACTTGGGTGATTGTGATGCCAGTCGAGTCCAGGGCGTCAGCAAGCTGATTCGCCTGTGTGGCGGCGCCGTCCACGGTGGACTCGAGCAATGCGATAGCCGAAGTCAGCTGCGCCGAGCCTTCTTTGGCGAAGGCGAGGAAGCCGAGCAGTTGATCGGCACCGGAACTGAACTGATCGGCCCCTGTGGCCGCCGCGTTGACACCAGCATTGAGCAGTTGGGCAGTGAACTGCACTCGCGACATCTGCGACCGGGCTTGCGCGGCGGCGGTGAGCGCGGCGTCGACGCCGATGGCGCCGATGCGGTGCGCTACCTCGGTCACCGCATTGTTCACTACGGCGGCGTCGGCGTCTTTGTGTGCCCGCACAGTGACTTCGGCCCGCTTCGGCTGGGTGCCGGCCAGGGTGCCCATGGACTCGGTGAGGTCGGCGGGCAGGGTGATCACCGCGGCGTAGTCATCGATGCTCACCTCGTCCGGTGTGACGACAGTCCACTCGTAGTCACCGGCCTCTCGCAATGCCTGGACAACGCGCGCACCTGTCGGCCCGGTGTCTGCGTTGACCAGTGCGATTCCGCTCGGCGCCGGGCCTGGGCTGGTATATGCGGCGATTCCGACACCGAGAGCTGCTATGGAGACCAGGGCAACGGCGAAGAGCGCCCATGGGGCGCGTTTTCCGATCACGCACGCAGACCCTAGACGCCGGTTATGACCTGGTCTCTGGCAATTCTCTGAAAGTTGTCTAAGGGTCAGGTGGCGTGGTCGGGCAGTTCGAGAACCAGCCGGATGCCACCAAGCGTACCTTCATCGAAATATGCTCGGCCGCCGTGTAGTTGGGCCTGCTGAGCGACCAGGGCCAGACCGAGGCCCGAGCCCCCTTTGCCGGCCTGACTGCCGCGGAAGAAGCGGTTGAAGACGGCTTCGCGCTCCTCGGGCGGGATGCCGCGGCCATTGTCGTCGATGGAGATGATGATGTGACCATTCGGCTCCCGATGCGCGGAGACCAACGCCTCGGTGGCTCCGCCGTGCCTGACCGAATTGGTCAGGGCATTGTCTACCGCCAGTCGCAGCCCAGCGGGCAGGCCGTGGGTCACCAATTCGGCGTCGGAGTCGATCCACACGGTGAAGTCAGGGAAATGCCGCATGGCATCGTGCGCGGCTTGGTCGCACAGATCACCGACATCGGTGGCGACGTGATCGCGCTCATTGGTCAAATCGCCAGTGGCCAGCCGTTCGAGCGCGGTGAGCGTCGTCTCCACCCGGCCTTGACTCCGATGCAGATCATCGAGGATCTCCGTGCGCTGCGCCTCATCGAGATCGAGAGTGCGCAATACTTCGAGATCGGTACGCATCGCAGTGAGCGGGGTGCGTAGTTCGTGCGCGGACACGGCAGCGAAGTCACGCGCCGTTTCCAGGGCGGCAGCGGTTTGAGCTTGTGCCTGATCTACGCGGTGCAGCATGGTGCTGACCGCTTCGGCCAGTTTCTCGGCTTCGCGTACGCCCGGCTCTCGCACCGGTGCCTGCGGATTATGTGGGTTGGGGAATGCGCTGCGCGTGCCGACCTGCTGGGTGAGCCGCACGATCGGACGTACTGCGGCACCTGCGAGTAACCAGCCGAGTGCTGCGGAGGCGGCAATGGACAGCAGGGCGCCACCAAGTACCCATTTTTGCTGCCGAGCAGTGGCCTCGGTCGCGCCAGCGGCGGGGATACCGAGCGAAACGGCCCGTCCCGCAGGCTGATACTCCGCAGTGGTGAGAATCCGATAGGGAGTGTCGGATACCGTGACGGTACGGGTACCGGACGGCAGTGGGGGAAGTTCGATGCGGGTACTCGCGATGGCTCTGCCGTTATCGCGAACAGTTACCTCCAGATCATTGGCCAGTCCGGTCACGTTGATGAACTGGACCGCGATCTGGGGCTCGATCAGTACCAGTCGCGACGCGATAGCGAGTTGCTGGTCGGACTGCTGCAAATTGTTGCGCTCGATGGCGCGAATGCTGATCGAGCTGATCAATGTCACGATGACGATCGCACCAGCGGCCGCGGCGCCTGCCACGCGGGTACGCAGCGAAAACGACCGCCGCTGAACAACCTCTCGTGATCGGGCGGAGGCAGTGGACCCGGTCATTTCGGTGCTCGCAGCACGAATCCGACGCCACGGATCGTGTACAGCACCCTAGGCGTATCACCTATCTCCAGCTTGCGCCGCAGATAGCCGACGAACACGTCCACCACATTGGTATCGACGGCGAAGTCGTAGCCCCATACCAGCTCGAGTAGACGTTCCCGGCTCAACACCACACCGACATTCCTGGCCAGGGTGGACAATAGTTCGAATTCTCTTTTGGTGAACTCGATTTCGCGGCCGTGCAGCAGCGCGCGATACCCGGCGATGTCTACCTCGAGCGGGCCGACGGTGATCGCGGATGGCGTCACCGCCGACGGGACGTCGGATCGTCTGCGCAGCAGCGCGCGGATCCGCGCCACCAGCTCCGCCAGCACAAATGGCTTGACCAGATAATCGTCGGCTCCGGACTCGAGTCCGGAGATACGGTCGTTCACCGATGCGCGGGCGCTGAGCACGCATATCGGCACCTCATTGCCCATCGCGCGCAATGCGGTGACCACGCCGGCGCCGTCCAACACAGGCATGTTCATATCCAGCACGATGGCATCAGGAGTGTGTTCGTTCACGCTGCGTAGTGCCTGCGCGCCATCTCGGGCCACCAGTACTCGGAAACCGGACAGTCGGAGCCCGCGCTCGACCGACGCGAGTACGTCTTCGTCGTCGTCGACAATGAGGACGGTTGGGGTCGCACTCCGTTCGGTCACGTCGTTCATTCTGCCGTCCGATGGCACGGTGTCCGCTCCCGCACTGCGCCCAATGCTGTTCGGTGGTTGTGGCCGGACTCGATCGCGGTGCGGATATCACACGGGTGCCGCGCGATCAGGCTGGTGCCAGCGGATCCACGTCGGCGGGAGCGGCTGCCTCGTCGATGTTCGCGATGTCATCCCGCGCTGGTTCCAGCCACTCTGGACGCGCCGTGCGGATCTCCTCCTCCAGCGTCGCGAGCACCGTTGGATCGTCGATGGTCGAGGGGGCCTCGAACGACTCACCAGAGGTGAGCTGCCGGATGGTTTTGCGCAAGATCTTGCCGGACCTGGTCTTGGGCAGTGCCGAGACGATGAGGACGTCATAGAGGGTGGCGATCGCGCCCACCTGGGTTCGCACCCGCTGGGTCAGTTCATCACGCAGCTGCTGCGGATCGACGTCGACGCCGGACTTCAGCACGACGTAGGCCAGCGGTTTATGTCCCTTGAGCTCGTCGGGCAGCCCGATGACGGCGCATTCGGCGACCGCATCGTGCCCGGCTATGGTGGCCTCGATACTGCCGGCGGAGAGCCGGTGCCCGGCCATGTTGATCACATCGTCGCTGCGACCGAGGACGAACAAGTAGCCTTCTTCGTCGAAGTAGCCGGAGTCGCCGCTGAGATAGTGACCTGGGTAGGCGGAGAGATAAGAGCGTTGGTATCGGGCATCGTCGCGCCAGAGTCCGGTCAGGGTGCCCGGCGGTAGCGGCAGCCCGATCACGATGTTGCCTTCGGTGCCGGGTGCTACCGGATTACCGGAGGAATCGAGCACTCGGAGTCGGTAGCCAGGCACCGGCACCGAAGCCGAGCCCGGCTTGATCGGCAGTTGTTGCAGGCCCAGTGGGTTCGCGCAGATCGGCCAGCCGGTCTCGGTCTGCCACCAGTGATCGACGACCGGGCAGTCGGACCGATCGGCGAGCAGGACCTTGTCGGCCCAGGTGTAGGTAGCCGGATCCAGCCGCTCGCCCGCGCAGAACAGCGCGCGCAGACTGGACAGGTCATAGCTGTGAGCCAGCTGCGCGTCAGGATCGGCTTTGCGGATGGCGCGCAGCGCGGTCGGGGCGGTGAACAGCACGTTTACTCGGTGTTGGGCGACCACCCGCCAGTACGCTCCCGCGTCCGGTGTGCCGACCGGCTTGCCCTCGTACAACAGAGTGGTCGCACCGACCAGCAGTGGGGCGTAGACGATATAAGAGTGCCCGACTACCCAGCCGACGTCGGAGGCCGCCCACATGACCTGGCCGCCGTCCAAGTTGTAGATGTTGCGCATGGACCAGGCGAGAGCCACCGCGTGCCCGCCGTTGTCCCTGATCACGCCCTTGGGCTTTCCAGTAGTACCTGAGGTGTAGAGGATGTACAGCGGATCAGTCGCGGAGACCGACACCGGACCGGCCGATGGTGCGTCACGGATAGTGTCGTCCCAGTCGAGCCATTGTGCGGCCACAGTCTCTGCCGAACTCGGCAGATATTCGGTAGCGGGCTGCGGCGCGGGGAACGGAATAGTGTCGAACTGCGCTCGCTGCTTGACGATCACCGTGCGCGGTGCGGTGGTCTCGGCAAGATCCAATGCCTGCAGCACGATCGGTGGATATTCGATCCGTCTGCCCGGTTCCAGGCCACCGGACGCTGTGATGATCAAGACCGGTTCCGCGTCGTCGATGCGGGCGGCCAGCTCCGGTGCGGCGAAGCCGCCGAACACCACCGAGTGCACCGCGCCGATACGAGCACAAGCCAACATCGCGATTACCGCCTCGGGGATCATCGGCAGGTAGATGATCACACGGTCGCCCGCCGAGACACCGAGCCGGTTCATTGCTCCCGCGAACCGGGATACTTCCGCGAGCAGCTCGGCATAGGTGTACATGGCACTGTCGCCGGTGACAGCGGAGTCGTAGATCAGCGCGGGTTGATCAGCACGACTGGTCTTCCCCGCGGTGGTCGGGTACACGTGTCGGTCGAGTGCGTTGAAGGATGTATTGAGGCGGGCGTCGGGAAACCAGCATGTCGCCGGGCTTGCGGTGGTGTCGACGATGCGCTCCGGCGGGACATCCCAGTCGATCGTTTCGGCCGCGCGAGCCCAGAACTCGGCGGGATCCACCAAGCTGGTCTGATAGGCCGGTCGGTAACCCTGCCGCACGTTCAACCCCGTGACTCCCTAGCCTTGCTTCGATGCCCGTCTCGATAGATCTGTTTGATTGTGGCAGACTTCACGCGACACTCAGTTGGGTGTCGCGACCTCTGGTTTTGTCTAGAACTGGCAGGTCAAAGGTTACGACTTTGCACGGAGTCACCCAAGAAGTTATTGATCCGTTAGAATCTGATGTCACTTATTCGGGCCGTCGTAGACGCGATTTCTCGGCCAGCCGCAGTTCTCGGCCAGCTCCACCTGTCGAGCCACGCACGCGATTGTGGAGGTTCGGTGATGGCGCGTGGTAGGGGCCAGTTTGGAAAGTGAGTGGGAGATGCGCGACGCCGCTAGGTCCAGTAATAAACGCTGGGCACTCGGCAACTGGGACTTGCGCTGGAAGGTGACGGCCGTACTCGCCGTCCCGCTGGCAGTCGCGGTCGGGCTCGGCGTGACCAGGATCTCGTCGGAGTTCACCGAAGCGAACCGGTTAGCCGCCGTCGCGGAGAGCGTTGTCGCACTCCCCGCGGTCACCGCGCTCAGCGCGCAGACCGCGACGACCGCGGGCTCGCAGATAATCGCGCTGCGGCCCAACGTGTCGGTGGTGACCGACCAGAACTTGGCCGATCTGGACACGGCGATCACCAATGCCGAGAAGTCGGCCGATCGGCTTTCCGGCGTGCCCGGTGCGCGGGCGGCTCTCGACGGCATGATCACCGAGGCCAAAGCCATACGCGCCAGGGGCAAAGAGGTTTTCGCCGGCCCGAGCGCGGATATCCTCGCGGTGGTCCACCGTGTCCGCAGCGAGAGCGTGCGAATCGTGGAAATCACGGTCGGTCGGATCAGCAACGGCGCGGTAGACACACCCAAGTTGCGGCTGGTCGACTCGCTCAATACTCGTGCCACACTGACCGGTGAGCTCGCTACGGTCCCTGAGCTGCTGCGCAACCCGCAGGCCGGTGTGCAGTCCTTCTTGGTCGCGGCGAATACCGAGCGGGAGATGCTCAACGTGCTCGCGCACCGCTTCCCTGACGGTGACACCGCGATCGCCGACCTGCGCGCGGGCGTGGATGCCAGGACCGCGCTGCTGAGCAGTCCGCAGGCCAGGGCAGGCCAGATCCCGATCGGTGATCTGAAGCAGTCGTTGACCCAGAGCCTCGCGGTCTACGAGGACGTCGTCGCCAAAGCGACCAAGGACATCGACTCCGCGACGCAATCACTGGCGTCCACTTCCAAGCGTGGCGCGTGGACTTACACCGCGGTGGTCATCATGACCATCCTCGCCGCACTTCTGCTCGCAGTATTCGTCGCGCGCTCGATGATCGTCCCACTGCACCGATTGCGCTTGGCCGCGTTGCGGGTGGCGGAGAGCGATCTGCCGCAGGAGGTCGCTCAGTTGCGTAACGGCGCTTCACCGGAGGAGGTTCCGCTGGAGCCGATGCCCGTGCGCAGCGCCGAAGAGATCGGTCAACTGGCTCGCGCGGTCGACGATATCCACGGTCAGGCACTGCGCTTGGCGAGCGAACAGGCGAAAATGCGTTCGCAGGTCAACGATATGTTCGAAACCTTGGCGCGGCGATCGAAGTCGCTCGTCGACCATCAACTCAGCTTGATCGAGGCGATGGAGTACGACGAGAAGGATCCGCGGCTGCTGGAAAACCTGTTCCGGTTGGATCATCTTGCGGCGCGTATGCGCCGAAACGGTGACAACTTGCTCATTCTCGCGGGTACCAGGCAGCGCCGCTCCAAGTCCGCGCCTGTCGAGATCGCCGATGTGCTTCGGGCCGCGATATCCGAGGTCGAGGACTACGAGCGCGTGAAGCTCGGCGCCACTCCACGCGGTTCGCTCAGGGAACCGGCTGCTTCCGACCTCGCGCATCTATTCGCCGAACTGTTGGACAACGCGCTGCGTGCCTCTCCTCCAGAAACCGACGTCAAGTTCACTTTCGCCCAAGGGCACGATCAGGGTCTGCTCATCGAGGTCGCCGATCGTGGCATCGGTATGCCACCCGCCGAGATGGCCGATATTAATCATCGCCTTCAGGAAAGTGCCGAGCCCGGCCCCGACACGGCTCGCCACATGGGCCTTTTCGTGGTCGGGCGCCTTGCCGAGCGGCACGGCCTCACGGTACGGCTGCGTCCTACTTTCGACACCGCCCGCGATCCGGGTGTTACGGTGACCGTGCATGTGCCTGTCGGACTGATCGTCGCGAGTAAGACGACCGCAGGACAGCCCGTCACCCCACAGCCTTCGCCACAGGCGGCCGCACCGCAGCGATCCGCGGCGCCGTCGTCCATGCAGACGCGGGCGATAACCCCGACCCCTGGGGGAAATGTCATGGTCACTGTCGATCCTGGAGTGAGCGGCCCCATTCCAGCGGGCGACTCAGCTCCGGCCGGATCATCGGAGCGAAGTGGCACACCAAGCCCGGTCGCCGCTACGGGCCCTGGCGGACTGCCGCAGCGTCAGCCGGGCTCGACGATGTCATCCGGCCCGCAACCGGATGTTCAACAGTCGGGTCCGAGCCTGCGGCCCCCTCCGGGCAAGCAGGCGCCGAGCGGTCCGCAGCTGGGCAAGCTGGCTGCCGCGAGCTTACCCAAGCGCAACCTCGGCCCTGGTGGTCCGCCGCCTGAGCCCGGCGATCGTCCAGGGGAGGCAGGTACGAGTCTGCCTCCGCGGGAGGTGAGTTCCGGCGGACTGCCGCAGCGTCAGCCGGGTTCGAATGGTGCGCCACAGCGGGGGCCGGCGATGGGTGGTGTGTCGTCGGGGGAGCCTGGTGCTGTTGATCTGCCGCAGCGGCGGTCTGGGGCGGGTTTGCCGCAGCGTCAGCCGGGTTCGAATGGTGCGCCACAGTGGGGGCCGATGGTGGGTGGTGTGTCGTCGGGGGAGCCTGGTGCTGTTGATCTGCCGCAGCGGCGGTCCGGGCGTGAACCGGATTCCGGCGCGCTGTCCGCGAGCAGTGATCTGCCGCGACATGCCTCGGAAGCCAATGGTGTGTCGCAGCGGGGTAACGAACTGATCGGCCTGCCGCAGCGGCAGCCGGGTGCTCAGACACCGCAGCGCCACTCCGCGCCGCCTGGAGTCGGCTTGCCGCAGCGGGAACGCGGTGGTCAGCATGCTGCGAGCGATGTTCAACCCCCCACCACATCAGGACGCGACCCTGGCAGGCACAGCTTCCGGTCCAACCCGACGAAGACCGCCTCGTTCTTCCAGACCAGATTGCAGCCTGCGTCGGAGTCGGGGCCTGTGGCGGGTACGCCGATTTTCGCTGAGATGATGTCGGCATGGCTTTCGGACCCCAACGCGGATCGGTCTCAGATGGCCGCGTCCTTCGAATCACCGGGCGACGAAGGGTGGCAAGCGGCTCGACAGGCCAGCGAGGCACGAACCGAGACGAAGACAGCAGCGGGTTTGCCACAACGCAACCCGGGCGGAAGGCTGGTTCCTGGTGGCGTCAGCGGTGCGGCGGACCGGGCACCGCACCGTGACCCAGAAACGATCAGGTCCAGCTTGAGTCGTCACCAGAAGGGCGTCCGGGATGGCCGCGCAATGAGAGAGCAATGAACCTAACCGGAGATAAAGGAGACCAATGAACCCCGATCTAGGTGGTACGAATCGTCAGCTGGATTGGCTGGTTTCGAACTTCGCCAACGAGGTTCCTGGTGTAGCCCATGCCGTCCTGGTCTCGGCTGACGGTCTACTCATGGCCGCGAGCGCTCAGCTGCCGGTCGACCGCGCCGAACAGCTCTCGGCTGTGACGGCTGGGCTGGCCAGCCTATCGGTCGGCGTCTCGAACCTGTTCGAGGGCGGCACTGTACTGCAGTCCGTCGTCGAGATGGAGCATGGCTACTTGCTACTCATGGCGGTCGGCGATGGCTCCTATCTCGCCGTGCTGACCAACACCTCGTGTGATATCGGTCAGGTCGGCTACGAGATGGCTCTGTTGGTCGAACGGGTTGGCCAAACTGTTCAGGCCACGCCACGTGTCACGATGGGTTCCTGATGGTGGGATGGACATAGAAGATTTCCATATGGGGAGTGTCGAGCCGAGCCTGGTCCGCCCATACTCACTAACCGCGGGCCGTACCAGACCCGCGGTCGAGTTGGCATTGGAGGCCCTCGTCGCGTCGCATCCGGTCGCCTTGGAGCGGCAGTTCGAACTGACCAACATCGAGACATCGATCGTGGAGTTGTGCAGAGAATCGCCGTCCGTTGCCGAAGTTGCAGCCCGACTGGGTATCCCCATCGGGGTAGCACGCGTGCTCGTGGCCGACCTGATAGAGGCCGGACATGTGCGCGTTTCGGCGACTTTGAAAGACGATTCCAGCGACGATGAACGTCGCGAGCTGATCGAAAGGGTTCTCAGTGGACTCCGGCGTATTTGATTCCATGACGCAGGTCGACACCCGTACCAGTAAGCCGACTTCGGCGAAGATCGTGGTTGCGGGTGGCTTCGGTGTCGGGAAGACCACACTGGTCGGTGCTGTCTCGGAGATCGTTCCGCTACGCACCGAGGCATTGGTGACCAATGCCAGCGCCGGAATCGATAACCTGACCGGCATCCCGATGAAGTCGACCACCACGGTGGCGATGGACTTCGGGCGGATCAGCCTCGCTGATGATCTCGTGTTGTATCTGTTCGGCACGCCTGGCCAATATCGATTCTGGTTCATGTGGGACGATCTGATCCGTGGTGCTATCGGCGCCGTGGTGTTGGTCGACACCCGCAGATTGGAGGACAGCTTCGCGGCTGTCGACTATTTCGAAGCGCGCAATCTGCCGTTCCTCGTGGCGCTCAACGAGTTCGACGACGCGCCGCGATACCCGCTAGAGGACATCCGGCAGGCACTCGCCGTGCCCGCCGATGTACCGATCCTGTCTATGGATGCGCGGCGGCGTGAACCAGCCAAGCATGCGTTGGTCGCGCTCACCGAATACGCCCTACGCAAGGTGATGCAGGGGTACTGAGTGTTCGAGTGGCGCGCCGAAGCACCGGGCAGGGACGGATAGGACCGCCCGGTGCGGACTTCGGCGCGAGAGCTACTCGAGCAACTGCTCGATAAGGACTCGTTTGTCAGCTGGGACCGGCCGCCGGTGGCAGTGGCGACAACCCGGCGATATCACGACGATCTCCGTAAAGCCGCGGAGATGGCCGGCACCGATGAATCGGTACTCACCGGAGCGGGACTGCTGTGTGGTCGTCGTGTGGCGGTAGTCGCTTGTGAGTTCGGCTTTCTGGCCGGTTCGATCGGAGTCGCCGCTGCGGAGCGGATCGTCACGGCGGTCGAGCGCGCCACCGAACTCGGGCTGCCGTTGGTTGCTTCTCCGACCTCGGGCGGTACCAGAATGCAAGAAGGCACCGTCGCTTTTGTGCAGATGGTGAAGATCGCCGGGGTAATCACGGCACACAAAGCGGCCGGTCATCCGTACTTGGTCTACTTGCGTAACCCTACGATGGGCGGCGTCTTCGCCTCCTGGGGGTCACTGGGACACATCACCTTCGCCGAGCCGGGCGCGCTCATCGGATTTCTCGGTCCGCGTGTATACCAGGCCTTGTACGGTAAGCCATTTCCGGAAGGCGTGCAGACCGCCGAGAATCTCTACCATCGCGGTGTTATCGATGGCGTACTGTCGGTCCCCGTTTTCCGCCGCACAGCCCACCGCGCGTTGAGTGTGTTCAGCGGTGCTCGCCTTCCTGATTCTGTTGTAGGACAACGTGTCGGCACGCTACCGGATGCGGCGCAGGAGGCCGATCCAGTGCCCCGGACCACACAATCGGTATCGGCAGCGGCAGGGTCCCTCGCCGCGGATCCGCCCGCCGATAGCGCATCGTGGAAGCGTACCGACGACGTGCCGGGCCGCTACGAAGACAAGACGGTGTGGCAGTCGGTGCTGATCTCACGTCGTTCACAGCGCCCGGGCATTCGGGATCTGCTGCGTCATGTGACGCAAAGAGTGCCGCTCAGCGGGACCGGGCAGGGTGAGTCGGATCGCGCGACCGTGCTCGCGCTCGGACGGTTCCGTGGACAACCGTGCGTGGTGTTCGGGCACGATCGGTACGGACAATCCGGCGCGAACACCATGGGACCGGCTGCCTTGCGTGAGGCGCGGCGCGGTATGGCGCTCGCGCAGGAATTGCGGCTGCCGCTGGTACTGATCATCGATACGGCGGGTGCGGCGTTGTCGAAAGAGGCAGAGGAAGGTGGGCTCGCTCCTGAGATCGCCCGCTGCATAGCGGATCTGGTGACGCTGGATACTCCTACGGTCTCGGTGCTGATCGGCCAGGGTACCGGTGGCGGCGCACTGGCCTTGTTGCCTGCCGACCGGGTACTCGCCGCTACTCATGCTTGGCTGGCTCCACTTCCGCCGGAAGGGGCGAGCGTGATCGTCTTTCGCGATACCGACCATGCCTCGGAGCTTGCCGTTGCCCAGCGGATCGGCGCTCGTGAACTGCTTGCCGACGGCGTGGTCGACTGTATTGTGCCGGAATACCCGGATGCTGCGGACGAGCCGGTGGATTTTGCCCGCCGGATGGTCGCCGCGATTGCGCACGAACTCGAGACTCTGCGCGTTCAGCCGGAATTGGAGATACGCGCACAACGGCGGACACGTTATCGAAGGCTTGGCCTGCCTGGCGTCGAGGGCGGGGTGCCACGGTGATCGGGTGCCGGGCCGGTCAACACGCCAGGGGGTGTGATTGACGGTTCGTCGTCACACTTCTACCGTCGGAATGTGACCTTCAGAAGCGAGACCAGCACCGTTCCTTCGATTGTACTGAACGACGGGAATGTGATCCCGCAGCTCGGCCTCGGTGTATTCCAAGTGCCGGCCGAGGATGTCTTCTCTGTGGTCACCACCGCGCTCCAGGCAGGTTACCGCAGTATCGACACCGCCGCGATCTACGGGAACGAAGAGGGTGTCGGCCGTGCGATCCGGGAATCCGGCTTACCACGAGATGTGATCTATCTCACAACAAAACTGTGGAATTCCGAGCAAGGCTACGATTCCACTTTGCGCGCTTTCGATGCCAGCGCAGCCCGGCTCGGCGTGGATTACCTTGATCTCTACCTGATCCACTGGCCGGTAGCGGCCGCAGGTCGATTCGTCGATACTTTCCGTGCCTTTCAGACGTTGAAATCGCAAGGCCTGGTCAAGTCGATCGGTGTCTCGAACTTCACGGTCGCGAACCTGCGGCAGCTCATGGCGGAAACCGGAGAGATCCCGGTGGTGAATCAGATCGAGCTGCACCCCCGATTGGCGCAGCGGGAACTGTACGAGTTCCAGTCCGCGAACGCGATCTCCACTGAAGCGTGGAGTCCGCTCGGGCAGGGCACTCTGCTGGATGACGACACCATCGCCACAGTGGCCGCCGCGGTCGAGCGTACTCCGGCGCAGGTGATCATTCGTTGGCACCTGCAGCGGGGAACGATCGTCATCCCGAAGTCGGTTACACCGGCGCGGATCGCGGAAAATTTCGATGTATTCGGCTTCGAGCTCACCTCGGAGCAGATGGAGACGATCGATGCGTTGGATACCGGCTCGCGTATCGGTCCGGATCCGGAGGCGTTCACAGTAGGGCTGTGAACAATCCCACTACGTGCCGTGGAGCTTTCCGAGTAAGCGAGTGGGAACCGTGTCCACTACTGGACGGTGTGCGGATGTGTCCGGGTCCGGCCCAGTGAAAATCGTACAAGTCTGTGAACGCACCCGGACTCTGGTACGACCACGCGGCAGATGTGTGTACGCACCCTTGCGGTGCGGCTCGGCGCAGACCAGATGAGCGCCCACGGAAAGCGGTCATCGCCGCAGTCGTGCTGGTATCGCTTGTCGCGAGGCCGTCGGCCGACTGTGGCAGAGTGAAGAGAAAACCAGACAGATTGATCAGCTGGGGAGGTCGTATGCTCGGGGCCAGCCGCGATGGTGACGTGGTCACCATCGAACTGCAGCGGGATGAGCGTCGGAACGCGCTCGATCTCGAACTTGTCACGCGGCTGCGCGAAGCTGTCCTTGCCGCCGTTGCCGAGCAGGCGCGGGGCATTGTGCTGACCGGTCGTGGTTCGGTCTTCAGTGCGGGCGCGGATCTGTCCGGAGCGTATTCCGAGGATTTTCTGTCCGCGTTGCTGGATATGCTGCACACCATTGAATCGGCGCCTATCCCGGTGATCTCGGCGATCAACGGTGCCGCGATCGGTGCGGGCGTGCAGCTGGCACTCGCTTCGGATCTGCGGGTGATCGCGACGGACGCATACATCGCGATCCCTGCGGCGAAACTGGGGATCACCGTGGATCGGTGGACCATGCGCAGATTGGTCGCGCTGATCGGCGGTGGTCCGGCCAGAGCTGTGTTGCTCGGCGCGGAATCGGTGTCGGCCCACGACGCCTACACTTTTGGCTTCGCCAATCGGATCGGCGACCTCACCGAGGCCCAAGCCTGGGCGAAACAGATCGCGGCATTGGCGCCACTATCGTTGCGACACATGAAACTGGTACTCAACGACGACGGGACGCGGGGGCCGGAAAGCGCGCAGCAACGCGCCGCGCTGGAGGCGGCATGGGCGAGCGCGGATGCCGCAGAAGGTCGCTTGGCCAGGCAAGAGAAGCGTACCGCGAAGTTTGTGGGGCGATGATGATTATTCGACGTATCGTAGGTGCTGTCGCGGGCACGCTCGGCATCACCTGGCTGATCCGGGCAGTGTGGGGCATTCCATCGGCGATGGGTGCTTCCATCTCGGCGATCCAGCCATACGCGGCGGGCGCGACGAGTTATCGCGGTCGCCAATTCCACAACACTGAGCCCAGCAGTCAAGTGGTCGCGGGTTCGGCGGGCTCGCTGCTGATTTCGATGCTGACCCAGCGTAATGCGGGGAAGCCTCGTGGAGTCATACCGCTGCAGACCCCACAGCCGCAGAGCGCGGCGGCTGTGGCTGTTACCTGGTACGGCCACGCCACCGCGCTGATCGAGGTCGATGGGTACCGGATTCTCACCGATCCCGTATGGAGTGAACGGGTTTCGCCCTCGGCGCTGATCGGGCCCGCACGGCTGCATCCGATGCCGCAGCCATTGTCCGAATTGCCCGTGCTCGACGCGGTGATGATTTCCCACGACCACTACGACCATTTGGACAAGGACACGATCCGGGAACTCGTATGGCGACAGCATGCGCCATTCCTCGTTCCCATCGGCATCGGCGCACACTTGAGGCACTGGGGTGTCCCGGAACATCGGATCGTCGAATTGGATTGGGGTGGTTCGATATCGGTCGCCGACCTCGGTTCGGCTCGGGACGGCGCGGACCTGGTGATCACCTGCGCCGAGGCCAGGCATTTCTCTGGACGCGGCCTATCGCGCAACACCACGTTATGGGCCTCGTGGTCGATCGTAGGGCCGACCCGGCGAGTCTATTTCGGCGGTGACACAGGGTATACGAAGGCCTTCGCCGAGGCGGGTGCGGCGCTAGGACCATTCGATCTGACGCTCCTGCCCATCGGCGCCTACGACGAGCGCTGGCCGGATGTGCACATGAATCCAGAGGAAGCGGTACGGGCGCATGCCGATCTATGTGCCGGTGACCCCGGCCACGGCCTGCTCGTGCCCATTCACTGGGCGACATTCAATCTCGCCTTCCACGGTTGGTCCGAGCCGATCGGGCGAATGGTGACGGCGGCTCGGGCGGCGGGCACCGTCGTCGCAGTGCCGGTGCCTGGGCAGCGGGTGGATCCGCTGAGCACCACGCCTGGTGGTTCTTGGTGGGAGAAGATCGGGTGAACGGCTTCAGCCGACTGGCTGTCAGAAAGGCTTGCAGGCCATGAGTTTCACCTGACACGCTAGAGAATCCGTCTGACACGGGTAGGGGTATAGCGGCCGAGAAGCTCTGCGGCAGTGCGTGTTATCGAATGGGGCATGTTCCCGGTCGGGTGCGACCGGGAACATGCCCCATTCCCTTGTCCGGATTCCCTTCTCCGGCGGGTGGTGTTATCTCCGGCCGGTGGAGTCCATCCACTTGGTGGTCTCTGGCGTGGCGACGAGCGTGCTGATCAGGTCGATGCCTGCGATGATCAGCGTCGGTCCGCCGACGACGATGGTGCCGATGATGGCTCCCACGCTAGCACCGGCGATGACGCTGGCGATGACGGTAGGTCCCGCGACGATGCCGGTGAGCCCGACAAGCCCGCCGATAATGGTGCCGATGAACCCGCCGACCGCGGTGGCGATGCCGAACTGCGATGCGAAGGCGTTCATCGCGCGCTGGTTTTCGTACGTCGAGGCGATCGGCTGGGCCAGGGCCACGTCCTTGACGACAGTCAGCTCGAGTACCCGGCCTGCGTCGCGCAGCGCGAAGGGCATCGGGAATTCGAGTCCATCCTGGCGGAAGGCGAGCGGCATGGTGACCACGGTGTTTCCGGCTCGGTCCTTGATATCGACCGCGCTGTCGCGGGCGGCGAATGTGCCATCGGTGAGCGTTGTGACGATCTTGTTTCCGACCAGTTCGGCCTCATACCCGATATCCGGGATCGAGGCCGGAGTTTGTTGCGCGTGCGCGGCACTCGTCCCTACAGTCAGCGCGGCGACCATCGGCATGGCAGCAGCAGCGACTTTCCGGAGAATCATTTCTTGATGTCCAATCTTCATCAGGTTTCGAACGTGAGGAACATGGCGTGCGCCGAATCCCTTCCCCCCGGCGCGTACGTCCGTGATGTGACTCTGGAAGACGGTTGCTTCCAGTAAGGCAACTGTACTGTGGCTGAAGTGAAATAGGTAAAACGTCGACCCCGGGCATTCGCCCGCTCGGCTCACAGCAGTACGTGCAGAGCGATGGAGCCCAGGCAGGCGGTGAGGACCGTGACGAGTGCGAGCGCGTCTCGACGTCCTGGGGAGCCGGGGTGCGCGGTGAGTTGCCCGGCCCCGCCACGAGCGGTGATCGCTTCGCCGAGTTCACCGGCGCGGCGAGTGGACACAGCCATGGCCGCGGTGAGGATATCGATGACGGCGCTGTCGACGGCACGGGAGAACAGATTGTCCCTTGGCCGGAGCCTGCGGGCCGCCCGTAGGATCCGGATTTCCTCCATGAGCAGAGGAAGACCACGGAGAGTCAGCGCGACGACTACGGCCCATTCGTCCACAGGAATCCGTATTCTGCGCAATGGCGCACCCAAGGTGGCCAGGGCAGGCGCGATATCACTCATCGGCGTGGTCCATGCGATGAGAAGCGAGGCAGCTACCAAGATCAGGCCGAATACCGCTATCTGTGCGTAACGCAGCACCGCCGCGCCGCCGACCGGGATGTTGATCAGGGCTCCGATCGCGAGCAGCGCCCAGAACCACCACGGCAGCCGCGGCAGGGTGCCGAGCGGCAGCCGAGCGAGCACTCCGACAAGGATCAGGAACACGACCATTGTGCCCAGCACCGGCCAAGATGGGACAAACATCAGCACCACGCTGATCAGGAATGCTCCGATCATCTTGGTACCCGCCCATAGCCGATGCACCGGACTGGCCACGGGAACCTGACGTAACAGCACGGTGCTCATCGGCAATCTCCCATCCCGTGATCTTCTATCCTGTGACCTTCCGGATAGCGACCTACCGGATAGTGCGACAGCATTGAGCCGCCGTGTGTGAATCGTCCAGTGGTGTCGCCGGACCAAGGCGGCGTGCTGGATTCGGCCGGGGTCGACGCGATTCCTCGCACTGGCTCTATAGCCAGAATGCGCCCCGATCGCAGTCGCACCATACGGTCGCACACCGCTGCCATATCGGCCACATCGTGTGAGATCACGATCAGGGTCAGTCCAGAGTCCCGTAACCGCGCGAGCAGTTCCACGATGTCGGCCCGGCCTGCCGGGTCCAGCCCGGCCAATGGCTCATCGAGCACGACCACTTGTGGGTGACTGGCCACGATCGCGGCAAGGACCACGCGTTTGGCCTGTCCGCCGCTGAGTTCTTCGATAGAGCGCGCGGCCAGCGCGCGGTCCAGGCCCACCGCGTCCAGCGCTTGCCCGACCATGCCTGAACCGGTCGTGTGTCCGGCCCAGTCCGCGATCTCTTCACCGACGGTCTGCTTCTGTAATTGCAGCCGAGAATGCTGGAAGGCCAGCGCTACTCGCCCGATCTGTTTAGTGATCGGTTTTCCCCGCAGCTCGCAGCGGCCGGAATTCGGGGTGAGCAGCCCGGCCATGATCCAGGCGAGGGTGGATTTGCCTGAGCCGTTCCCGCCGACGACGACCAATGCTTCGCCGCGCCGCACTGACAGGTCCACGCCGTGCAGCGCAGGCGCTTCCCATGGCGTTCCCTGGTTGTAGCTGTGCCGGACATCACGCAACTCGAGGATCGGCTCGCCTACTGGTCGCCGCCGGGTATCGCGCACCGGGTGAGGCCAGGCGGGCAGGTGCGCGACCGAACGTCCTGCGGCCAGATGCACCACCCGATCGGCGGCATCGGCGTCGGCCTCGTGATGGGTCACCAGCACCACGGCCATCGGGTGCCGCTTGGGGAGTGCCGCGAGCAATTCCACGAGTTCGCGGCGTCCGTCCGGGTCGATCATCGAGGTCGCTTCGTCGGCGATCAGTAGCGCTGGGCGCCGGGCCAGCGCCGCGGCGACCGCCAAGCGTTGTTGCTGGCCGCCGGACAGGGTGGCGGTCTCAGCGGCGCCCAACCCGGCGAGCCCGACTTCGCCGAGAAGTCCGTCGACATCCACATCGGCGGCGAGTTCGGTGGGCAGCCCCCACACCACATCGTCGGCGACGAGCACGCCCAAGGTCTGGCTTTCCGGCCGTTGCAATACCAGCGCCGTTCCGCCGAGTTTCCCGAGCCCGGCCGACCCGGGCCGTCGCACGGTTCCCGACGTGGGCGGCAGCCCGGCGAGTAGTCGTGTCAGCGTCGACTTGCCTGATCCGTTGTGCCCCACCACGGCGACGAACTCACCGAGGTCGATGGTCAGGTCGACATCATGCAGTGTCTCCTGTGTCGCGCCGGGATAGCGGTACCCGACACCGCGCAGCGTGACGGGTAGCGGCTCGATGGGCCGATTATCGGGTGGTGCGTCGAGCCGGTCTCGTCCGGGTAGCCAGGCGAGTCGGTCGAGTACCGAGCCGAGTACGTACCAGGAGACCACCCCGGTGACGATCATGCCGAGAGCGACGCTGCCGCCGATCCATGCCCACCACCAGCGCAGTACCGAGTCGGTCAGATCCACCGCGATCCGCCCGAGCGGCTCCAGCCACGACTGGCGCGCTGCGAGATCCTGCACGCCGCGTGAGGCGTTACGGATGTTGTCGAATATCAACTCGCGCGTTCTCGACAACAGCAGCAGTGACCCGACCGAAAACGTTGCCCAGCCGAGTCCGGTCAGCAGTGCGAAGCCGAATACCGTGATCACACCACCACCACGTCGCTTCACGCTGCCGATGATCCCGCCCGTTGTCGCCGTGGCGACCAACGCGAGCGCGGACATCATGCCTGCCGCGACAAAAGTGACCAGCGTGGCCGCGATAGTCGCGCTTGCCAGCACGCGTAGTCGATAGCGCTGCGCGATCAATCCAACGGGGACCGCGGCCAGCAACTGCAGCGCGGCGGCGAACGGGATAATCGAGCCGACGGTCACCAACCCGACCGTGGCCCCGCCGAGCACAGCGCCCGTGGCCAGTTCGATCGGCCGTAGCGGTCCTTGCTCTCCCGGTTCGCCCGCATGGGTCAGTGCACTCACAGCACAAGTCTGCCAGTCCGAGGTATAGGCCCGGACTGCGGCAATTCGCATGATTCAGTGCCGGACGATCGGCCGGGCAGTTGAGTCAGTTATCGATAATGTGGCTTGTGGGGTCACGGTATCAGCTGAAGCGGCGATACCGGAGGAATAGTGCGTTATGCGGCATCAGGTTCTTTCGCCGCGTCCGCGGCGACTGCCGATGTAGGCCAGCTCACGGATCCGGCTGACAGCTTTGGGGAAGAGTTCCACCTCAGGCGGGTGATTGAGCATCGGATCGAAGTAGTCCGTTCGATATTCGGTCGGTTCGGCATGCCGAAAGGTGAGTTCGGCTAGTCGCTGGGATGGTGCGCCGACGCGGCTGGCGGTGAGGGTGAAGCTCACCAGGTCTTCGTCCAAACGGGTGGCTATCGCTTCGAGTGAAGCCGAGGCGGGTTGGTCGAGGTCGGGCTCGGCGAAGAACCAGATCGGTGCGGAGTTATCGATCCGATAGGGCAGCAGACAGCCATAGCGGGCGCTCGCCCATCCGCGGGCCGGGGTGATCACGAATCGACCCAATGGGCCCCGGCCGGTGGTAGCCAATGCGAAATCCCACGGATTGTTGTCGCGGTCGAGTACCCGGAACGCCAATCCGAGCACATCGGGTAGGCCGCCCGGCGTTCCCACCCCTTTGGACAGTCGCGCGATGACCGTGCGGTCGCCGCTGCCGAAGAGTGGCTCGAACTCGGTCGCCGCGTGCAAGCGACCGGCCAAGTGCAGGCCGTTCGGGTAGAACACTCGGGCATGCCGAATCCGCGCTCCGACGGCGAACGTTCCCTTCACCACTGCGGTAGGTAAGTCGACCATGGTGATTCCTCGGGGTAGAGGTGCTATGTCTCCCGATTGCCCCGACTTGTGCCGGGCAAACCGGTCTCAGGTCGGTGCCACGCTGATCCGTCCCCCAGCGGAACCGAGCGGAAATGGGTGGTCAGCCGAGCGTCGTCTGCGAAGACATGGAGGGCGACCATAGGGTCGGGCGCGTAGTCCATCACATGGTCGGGTGGGTCGAGTTCCCATACGCCGCCCAGCACGGACGCGGTGCTCGGAGCCACCAGGAGTGGGCGCCCGGCGAACGTGGTCGTCGCGGCGGAATGCGCGTGCCCGGCGAGTACGGCGACGATCCGATCATCGTCGATAATCAGTTCGGCGAGCCGCTGTGGGTCGGCGAGTGCGGTCTCGTCGATGATCGGACTGTGCAGCGGCGTGGGCGGATGGTGCAGCGCGAGCAGGATGGGTTTCCCCGCGGGCGCGGCCGCGAGCACATCGCGTAGCCAACGGTAGGTGTCGTCGGCGAGCTGCCCGCCCGCCGCGCCGGGAACGCTCGAATCCAGTAGGACGAGAAGCAGATCGTCGACTCGATGGACATAATTGATCGGTGTGTCGGCCGCGGGCTCGTCGAGCAGGGCGGTGCGAAAACTCGACCGGTTGTCGTGGTTGCCCGGAAGGAAGCACACCGGGATCTCGGTGGCCGAGGCGAGCTTGGCCTCGGCGTATTGTTCCGGTTTCCCGGAATCGGTGATGTCGCCGGTCATCAGGATGACATCGGGTCTACGGTGTAGGTTGCCGAGAAATGCCATAACCTGGCGCACACGTTCGGCGTTGCGGGCGCCGAGATCGAAGTGGGTGTCGCTTACTTGAGCCACTAGGATCATCGGTATTCGCTTTCTTTCGGAATTCGCTCTCTTGTGCCAGAGTGCTCCCCAGCATTGCCGTGGATTGCTATCAGGCTAGTTGACCTGCGTATAGTCCGCCGCTGCCGAGTGGAGCGCCGCCGTGGTCGTTCATTTGGTGCGGCACTGCGTCTCGGGCAGGAGCCGGTGCTCGGATCGCCGGAGCGGTCTGTCGTGACTACCGGAGGGTACGCAGGAGTTCGGCCGCGCGCGCGAGCCTCACTTCGCTCGCGGTATTGTTGGATTCATTGGATTTGTCTACAGGGCACCAAAATTCGGCGTCGGGATCGGCCGCCAACGTGAAGTGTGGGGGCATGCGCCATGAGGCGGTCAGCTCCAGCCGCCAGGAGTGCAAGTAGGTCCGTTCGTATGTGCCGGATCGGTCGAACAGCGGGTCGCCGACAATCGGATGTCCAGTCCAGGCCAGGTGGACGCGAATCTGATGACGCCGCCCGGTGATCGGGCGCACAACGAGCGCCGTATGCGCTCGGCCGCGCGATACTGTCGCGAAACGTGTGCGCGACGGGTAGTGCTTGGTGGGAAGTAGATCGCCGTCATCGACGAACCACCGATGCTCCTTGTACTGGATCAGTTCTCGCGGTGCGGCGATCCGCACTCGGTTCTTGCGCCCCACGCTGAGCGGCAGGTCGATCACACCGGTGTCGGGTAGTCCGGTGGCCGCGACGATGGCCAGATACGCTTTGTCGACAGTTCGTTTGTTGAACTGCCTGGTCAGCTCGCCGTGTGCGCGAAGTTCCTTCGCGAACAGGACCAGGCCGGAAGTCACTTTGTCGATTCGGTGCACTGGGAACAGGGTCTCGCCCGCGGTAGCCGCGAGCTCCACGATGTCGGTGTCGTGGCGTTCCCCGGTAACGGAGATTCCGGCCGGCTTGTGCAGCGCTAGAATTCTCGGGTCCTCCTCGAGGAGACAACGCGCACGCAGTTGTGCCCAATCCATGTCCACCGGATGAGCCTAGGATGGCCGCGCCGACCCTTGCGCATGTGGTCTCGATGGAGACTACCGCTCGTTTTTGCCGTGCCTGCGCAACAAGTGCGGACGCAGCCGGCTGAAGCCGCGCACACGGACGCTGCGCAGGTGTTTGATACTGAACTCGGGGTCGCTCTCCAGTGCTGTGGCAGAACGGTCATCGATAAGCACGGTGCCAGGCCGCGCGACACCGGTGAGCCGGGACGCGGTGTTCACCACCGAGCCGTACAGGTCGCCGAAGCGCTGCAGTACGGGGCCGTGGGCAAGGGCGACGCGCAGCTCCGGAGTGCCGCCGACCATCATTGTCGACTCCTGGATGGCCAGGGCTATATGGGCGGCGTCCGCGGCATTCTCCGCGGCGAACATGACTTCGTCACCGACGTTCTTGATCACCCAGCCGCCGTTCTCGGTGATGGCCGAGGTGGTGGTGGACTCGAATGCCTCCAGTAGGGTGGACAACTCATCCGGATGCAGGTGCCTGGTCAGCCGGGTGTAACCGACCATATCGGCGAATCCGACAGCCAACTCGCGCACCGGGTCACCCGCGGTGGTCTCCGGGTCGAGGGAGCGCGACAGCGACTCCGCGAGATGTCGCCGCCATGCATAGGTATTCAACTGTTCCAATGTGGCGATGGCACCCTCGGCGGCGGTGCGCACCACCTCGCTCTTATCCGCAGCAGGGTCCGCCTCGGCGATACGGTTGGTGATCTCCGCCAGCACCAGGTCGACTTGCCATTCCGCCAGGCGAGCCATCCCTTGCCCCAGCGTGCGTGCGGTCGCCGCCTGTTGCCGCTGGTCCGCGGAGGACAGCACGCTCAACTGCTGGAAGTTGCGGACCGCGGCGATATCGGCCCCGGTGTAGTCGACCGTGGTGTCGCTCGAGCTCGACGGGAAACCGAGAGCCGTCCACAACCGCTGGGTGAGCACTGTCGTCGTACCGGACAGTTCGGCGACCTCGGTACGGTTGTACCGGCGGGCGCCGCCGAGCAAGGTCGACTCGACAACCGACTGCACCAGTTCGGACCTCTTGGTGGACGCCATGATCGGTACCTTACGGGCCGGAACAAGTGGGCCGGTCGGTAATGGTGGAGTTCGATCCTTCGTGATCAGCCCATCTGGGCCATCCCTGCGGCGACGACCTGGGCGATATTCAGTACTTCTTCCGAGGTAGGCAGTGGCATATCGTCCAGTGCGTGCAGCCGCTCGGTGCTGGCGAGGGCCAACATGGCCGAGACCCATGCCGTGGCGCACGCGCGCAGGGTGCCTGGACGGACCGGAACGGGTGCGCTCGCTTGTAATACAGTGGCGGTCGTCTCCAGCAGTTGATCACGCAGGCGGCGCAGCTGATGCCGTACGTCGGGGTGGGTATCGGCTTCTCGCCACATGATCACCCGCAGCACCGACGAGTGGTGGGCGCGCAGATTCAGGGCGGCATCGAGATTGACCAGGCTTGTCGCTGGGTCACCCTGCGCTACCAAGGTGCTGATGTCGGCGATCGGCTGCGCGGGCATTCGTTCGGACATCAACGTGGAGAGAATCGATTCCTTGGCCGGGAAGTAGTAGAAGACAAGGCCTTTGGGCACATCAGCCGCCGCGGCGATAGATGCTGTCGCGGTCGCGTCGAAACCTTGTGCCGCGAAAAGTTTTTCCGCGGCATCGAGAATGCGTTGCCGGGCGTCACTATCGACTCTCGCGCTGCGGCGACGCTCGGCATGTCGGGGTTTCGGCATACGCGTCAGCGACACGTGTATCAGTGATGTGCGGTGTCGGTGATAGTCGATGTCAGCGAGGTGCGGCAGTGCCGTGCATCCGCCCCGATACCACCGGAAGTGCGGCGACCGCGGTTACCGCTGTCACGACCCCGATTATCCACGAGGTCCAGGACGCGCCCCGATACTCGGTGAAGTCCATGACCCAGGGGGAAAGAAACAGCAGCACGCCGCACAGGCCCATCAGATAATCCGCTGTCGCCATGGTGGGGCGGGCCATCTGCGCGAAGCCGGTGAGGGCGATGAGCACGCCGAGCACGATCAGCGCCCAGCGGGCGTTGGTGTTTGTATCCACCCAGATAGGTGATAGTGCGGCGAAGATCCCGAGCACGACAGCCAGGAAATCTTGTGCGCGGCTCTCGGTGAACATAGGTGCCTCCTCGGGCTGGGGATATCTTCTGATTTCGGTATAAACCTGACTGACCGGCCGATCAATATCGAGATGACTACGATTACGTCGGTCTCGGTTGGCGGGTAAACGTGATTTTCATCACATATTGATAAACCAAGCAAAGGTTAGGGTGTCTGCGAGGTGCTGCCGATCGCGCCGGTTCGGCGGTCGGATTCCAAGGAAGGACGTCCGTATGACTGCGCCGATCGTGATCGTCGGGGCCGGTCTCGCCGGCCTGCGTACTGCGGAGGAACTGCGCCGGATGGGTTATGCCGGTGATCTCGTACTCGTCGGTGACGAGCCGCGGTTGCCCTATGACCGTCCGCCGCTGTCCAAGCAGTTCGTGCGAGGTGAAACCAACGACACCACGCTGCGCCCGAGCGAGTTCTACGCCGAGAAGCGCATCGATGTGTGGCTGGGTACCGAAGCCGTCGACGTGGATACCGAGGCGCGATGTCTCCACCTCGCCTCCGGTGCCGTGCTGGATTATGACCAGCTGATCATCGCTACTGGCCTGCGCCCGCGGCGCCTACCCGGTCTGCCCGAGCTACATGGGGTGCATGTGCTGCGCAGCCATGCCGACGCCGTTGCGCTGTGTGCCGATGCGACAAGCCCTGCGACAGCGCTTGTGGTCGGAGCGGGTTTCATCGGCTGTGAGCTGGCCGCGAGCTTCCGGGCGATCGGACTGGAGGTCGCTGTGCTGGAGCCCCAGGCGACACCGTTGGCTTCGGTGCTCGGTGAACAGGTGGGTGCGCTGGTCGCGCGGATGCACCGTGCGGAAGGGGTCGACCTACGCTGTGGCATCGGCCTGGACGCACTCCGGGGTGATCCGGCGGGGCGGGTGTGCGGTGCGCAGTGCTCCGATGGCACGGAACTCGCCGCAGACCTTGTTGTGATCGGTGTCGGTTCGACACCGGCGACCGAGTGGCTGAGTGGCTCCGCCATCGCGCTTGCCGAACCGTCGGCCGGTGGCGGTGTGCTCGCCGACGCGGTCGGACGCACCGGCGTGGACAGGGTATGGGCGCTCGGCGATGTGGCAGCCTGGCAAGACGAGACCGGAGCGCACCGACGGGTGGAACACTGGACCAACGCGGGCGAGCAAGCCAAACTGCTCGCCTGTGCGCTCTTGGGTGGTGAGCCGTCCGCGGCCACTCGGGTCCCGTACTTCTGGAGCGACCAGTACGACGTCAAGATCCAGGCTCTCGGTACCCCGAAACCCGCCGACGATGTGCACATCGTCGCTGACGACGGCCGGAGATTTCTCGCGTACTATGCCAGGGGCGGTGAGTTGACCGGTGTGGTCGGGGCTGGGATGACCGGACAGGTCATGAAAGCGCGCGCCGCACTCGTCGCGCACGCCCCGGTGGCAGAGCTGCTCGCCACGCGCTGAGCCAGGCCGCGCCGACCGGTGCGTCTATCCGTTGTCGACTCGACGGGCGGTCTCCCGTGCCGAGATACCCCGGATGAGCGATACCCCGGATGAGCGATACCCCGGATGAGCTTCGTATCGTGCGATACGGCTCCTCGACGTAGCTGGTCGCAATCACCTGGCGTGGTCGTGATGGTGTGCGGGGGGTATGCCGGGTTGTAATACGGTGGACGGGTGATCGTCGCGCTCATCGACTCGGGTCTGGGATTGCTTCCCACCTCCGCATGGTTGCGTAAGCTGCGGCCGGACGTGGATTTGCTACTGCAGCTGGATCCGGATGGCGCGCCGTGGGGGCCGAAACCGGAGGGGTGGGTGGTCGAGCGGGTGGTGAATGCCGCGCGGACATCGCTGAGATCCGGCGCCGAAGTAGTCGTGCTGCCATGTAATACCGCCAGCGTCACAGCTCTGGAACACGTCCGGGCGGAAGTAGGGGTCGGTGTTCCAGTGATCGGTGCCGTGCCCGCGATCAAACCCGCGGCGGCTGTATGCCGTTCGGTAGCGGTCTGGGCTACCGCGGCGACCACGGCGAGCCGATATCAGGCCGATCTGATCGCGAAGTTCGGCGGCGATGCCGAAGTGACAGGCGTGGCGTGCCATGGACTGGCGGATGCGATCGACTGTGGCGATCTGGGTGCCGCGCGCGCCGCGATCGCCGATGCTGTCGCACGGACTCCGCTGGATGTCGCTGGTGTGGTTCTCGGTTGCACGCACTACCCTCTGGTGGCAGATGAGATCCAGGCCGCGCTCCCGGCCGGTGTGCGCCTGTTCGACAGCGCGCAAGCCGTTGCCGCACAGACCATTCGGAGAATCGAGGCCCTCGGACGCCCGACTACCGGCAATGGTGCGGTCCGGGTGCTCAACAGTGGTAGGCCGGGCGTATTGCCCACCGCCGCCGCCGCATTCGAATCAGGCCGCATTTTGGGCGCACGAGAATGAATTCTCGCCGAGCCGTTCGGAGCAGATCAAAACTGGATTTTCAGGCGATCAGTCACCGGATGCGCTTGGCAGCCGAGGATATAGCCGTTCTCGATATCCTCCGGGTCGAGAATTTCGGCGTTGTCCATCTCAACTGCGCCCTCCAGTACCGTGCACGCGCAGGATCCGCATTCTCCTTCTTGGCAGGAGTAGGGTACATCCAGCCCTTTGGCCAGCATAATGTCCACCAGTGTCCGAGTGCGCGGCCAGGCCAGCTCATGTACTTCGCCGTCGAGCTCGACTTCGACGGTCGCCGCATCGGCCAGTTCGGTCTCGGGTGTCTCGACCGTCGGCTTTCCGGTGAACGGGTCGCCGGCAAGGGAATTGAAGACCTCGGCATGTGTGCGTGACTTCGGCACGCTCAGTCGAGCGAGCGCATCGTGCACTTGATTCATGAAGGGCTTAGGTCCGCACATGAACGCCTCGTAACCGTGATACGGGGCTACCAGGGTGGCCAGCGCATCGGCGGTCGGCAAGCCTTGGAGCTGCTCCAGCCAGTGGATCACGAGGAGTCGCTGCGGGTGTTTGTCTGTAAGATCGCGCAGCTCATCAGCGAAGATCACCGATTCGTGGTCGCGGTTGGCGTAGATGAGCACGATGCGGCCGCCACCTTGTGCCAGTGCCGATTTCGAGATGGACATCACGGGTGTGATACCGCTTCCCGCGGCGAACAGCAGCAGATCTGTATCCAGATTCTTGGGCGTGAAGACGCCAGAAGGCGGCAGCACCTCGATTCGGTCGCCTGCTTTCACGTTGTCGCATACCCAGTTCGACCCATAGCCGCCTTCGGTCCGCTTGATGGTGACCTTCGGGCGATCATCGGTATGCGGCGAGCTGGCCAGCGAATAGCAGCGAGCCACCGAGCCGGTCCTTTCGCTGGGAATGCGCAGCGTGAGAAACTGCCCCGGCTGATAACGGAACTTTTCGGCCAGTTCGTCGGGGATGTCGAAGACCAGTGAACAGGTGTCGGCCGTCTCTGCGATGACTGCGGATACCCGCAGCACGGCCGAGCGTGAGCCGTGTGGAACCTCGACAGTGGTCATGTCGTCCTCTCGAACCTGACGCGGGCGCTACATGGCGCCAAAACTAGAACGTGTTTCAGTTTCATCGTACGTCGGTCGTCGCCTGGTGGACAAGCTTGGCCTCCAGGCCTGCGATCAACACGTCCATACTGAAATCGTAGGAGTACCTTCCGCGCAGGTCGCCGATGTATCTATTGGCGCGCATCACGACGGGAGGCAGGGTCACGTCGACCGGTGCGGAGTGGTCTCGCGGATTCACTCGGCTGCGGCCGAACAGGTAGGTGTGGATCGTCGCATAGGCGGCGAGTACGCTGCGGTCGTCGAAGCCTGCTTCGACCAGGACGTCCATTACCGCAGCGATCAGGTCCAACTGTTTGCCGAACATCTGCTCGATCAAAATGTCACCGAGGCCCGGATGCTTGCGCAACTTCTCGTCGATCTGGTCGACAAGAACGCGCAATCGGTGCTGCCATGGCCCGGATTCAGGAGGTGGCGTCCGGACTCCGTTCAGGGCTGCGCTGGCGACGAGGTCGAGCAGTTCTCGTTTGTCCGCGACATAGTAGTACGGCGCCATGGGGGAGACGCCGAGTTCGCGAGATAGTCGCCGCATGGACAGTTTCTCCACACCGTCCTCGCGGACCACCCGCAACGCCGCCTCGACGATCTCGGACTCCGATAGTGTGCCACCGCCCCCATTCGCCTGCATTCGTCCGACTCCCATGCCACCTCGACCACTGTGGGCGGTATCGCCCGTCGCCTTCTGTTCAGCTGCTTTCTACCCGAAGTCTAGAGCGCCGCGGGCCGACTTGATCGCTAGATGCTCGCCGTGGCGTGCATCCGGGGCGGACGCGGGCCAGCCAGGGTTGTCGATAGGTGAAACTTGTTCCTTTTTGTCAGCTGATGACGTTATCGTGTGAGCGCGGGCCGCAGTGGGCGGTCACGCACACGGATAGTTCTTCGGAGGTAGGCATGCCGGAATTCGGATCTATCGGACACACCGACACCGACAACGCCGGACGAGTGGAGCCCGTCGCCGCACAGTCGGCCGAGGAGCCGCCGCTGGTCGCGGAGAGTCTTATCGAAGAGGTGTCCATCGACGGTATGTGCGGTGTCTACTGACGGGCGGCCGATTATGCTCGAGCTCGATTCGCGCTGGCAGCTGCATCCGAGTGTCGCGGTGCGGTCGGAGTCGTTCGGTGCGCTGCTCTATCATTTCGGCACGCGAAAACTCTCGTTTCTGAAAAACCTGCGGATTGTCGAAATTGTGCGATCGCTGTCGGAGCATGCCTCGCTCCGCGTAGCCCTGGAAGCGGCGGGCGTGTCGGAAGGCAGTGCCACGCCATATCTCGCCGCACTGACGCAATTGGCCGATTCGGAGATGATCATCGGTGCGTCCGTCCGGGTACCGGCGGCGTCTTCCGCTGTGCGGGTGGCCGCGCCGCCGTCGACGGCGGAAAGGGTCGAGCGGCAGCCTGCGGGCGTGGGCGCGCCGGCGGACAGGGCCGTAAGCTTGGTCGATCGCTTCGAATCCGGACTCGCCGCGCCGATCTGCCTGACCTGGGAGCTCACCTACGCCTGCAACTTGTCCTGTGTGCACTGTCTGTCCTCTTCGGGGCGAAGGGATCCGCGCGAGCTGAGTACCGAGCAATGCAAGGCGCTGATCGACGAGTTCGAGCGTATGCAGGTGTTCTATGTGAACATCGGCGGCGGCGAGCCCACCGTACGACCGGATTTCTGGGAACTGGTCGACTATGCGGTCTCTCATCGGGTAGGGGTGAAGTTCTCTACCAACGGGGTCCGGATCACATCTGAGGTCGCGACACGTCTTGCGGCCAGCGACTACGTGGATGTACAGGTATCGCTGGATGGTGCGGATGCCGCGGTCAATGATGCCGTGCGTGGACCCGGCTCTTACGATATGGCCCTTCGCGCGCTGGAGCATCTGGCGGAAGCGGGTTTCCGGGATGCCAAGCTGTCGGTGGTGGCGACCAGGCACAATATCGGGCAGCTCGACCAATTTCTGGCCATCGCGGAAAGGTATGGTGCCACGCTGCGTTTGACCAGGCTGCGTCCCTCGGGGCGTGGTGCGGATGTATGGGACGAGCTGCACCCGACGCCGGATTTGCAGCGTGTGCTCTATGACTGGTTGCTGCGCAACGGCGAGGGCGTGCTCACTGGAGACTCGTTCTTCCACTTGTCCGCGTACGGCCAGGCACTGCCGGGTCTGAACATGTGTGGAGCGGGCCGGGTGGTCTGCTTGGTCGACCCGGTCGGCGATGTCTACGCTTGTCCGTTCGCCATCCACGACCGGTTTCTCGCCGGGAATGTAGTTACCGATGGTGGCTTCGACGAAGTATGGCGTTCCTCAGAGTTGTTCGCCGGGTTACGTGCGCCCAGTGGCGCCGGCGCGTGTGCTTCGTGCAGCCATTACGACGCCTGCCGGGGTGGCTGCATGGCGGCGAAATTCTTCACTGGATTACCTGCCGACGGCCCGGACCCGGAATGCGTGCAGGGCTATGGCGAGGTGGCACTGGCCGATACCACCCGGGTGATCCCGCGCTCGTCGATCGACCACTCCCGCAGGGCGGCATCGCGAACGAGCGGGCGCGGACCGGGGCCGGTCCCATTGAACCTGAGCACGATGAACCTGAGCACGACGCGCCCGGCCGAATCGGCGCAACCACATCCGCCTGCACGGGCTTGTGCGGAGAGCCCATTAGCAGAAGATCATAGAGTTTGCTAGAAGTATGCTGAAAGCGTGTAGTTGGCCTATGCCCGATCTGCGACCTGGAGATAGCCGCTCGTTAGCCGAATGCTGGGCTGTGCGTATCCCCCCGCGGTCGCACTCCGGTGGTGCGCGGGTAGCCCTCGCGGGCGCTCCGGTTTCGACCAAAATTCGGCCGGTTTGCGTGGATCGTTGATGTTCTCACGCGAATCTCCGCCTAACATGCCAGGAATGCGCCATGATCGCCTGCCCGATGGATTCGGGGTGCGGATCGACCCTCGGGTACGCGCATACTCCGGAGGTCGGGTCCTGCTCGGTGGTTCCCCTGCTCGGTTGCTACGACTCGCCCCAGAGGCTGCTGCGCTGATCGGCGATGGGTATTTCGAGGTGAATGGCCCGAAATCCGCTATCGTTGCTCGTCGGCTGCTCGACTCCGGTGTGGGTAATCCGCGCCCGCGGCTGTTGCCTTCGCCGGAGGACGTCACCATCGTCGTGCCGTTGCACAACAACGCCGAGGGGCTGGCGCGACTGCTCGCCGTGCTGCGTGGGCACAATGTGATCGTGGTCGATGACGGTTCGGACCAGCCGGTCCGAATACCACGCGCACGCGGCACCCGGTGCCGGGTGACGGTGTTGCGACACGATCGGACCAGGGGGCCCGCCGCTGCCCGCAATGCCGGCTTGCGCGCGGCGACAACCGACTTCGTCGCGTTCCTCGACTCCGACGTGGTGCCGCGCAGTGGCTGGTTGGAGGTAATGCTCGGCCATTTCAGCGACCCAGGGGTGGCGCTGGTCGCTCCGAGGATCGTCGCCTTGGACCCGGAGTCGAATGCACTGGCGCGCTACGAGCACACCCGTTCCTCGCTCGATCTCGGTAGGCGTGAGTCGGCCGTGCGCTCGCGGGGACTGGTGTCCTATGTGCCGAGTGCGGCACTACTGGTGCGCCGCAGGACGTTGCTGGACCACGGCGGTTTCGACGAGTCGATGCGAGTGGCTGAAGACGTCGACCTGTGCTGGCGGCTGGAGCGGGCGGGCTGGCGACTGCGTTACGAGCCTGCCGCCCACGTGGCGCACGACCATCGGGTCAGCTTCCGCGCTTGGTTCGGCCGAAAACTGTTCTACGGCACCGGCGCCGCACCGCTCGGGGAGCGGCATGCGGGAATGATCTCACCGCTGTCGGTGCCGTCGTGGACAGTGCTGGCCGGATTCTTTTTCGCCACGTTGACCCGATGGGGATTACTCGGCGGGCTCGTCACCTTGTGTACGGTGTTGATCCGGCTACGGCGTGTTTTTGCCGAGCTGGACAATCCGACCCGAATCGCCGCGATCTATCTGGCGCGTGGCTTCTTCGCCGGGCTCTGGCGCTTGGCCTCGGCCATATGCAGACATTACTGGCCGATCACGCTGCTCGCGGTACTTCTCTCCCGGCGGATTCGGCGTATCGCGATCACCATGGCTATTGCGGACGGTCTGGCCGATTGGTTCACCCATCGGGATGCGGGTGGGCTCGATCCAGTGCGCTACCTGGCTTACAAACGTCTCGACGACATCGCATATGGCACCGGTCTGTGGCTCGGGGCCTTTCGCACACGCAGTCCGCGAGCACTGAAGCCTACTTCGCCGTCTCGGTAGATCCGCGATGAACTGGTTGTTTCCTGCTCTGTCGTCGCGCAGGCCTCGATAACGCGCACCGTGCCGAGAGGTGGAAGAGAATCGTTATGGTCGACACACTCATCATCGGGGGCGGTAGCGCCGGTAGTGTCCTGGCCGAGCGGCTGAGCGCGAATCCGGCGCATATTGTGCGACTGCTCGAGGCAGGTCCGCTGTGGAGCAGTGCCGAGGCGATCCCTGCCGAATTATTGGACGCGGCTGTGCTGCCGATCGGCCCGGAGGCGGAGTGGCTGTGGCGTTACCCGGTCACCCTGGCCGACGATCCTTCGGTATCGGCGTCCATCGTGCGCGGCAAGGTGATCGGCGGTTCGGGAGCAGTCAACGGCTGTTACTTCGTCCGGGCCACTGAAGCGGATTTCACTGCATGGAGCAGGCAGCTCGGTGATTGTGCGACATGGTCGTACGATGCTGTGCTCCCGGCATATTGCCGCATCGAGCGGGACCTGGACTTCGGCGAGCGGCCCTGGCACAGCAGCAGTGGCCCGATTCCGGTGCAGCGCTCGTCGGCGCTATCCCCGGTCAGCGCGGCGTTCACTGCGGCGTGTCTGGCCGCCGGATTCACTGAGGTGCCCGACCTTAATGCGCCTACGGCAGGTGATGGTGTCGGTGCGGTACCGTGCAACTGCTACCAGGGCAGGCGGATCAGCTCCGCACTCGGTTATCTGCTGCCTGCTCTGGGCAGGCCGAACTTGACCGTCGCTGCGGGAACGTACGTCACCCGCATCCGTTTCGACGGATCGCGGGCGGTCGGAGTCGACTGCGTGCGTGACGGCGAACTCGACACAGAGTGGGCGGACCGTATTGTGCTCAGCGCCGGTGCGATCGAGTCGGCCGCACTATTGCTGCGCTCCGGCATCGGTGATCCGGGTCGGCTACGCGCACTGGGCATACCGGTAGTGCACGCTGCCGGAGTCGGTGCCGGGTTCAGCGATCATCTCGAGATCGGGATCGATTACGTGCTCGATTCTGCTGAATCGCCCGCGGTCGCGCTGGAATCTGTGCTCGAAGTCGGTGATGTCGAAATCCGGCCCTACGCGATGTCGTTTATGCCGGGTGTGCGCAGGCTCGGTGTTGGACTGATGCGCCCGCGCTCATCCGGCGTGCTCCGTCTGCGCACGGCCGACCCTACCGCCGCGCCACTGATCGACCACCATTATCTCGCCGAAGGGCAGGACCGCGCCAGGCTGTGCGCGGCGGTACCGATAGCTGCCGGACTCCTGCGGCGAATGAACGCCCGACTGATTGATTCGATTCCGGAACGGGAGGATCTCGACGCTTGGTTACACGCGAAGCTGGATACTTTGCAACATTTATCAGGAACCTGCCGAATGGGGCGGGAATACGATGCGGCAGCTGTCGTTGACGAGTGGTGCCGCGTGTACGGGGTGACCGGACTGTCCATTGTGGACCTCTCTGTGGTGCCCGTGCCATTGGGTCGTGGCCCGCAGGCCACGGTTCTGATGATCGCGGAAAAGGCGGCCGCATACCTCGCCACATGAAGTGAAATACGGCTAGGTCACATTTCTTTGCGAAGTGTATGGAGTGTGACCTGGCGGACAAACCGCAGTATCCGTCGTTGCCGTTCTACAAGCACCGGTAAAGTTTGGTGCGGAAAGAAAGGCAAATGGTCGGCAACATCGCGGGTGGACGCTCTCCACGGTATGGCGTCGAGCCGGAAGCCCAGCTCGGTGCGCTCGAGGCCTATGCTGCCCAGGCGCACGGATATCTCAGCTTGGGTGGCGATCAGCTCCCCCGGCTCGCCGGGTTGTTGCGTCCCGTGGTACTCGAATCCTGGTTACGCAGCATACGCGGCGGGGTCGACCCGATGGACGTACTCGACGGCCGCGGTCTGCGTGGCGCGGAGCTGCAGCACTATCGTCAGACGCATCCAGTTGCCGCGCTGATGCCGCTGATCGACAAACTTTTGGTGCAGGACGCGGTCAGAACGGGTTTGATCGTCCTGGTCGCCGATCAGTTCGGTCGGGCGCTTTCGGTGCACGGAAACCTCGAACAGGAAGCGGCGGTGGCGGAGATCGGCCTGCGAGCAGGTAATGACCTCAGCGAGCGCCGCATAGGAACGAACGCGGTCGGCATGGTCGTGCGTACCGGTAGAGCCGCATGGGTGCATGGCCCAGAACATTTCCTGCACCGAATGCATCTGATCACTGGCGCCGCGGCGCCAGTGCACGATCCGGACGGCAGGCTGGTCGGGGTTTTGATGATCGCCGGTGGCGTCCGCGTAGCCAAACCGGAGATCTTGGCGTTGGTCAAGGCGGCGGCTACCGCCGCGGAGATGGACTTGCTGCTCACGGCGATGCGATCCGGGGAGCGTGCGGCAGCCGGGCACGACACCGCGCGTCCGTACCCAGCGGGCAGGCTCGGGTTCGACGTGCTCGGTCTCGGACAGCCGCAATTGAGCGTCGCGGATGATCGAGTGCCCTTGTCGCAACGGCACGCTGAGATCCTGCTCTTACTCGCTGAACACCCGGAAGGGCTCAGTGCCGATCATCTCGCGTTGTTACTCGACGACACTGATCTCGGCAACGGCACCATCCGGGCAGCGATGTCACGTCTGCGTGCGGTGGTCGGTGCGACAGTCGTCGGCTCGCGGCCCTATCGTTTGCGTGTTCCGATCGCCACTGATGTCGAGGCGTTACGCGCCGCACTCGATTCCGGTGATATCGATTCCGCATTACGGCTCTATGTCGGGCCGGTGTTGCCCCGTTCGACCGCGCCGGGAGTTATAGATATTCGCGATGAATTGCGGGTGCGATTACGCACCGCGGTATTGGGTTCAGGCGATTCCGAAGTGCTGCGCCGTTGGACGGCGGGCGCAGAAGGCCGCGACGACGCTGTGGCCTGGGCGGCCTACCGTGCGACCATCGATCGCAATTCGCCGATATATATGCAGATAGAGGCAAAAATGCGGGTACTCGACCGGCGATTGGGCGCCGATGCAACGCAGATGCAACGTTTTGGCGCTTAGGGTGCTGGGCCAACAGCGCGACAGGGCGCTCGCGCGGCAAAATGTGGTCGCGCGCACAGCTGTGTCCAAGATTCCGGCCCGAATGTCCTTCCTGTGAGTTCTTTAAGAGAATTTTGGGTGAAATGGGTACGTTTTTTTAACGGAACGCCTACTGTCTGCAATGCACGGATAACATCCGTGTGATGTAACTGACATAGCTGTGGTGGTTGAGCCACAGCGATGACGTTGGAGGAACGATCAAAAGCTAGCCGAGGCCGTTGGCAGGCTACACGCCCGCCACGGCGGCGACCAGTCGGTCGCCGATCTCTTCTTCACAAATCTGTCGGATCCGCGCGAGCGTGGTGTCACCGCTCACGCCTTTTGCCGAAACACATGTGGTGGCCAACTCCAGACGCCCCGGTTATGTAGCCGGGTGTAGCGGTTGTCTCGTGCTGCCCAAAAGCGTTCGGACAGTTGTTTTGCCGGTTAGGAGGCTCTGGTGCAGGGTACTGAGTTGGGTGGGTTCAGCGTGCTACCGGAGCGAACCGCTGATCAGGAGCCGACATCGAGCGCACCGGAGTCGTTCAGGCTCGCGCCCGCCCAGCTCGGCATCTGGTATGCCCAGCTGCTCGATCCGGAGGTGCCGATCAATGTCGCGCAATACGTGGATGTTCAGGGTGTGCTGGACGTCAAGTTGTTGCAAGAGGTTTCGGTCGAGGCAGCCCGTGAGTACGAATCAGTGCTGGTGCGGCTCGGCGAATCCGACGGTGTACCACACCAGATTGTCGATCCAGGGCTCTCGGTCGATATTCCGCTGATCGACTTGCGTGACCACGCCGATCCAGTGGCCGCGGCACACGAATGGATGCGGGCCGACGCGAGCGCGCCAGTCGATTTATTGACCGATCGGCTGTTCGCGGGCGCTGCGCTGCGCGTAGCCGAGCGTCGGTACTTCTGGTATCTCCGGGCCCACCACATGGTGCTCGACGGCTACGGCGCGCTGACCAACACCATGCGAGTGGCCGAGCGCTACACCGCGCGGGTGCTCGGCACCGAACCCGAGGTCGTACGGCCGGGTACGTTGGCCGCGCTGACCGAGGCCGAGCTCGCCTACCGGGATACCACGCGATATCAGAAGGATCGTGCGCACTGGGCCGATCGGGTGGCGGGGCTGGATGCCGTAACGAGCCTGCACGGCCGCAGCGCGCCGCGCTGCGCGACGAATCTGATCGCTGGGCAAGCACTCGCTCCGTCGCTGGTCGACCAGATGAATGTCCTGGCGACGAGTCAGGATTCGACACCGGCGGTAGTGCTGCTCGCGGCATTCGCGGCCTACTTGGGCCGATTGACCGACCGGGACGAGGCGGTGTTGAGTCTGCCGGTGACCGCGCGCACCACCGCGGTACTGCGTCGTTCGGCAGGCATGCTGTCGAATATCGTGCCACTGCGCCTCGGGCTCGACGTGAGCTGGGGTGAACTGTTGCGTGCTACCCGGGTAGAGGTCGCCGGTGCGCTACGCCACCAGCGTTACCGGCATGAGGACATCCATCGGGACGCCGAACGCGCCGGTGGGCTCGCGCGGCGCGGGCTGTTCGGCCCATTGGCCAACATCATGCTGTTCCGTAGCGATCTCACCCTTGGTACGACAGCGGGACGCTACCATGTGCTGTCCACTGGACCGGTCGAGGATCTCAGCCTCAACGTCTACTACGGCGACCGCGATCGCGTGCATGTCGACTTCGAGGCCAATCCGAACCTCTACACCACCGATGACATCGCCCGGCACCACGCCCGGTTTCTTTCTTACCTGGAGCGTTTGCTCGCCGCTGAGCTGGATACCCCGCTGTCTGCCATCGATGTCGCCACTGAGCTGGAACTCGAGGTCAGCACACGGATCTGGAATGAGACGGGGTTCGATGTGGAAGCCGAGCTGGCGAGGTTTCGCGCGGGTCCGGCTCCTATGGCGACGCTGGTCTCGATGTTCCAGGCACAGGCGGCCCGCACACCGAGCGCGGTGGCGTTGCGGGCCACCGGTACGCCGGACCTGACCTACCGTGAGTTCGCTGCACGCAGCAACCAGCTCGCGCGGCGCTTGATCAGGTTGGGGGTTGGTCCGGAAACGCTGGTGGCGCTGCATATTCGTCGATCTCCGGAACTGGTGATCGCGATCTACGCGATCCTCGCCGCTGGTGGTGCCTATCTGCCACTCGACCCCGATCACCCAGCCGAGCGCACCGCACACATCCTGGCTACGGCTCGACCGGCATGCGTGCTGACCGCTGGGTCGGGGCCGGATCCCGACCTGCACGGTGCACCGTTGTTGCGCGTGGACCAGCTCGAGAAGGACGATGCCGTTGGACCGGTGTGGGATCGAGAAAGAGTCGCCGCACTGCGGCCGGAGCATCCGGCCTATGTGATCTTCACGTCCGGATCGACCGGACTCCCCAAAGGGGTCGCGATCACGCACCGCGCGATCACGAACCGGCTGGTATGGATGCAACAGACCTATGCGTTGTCCGCGCACGACGTCGTGCTGCAGAAGACTCCGGCCACGTTCGATGTCTCCGTATGGGAATTCTTCTGGCCGTTGCAGGTTGGCGCGACACTGGTGCTCGCGGCGCCGGACGGGCACAGGGATCCCGATTACCTGCGTGAGGTTATCGATGAATACGCGATTACCACGGTGCATTTCGTGCCATCGATGCTGGAGGCGTTCCTCGCTGAGCAGCCGGTGGACCGGCAGAGTTCCTTGCGTTCGGTGTTCGCTTCTGGTGAGGCGCTTCCAGGCGCGCTCGCGCAGCGGCTGCGGGCGCTGACCGGTGCCAGGTTACACAATCTGTATGGCCCGACGGAGGCGGCAGTCGACGTCACTTATCACGAAGTGACCGACGTGGACACTGCTTCGGTGCCGATCGGCGCGCCAGTGTTCAACACTCGACTCTATGTGCTCGATTCGCGGTTACGCTCAGTACCGATCGGGATGCCGGGTGAGCTGTATCTGTCGGGGGTACAGCTTGCCCGGGGCTACCTCGCTCGCTCGGGGCTGACCGCGTCGCGGTTCGTAGCTGATCCATTCGGCGGCCCGGATGCGATCGCTGCGGCGGGCGACCGGATGTACCGCACCGGTGATCTGGTGCGCTGGACCACCTACGGTGAGCTGGAGTATCTCGGCCGCACCGACTTCCAGGTGAAGATGCGGGGCCTGCGGATCGAGCTGGGTGAGATCGAAGCTGTGCTCGGAGCGGTCGAGTCGGTGCTCCGCGCAGTGGTTGTGGTGCGTGACGACGCGGGTGTCGGTGAACAGTTGGTCGCCTACGTTCTAGAGGCGCGCCCGGGTGCGGTACAGCCCGACCGGCTCCGGGCCGCGGCGACCAGGGCGCTGCCGGGGTACATGGTGCCCGCCGCTTATGTAGTGCTGGATACCTTGCCGGTGAACGCATCGGGGAAACTGGACCGAGGTGCGCTGCCCGCTCCCACTCGGATCTCGGTCGACTACGTCATGCCCGCGACTGCTGTGGAGCAGGCTGTCGCGCGCGTCTTCGCCGAAGTGCTCGGAGCCGAGCGAGTCGGGCGCAACGATGACTTCTTTGCCCTCGGTGGAAACAGTCTGGTAGCGACCCAGGTCGCCGCTCGGTTGGGCGCCGACCTGAACTGTTCGCTCGGAGTGCGTGAGGTATTCACCGCCAGCACGGTCGCCGAACTCGCTGAAATCGTCGAACAGGCCGGTGGGTCCGGCGGTGCGTCGGTAGTCGCGCAGTTGTCGGCTCGGCCTCGGCCGCCATTGGTTCCGCTTTCACCCGCACAGCAGCGCATCTGGTTCCTCAATCGGTTCGAGCGATCGAGTGCGAGCTACAATATGCCGTTCGTAGTGCGGTTACGCGGTGCGGTGGATGTCGGCTCGCTGCGGCAGGCACTTGCGGACCTGGTCGCCCGGCATGAGGTGCTGCGCACGGTCTTCCCCGCATTGCCGCCCGGCGATGTCACAGGACCCGCTGCGTGGCAGCGGGTGCTGCCTGCGGTAGAAGTGGCCGAGATCATAGATGTGCCGGAGCTCATCTCCGCTGTTGAACTCGACGCTCGACTGGCCGTGTTCGCCGCGCGCGGTTTCGATATAGAGCGCGAGATCCCCATTCGGGCCCAGATCTTCGGGGTGGACGATGACAGCTACGCCCTCGCCCTCGTCCTGCACCATATTGCCGCCGATGGCTTGTCTCTGCGGGTGCTGGCGCGTGATGTGATGATCGCCTATGGGGCGCGCCGTGGCGGCGGAGCGCCCGCTTGGGCTCCACTTCCGGTGCAGTACGCCGACTACAGCCTGTGGCAGCACGACATGCTCGGTTCCGCGGATGATCCGGCTGCGCCGTTGGCCGGCCAGATATCGTTTTGGACCGAAGCGCTGGCAGGGGCACCCGACCAGCTCGACTTGCCCGCAGACCGGCCTCGCCCTGCGGTCGCGTCCGGTCGGGGATCGGTGTTCGCTTTCGAGCTGCCAGGCGAGCTGGCCGCCGCTATGGCTGAAATCGCACGTGAACACGGTGTCTCTACCTTCATGCTGGTGCATGCGGCACTGGTCGCGCTGCTGTCGCGACTGTCCGGCAGCGACGATATTGTGATCGGTACGCCGGTCGCAGGTAGAGGCGAGCGGGCGCTCGACGACCTGATCGGCATGTTCGTCAATACCTTGGCGCTGCGCACCCGCATCGATGTCACCGCACCGTTCACGGCATTGCTCGCACATGTACGTGAGCACGATCTCGCTGCCTTCGGACACGCCGAGCTGCCGTTCGAGCAGGTGGTCGAGGTGCTCAACCCACCGCGTTCGCAGGCGCGCCATCCGGTGTTCCAGGTGCTGCTCGCTTTCGACAATGCTGAGGCAATCGCCTTCGAACTGCCCGAACTGTCGGTGGACACCAGTACCGTGGACATCGGAGTGACCAAGCTCGATCTGCAGCTCACGGTCACCGAGAACTCCGCTGGTGCCGGACACGAGGAAGGTTCGGCACCAGCGGGGATTCGAGCCGAGTTCACTTATGCCACGGATCTCTTCGACGAGCCGACCATCGCGGGGTATGCGCGGCAACTGGTCGGCTTCCTGGGCGCATGCATCGTCGACCCCGATATCGCGGTGCTCGACCTGCCTTTGCTCGATGCCGCCGAGCAGCTGCGCGCGATCGAGGCGGGTCAGGCAGCCACAGGCACAGTGAACTCGGCGGATACGTTACTCACCGCCTTCGAAGCGCAGGTCCGGCGTAGCCCGGACGATATCGCGGTGCTCGACGATGAGCGCCTGCTGACTTACGCGGAGTTCTCCGATGCGGTCAATCGCTTGGCGCGTCTGCTGATCGACACAGGCGTCGGCCCGGAGCAGCTGGTTGTGCTCGGCATGCGGCGTTCGATCGACTTCGTCATCGCTGTCTATGCGGTGTTGACCGCGGGTGGCGTCTATGTACCGGTGGATCCGGACCAGCCGGCGGCCCGAATCGCGCAGGTGATCGCCGCTGCGCGTCCGGTCTGTGTGCTGGCCCGCGCCCGTGACCACCTGACTGCTGAACTGGCCGATCGGTGCGCCCGCGCGGCACGTCCGGAAACGCCGATCATCGCGGTCGATTCGCCCGACCTGGTGGAGCACTCCGCCGCTCCGGTGGCCCCCGTACACCGCCGCGCTCCGCTGTACGCGGCAGGCGCCGCCTATGTCATCTTTACCTCAGGTTCTACTGGAAAGCCTAAAGGCGTCGCAGTGCAGCACAATTCAGTAGTCAACCAAATCGACTGGATTGCGCGCGAATACCGGATCGGCGCCAGGGATGTGGTGTTGTTCAAGACTCCAGCGTCTTTCGATGTCTCGGTATGGGAGCTGTTCGCGCCACTGGCCGCGGGTGCGCGGATCGTCGTCGCCGAGCACGACGGGCACCGTGATCCCCAGTATCTCGCGACGACTATCGCCGCGCACCGGGTTACCATGACCTCTTTCGTTCCTTCCATGCTCACCGTGTTCGCAGACGCGGTCGCGCCGGAGCAGATCGCCTCTCTGCGTACCGTGCTCGTCGCGGGAGAAGCGATGACCGGTGAGGCCGCTGCTGCATTCGCCGCAGTGAGCCCTGCGGCGCTGCACAATCTCTACGGTCCGACCGAATTCACCGTGCATGCCACCCACGCCCCGGTAGACCCGGTCACCAGTGGCCAGGCCCCGATCGGACGCCCTGTGCACGCGGGACGGGCTATGGTGCTCGACGCTCGGTTGCGACCGATGCCGGATACCGTGACTGGTGAGCTGTATTTGTCTGGTGTCCAAGTGGCGCGTGGTTACCACGGCCGCGCCGACCTGACTGCTGAGCGTTTTATCGCCGACCCATTCGGACCAGCGGGCGCCAGGATGTACCGGACCGGAGATCTGGTGCGCCGCCGCCGTGGCGGCGCACTCGAGTATCTGGGGCGTAGCGATTTCCAGGTGAAGCTGCGCGGCCAGCGGATCGAGCTCGGCGAGATCGAAGCGGCGCTGCTGGCAATGGATGATGTGCGTGCGGCAGCGGTACTGGTCTTCACACAGCCGACCGGTCAGGCACTGGTCGCCTACATCGTCGGCGATATCGCGCCCGACCGGCTCACCGCGGAACTGGAACAGCGACTGCGTCTGGTGTTGCCCTCGTACATGGTGCCTTCGATGTACGTTGCGTTGTCTGCGATGCCATTGACCGCCTCGGGCAAGCTGGATCGTAAAGCGTTGCCGGAACCGACGCCGGTCGCTATAGCGTTCCGTGCGCCGGGCACTGTCGCTGAGCAGGCGGTTGCCGAGGTATTCGAGCAGGTGCTGCGGGTCGATCGCGTCGGACTCGACGACGATTTCTTTGCATTGGGTGGAAATTCACTGGTAGCGACGCAGATCGTGGCACGCCTGGCTGTAGCACTTGACACCGATGTTCCGGTGCGCACGCTGTTCGAGTGCCCGACCGTTGCGGCGCTTGCCGCGCAGTTGAGCGATGGAAGCCGAGTGCGAAACCGGCTCCCGCTGGTCGCCGGGTCTCGGCCCTCGCTGGTTCCGCTGTCATATGCGCAGCAGCGGATATGGTTCCTCGCCCAGTTCGACACGGCGTCGGTGGCGAATAACCTGGTCGCGGCGATACAGTTGCGAGGGGCGCTCGGACACGCCGCTCTCGCGGACGCGGTCGCTGACGTGATCGCCCGGCACGAGTCGCTGCGCACCACGTATCCGGCGGTGGAAGGTATCCCACATCAGCGGGTGCTTCCGGTCGAGGCAGCACAGGTCGCGTTGCGCACCGAGGCGGTCGATGAGAGGCGAGTGGCCGAGCGTATCCGCGAACTGGTGGCCACGCCATTCTTGGTCGATCGTGAGCCACCGATACGGTTCACGCTGCTGCGGCTGCGCGATGAGCAGCACGTTCTCGTTGTCGCGCTGCATCACATCAGCGCCGACGGTTGGTCCCTTGCGCCGCTGGCCCGGGATCTCATGCAGGCCTATGCCGCACGCCGCTCCGGCGTCGCTCCGGACTGGACGCCATTGCCAGTGCAGTACGCCGACTATGCGTTGTGGCAGCGCGCGGTACTCGGGTCTGAGGACGACCCGGAGTCGGCGCTGGCCGAACAGATCCGGTACTGGCGCGATGCGTTGGTCGGTGCGCCGGATGTATTGGCGTTGCCTGCTGACCGCCTACGACCGGCTGAGGCATCAGGTCGTGGCGCGCGCCACGAGTTCACGATCGATGCGCAGACGCTGCACCGGTTGCGGGAGATTGCGCAGGAGGCGAATGCTTCGCTGTTCATGGTGCTGCATGCCGCTTTCGCCACTGTGTTGGCCAAACTATCTGGACAGCAAGATATTTCGATCGGAACTCCAGTGGCAGGTCGAGGAGACTCGGCGCTGGATGAGGTGGTCGGCATGTTCGTCAACACTGTGGTGCTGCGCACCGATGTCCAGGCGGAATTGTCGTTTACCGATCTGATCGCGGCCGTGCGTGATCGTGACCTCGCTGCCTTCGCGCACGCCGAAGCGCCGTTCGAACGGCTGGTCGAGGTGCTCAGCCCGGAGCGGTCGGCGGCGCGGCATCCACTGTTCCAGGTGATGCTCGACTTCCAGAACACTGCGCGGGTCGAGCTTTCGCCGACCGGATTAACCGCTACCTGGCTCGACATCGACACGCGAACAGCGAAATTCGATCTGCAGCTGTCCTTGGCCGAGGCATCGGACGCCGCAGGCCTCGCCGCGGTCTTCGAATACGCGACCGATCTGTTCGATCCGGCCACAGTCGCGTCGTTCGCGCTGCGTCTGTGTCGAGTTCTGGATGCGGTGGTGGCCGACCCGCGCATTCCGGTCGGGGCGATCGATGTGCTGACCGCTGGGGAACACGCCCTGGTACTGGATACTTGGAATGCCACCACGCATCCGGTGGATCCGACCGCGACGCTGGTCGAGCTGTTCGAGACGCAGGTGACTTTGACACCGGAGGCGATCGCGGTGACCTGCGAGGGTGAGTCGCTGACGTATGCCGAATTCGCGAGCCGGGTACATCGGACGGCCAGGCTGCTGGTGTCGCTCGGGGTGCGGGCGGAGACGCCGGTGGCAGTGGGCATGCTGCGATCGGTGGATCTGGTGGTCGCACTGTATGCGGTGCTCGCGGCTGGTGGCGCCTACGTGCCGCTGGATCCGGAGCATCCGGCCGAGCGCATCGAGCACATAATAGAAACCGTACGCCCGGTCTGCGTGCTGACCCGCGCTGCGGACGGACTCGAACTGCCCGGCCGGGGCATGACGCTGTGGCGGGTGATCGAGATTGATCGGGTGTCGTTGGCGGGTTATGCGGATACGCCGGTTAT